>NZ_CP113162.1:2006970-2323087 GCF_029030725.1 [Pseudomonas] carboxydohydrogena
GTCGATCACCTGCCCGTGCTCGACGACGTAGAAGCGATCCGCGAGATCCGCCGCGAACCGGAAATTCTGCTCGACCAGCAAGATCGTGAAGCCTTCCGCCTTCAGCCGCGAGATGGTGCGGCCGATCTGCTGGATGATGACCGGGGCAAGGCCCTCGGTCGGCTCGTCCAGCATCAGAAAGCGCGCGCCGGTGCGCAGGATGCGGGCGATGGCGAGCATCTGCTGCTCGCCGCCGGACAATTTGGTGCCCTGGCTGGTGAGGCGCTCCTTGAGGTTGGGAAACAGGTCGAAGATCCGCTCGACCGGCATGCCGCCCGGACGGATCGTCGGCGGCAGCAAGAGGTTTTCCTTCACGTCGAGGCTCGAGAAAATGCCGCGCTCCTCCGGGCAGAAAGCGGCGCCGAGGCGCGCGATCCTGTCCGACGTCAGCCGGATCGTTTCCCTGCCCTCGAACATCACCGAGCCCCGGCGCTTGCCGATGATGCCCATGATCGATTTCAGCGTGGTCGATTTGCCAGCGCCGTTGCGGCCGAGCAGCGTCACCACCTCGCCGGGCCGGACCTGAAAATCCATGCCGTGAAGAATGTGCGACTCGCCATACCAGGCTTGCAGGCCCTTGACGTCGAGAACCGGCACCGCTGCTGCCTCAGCCATGCCCGGCTCCCAGATAAGCTTCCTTGACGCGCTCGTCCTGCGTCAGCGTCGCGTAATCGCCCTCGGCCAGTATCTGGCCGCGGGTCAGCACCGTGATCTTGTCCGACAAGTTCGACACCACGTTGAGGTTATGCTCCACCATCAGGATGGTATGGTTGGCGGCAATGCTCTTGATGAGCGTGGCGATCTTGTCAATGTCCTCATGGCCCATGCCGGCCATCGGCTCGTCGAGCAGCATCATCTCGGGCTCGAGCGCCAGCGTGGTCGCGATCTCCAGCGCGCGCTTGCGTCCATAGGGCATTTCAGCCGCGCGGATGTCCTCGAAAGCCGACAGCCCCACGTCATCCAGGAGCGCCCTCGCCCGCTCGTTGAAGCGGTTCAGGACCGATTTCGACCGCCAGAAATCGAACGACTCGCCGTGTTCGCGCTGGAGGGCGACGCGCACATTCTCCAGCGCCGTCAGGTTGGGAAACACCGCCGAAATCTGGAAGGAGCGCACAAGCCCGAGCCGCGCCACGTCGGCGGGCTTCATCGCGGTGATGTCCTGCCCGTTATAGATAATCTTCCCTTTAGAGGGATGGAGGAATTTGGTGAGAAGATTGAAACAGGTGGTCTTGCCCGCGCCATTGGGCCCTATCAGCGCATGAATGGTGTGGCGCCGAACCTGTAGATTGACGTCGCTGACCGCGGAAAAGCCCGCGAACTCCTTGGTCAGGCCCTGTGTTTCAAGAATATAGTCGGACAATCAAAATCCCCGCCTTCGCATTGCAATAAGCATCGGCATTGTTTGCCTTATCTGCCCAAGCGCCACCTGCCCTTGCCGAATATGCAGCGAATTTTCCGTACCGCGCAACGAGACCTTTGGACAGTGAGGTGCGATGCACAACTTCTCAAGTTTAAAAAAGTGGCGTTAGGAACTGCTCAACCCAATTTCCGCCTTGCGTTTGTGAATATCAGGAACATGATGGATGTTTATCGAAGTTGATTTCGGAGGCTGTCACCATGTCGGCCAAACGAGACATTCTTCCCGACGAGACCGCACCATTTTTAGGGGCGTCCATTGAAGTCGTTCGCGCCATCCAGCAGCGCGACCTTCTGAACAGGTGGCTCAGCCTCTACACGCCCCTTCAGCACGCCCCGCCATTCGAGGAATTCCGTCTCGAATGCAACGAGACGGACTGTGCGGCGGCGGTCTTCTATACCGTGAAGATCGAGAACGGCCGCCAGCGCATCATGATCGACAATGGCGGCACGCGCCTCGCCAAAGCCTATGGCGCGATCGGGATCGGCCGGGAACTCAGTGAATATCTCGGCCCAAGGCTCGCCCCCGTCATCATGCCTCTGTACGAGGAGTGCATCAGGCGCGGGCTGCCGGTCTACACCGTGTCGCGGCTGCATGACCGCGACAAACGCAAGGTCGATCTCGAACGGCTGCTGCTGCCCTTCAGCGACGGCCAGCGCATCACCCGCATCTTCGCCTCATTCGAGACGATCAGCCCCGACGGGCATTTTGAAATCGAGAAGCTCATGCGCGAGCGGCTTCCGATCGATGTCGTCCGCGCCGTGATCGACAAGAAGCTCTACTTCACGCCGCCGCCGCGAATCTCGCCGCGCGACAAGATCGAGTTCGAGTAGGCTCACACGGACCTGCGGCCCGCGTCAGCGGGCTGCTTTTTTGCGCGCGCTTTTGCCGCCGAGTTCTTTCTCGTAGTCATCCGGCTTGAAGCCGACCAGAAGGCGCTTGCCGTCATCAAGCACGGGTCGCTTGATCATCGAGGGCTGCGCCATCATCAGGGCGATGGCCTTGCGTTCGGTCAGCCCCTCCCTGTCGGCGTCCGGCAGTTTCCTGAACGTGGTGCCCGCGCGGTTGAGAACCGTTTCCCAGCCCGCTGCCTTGCACCACTTCTCAAGATCGCCCTTGGCGACGCCCTCTTTCTTATAATCGTGGAAATCATAGGCGACGCCGGCCTTGTCGAGCCAGGCGAACGCCTTCTTCATCGTGTCGCAGTTCTTGATGCCGTAGATGGTGACTGACACGCCGCCGCCCCTGAGATGAACCATTCTCCCGACCCTACGGCATCGCGCACACAGCGTAAATCGCCGGGCCGTTCAAAACCCCAGCGAGGCCTGCGCGGGCTCTTCCGGCGCGAGAACGACGCCTTCCAGCGCCAGCATGCGGACTTTCGACGCCGCACCGCCCGGCGCGGAAAACCCGCCGACCTTGCCGCCCGCCGCGAGCACACGATGGCACGGGATGATAAGCGGGATCGGATTCTTGGCCATCGCCTGCCCGACATCGCGCGCAAGCCGGGGATCGGCATCGATCTCTTTCGCCAGCGCGCCGTAGGTCGTCGTCTGTCCCCATGGCAGACGCCGGGCGAGAGCGTAAATCCGCCTGAACAGATCGTCCTGACCATCGAGGTCGAGATTCAAATCCGAGAAGTCGGCTGCATCGCCCTCGAAATAGCGCCGCACCGTCTCGATCACGCCGGCGATGTCGGGCGTCGGCTCGGCAGCCTTTCCGCCGGACATGCGCCGGAGCAGCAACCGTTCCGTGGCCGCGGCGTTACCCGTGGGCAATTGAAAGCGCGTGATGCCGTTACCGCTCCACGCGATGCCGCAAAATCCGGCGCGTGTTTCAAAAATGGCGTAGCTGTCACCCTTCATCGCTTGCCCTATCCGGCGCTTTCAGATCAGCGCCTTCTCCTTCCCAACCATCTCACGCAAACGCGTATTCTCGGCCTCAAGTTCGGCCAGATGCGCCCTGACCGGCTCCAGCGCCTCGGCCAGTTCGGCCTCAGTGAACCGGGGCGTGATGTGCTGCGAGCAGTTCCAGTCGAACGCCTCCAGATGCAGGATCATCACACGCTCCACCCTGGCCCGGTATCCGGGAATCGCAAAACGTTCGGCCAGCGAGGCATCATCCCGAACCTCCCGAACCTCGGCGCGCGCATAAATCTTCAACCGTCCCCGCCGGGGATAATCCATCAGGAACAGGCAGACGCGGTCGTTGGCCGCCAGATTCCCGGTCGTGATGTACTGCCGGTTGCCCCGGTAGTCGGCGAAGGCAAGGGTCTTCTCATCCAGCACGCGCAGGACCCCCTTTGGTCCACCACGATGCTGGATGTAAGGCCACCCGTTTTCCGACGACGTCGCGATGTAGAAGCTGTCGCGCTCGGCGATGAAGGCTATCTCGGCCCCGGTGAAACGATCCCGCGTTCGCGTGCTCGTGAGGTGTTCCCAGTACTCGGCGACACCGTTCGCGGCCTGCGCGGCCTTCACGCTGGGCGTTGAAGCAATCTCGAGAAATCGATGGATCATGGCATCCTCCCTCTCGGCTGCCCGTAAAATATGTCCTACCGGAGAAAGTAATATTCCTGTATTTTTGAGAAGCACTCTCTCGGAAAATGAGAACAAGATGGATCGGCTCGAGGCGATGTCGCTACTGGTCACGGCCGTCGAGGAAGGCAGCCTGTCGGCCGCCGGACGCAAGCTCGGCGTTCCGCTCCCCACCGTCAGCCGCAAGGTTTCGGAACTCGAATCGCACCTGAAAACCCAGCTTCTCGTCCGCTCGACACGCAAGCTCGGCCTGACCGAAGCCGGCACCGCCTACATCGCCGCCTGCAAACGAATCCTGGAATGGGTGGACGAGGCCGAAGAACAGGCGACGGGCGAATACAGCGCGCCGCGCGGCGGCCTCGCCATCACCGCGCCCGTCGCGTTCGGCAGGCTGCACGTCCTGCCTGTCGTCAACGGCTTCCTGCTGCGCTTTCCCGAGATCAACGTGCGCATGACCCTGTCCGACAGGAATGTCGATCTGATCGAGGATCAGATCGACATGGCCGTGCGCATCGGGGAACTGCCGGACAGCACGATGGTCGCCACCCGTGTCGGCGCGATCCGGCGGGTGGTCTGCGGCAGCCCCGCCTATTTCAAGGCGCATGGCACCCCGCAGACGCCGGAGGATCTCAACGCGCACATGTGCGTGGCCTTCGCGATCGCGTCCCCGGCATCGTCCTGGACCTTCGCGAAAAACGGGACAGGACCCGCGAAACCGGTCCGTCCGGTCTGCCGCCTTGCGGTCAACACGGCGGAGGCCGCCGTCGATGCCGCGATCGCGGGCATCGGCCTGACCCGCGTGCTGTCCTATCAGGCGGAGCAAGCCATCCGGCAGGGAAAGCTGAAAATCGTTTTGCAGGATGACGAGCCCGCGCCGATCCCGGTTCATCTCATGCACGCGGGCCAAAACATCCTGCCGCTGAAGATGCGTCATTTTCTGGAATTCGCGGCACCAAGGATCAGGAAGGCGCTTGGATCAACCCCCACAAAGAGGACACCATGAGCAAACGCGAGATCATCCGGGTCGAGCCGCTATCGACTTATCTGGAACGATGGAAGGCGCCGACATCCGCCGTCACGCGCCACGGCGACACGATCTATGTCTCCGGCTTTCCGCCTTTCGACCCGGCAACGGGCGAAGTCGTCGATGCCTCCATCGAGAGGCAGACGGAAATCGTGCTCGAACAGATGAAGCTGTGCCTTGAAACGGCTGGGTCGTCGCTCGACAAGGTTTTGAAGTGCAACGTGTACTGCACGTCGGTCGAGAAATTCGGCGCCGTCAATGCGATCTATGCGCGCTACTTTCCGAAAGACCCGCCGGCACGCATTTTCATCAACGTGCCGGCATGGCCCGGTCATTTCGACATCGAGATCGACTGCATCGCGGCGGTGTGAGGCCGCAGGCAGACGGACGGCTTACTTGCCGTCGTCGATGTAAACGATAATCGCAGCGTTCGCGATCAGGATTGAATCCTTGCCCTCATAAGGCACTTCCAGACCGCCCTGCACCGCCTTCACGGTGATCTTGCCATACGGCAATTCCTTCGCGACCGCCGCGGTGTCCACTCCGCTCGGGTCCGGAACGGCGACCGTGACATCGACGAACATATCGTCGCGCGTCTTTCCCACCAGCGGGAAGAAGCTCAGGCTCGAGTGACGCAGCGCATCCGACACCGCGCGGCGGGCCGCCTTGGTGCCATCCTTGCCATGAACGTCCACGCCCATGCCCATCTCGGTGATGCAACGTACTTTTGCCATTGCTCTTGTCCTTCTATTTCATTCCAGCCCGCGACAGCGGCGCTTGTTCTTGCCCAAATTTCTCAAACACCTGTCATGCGCCGTTTGATAGCCGCAAAACCCTTCCGCTGACGGTTGAACCCTGATCCCTGAGGCGTCAAGGTTTTTAATTCCAAAAAGAGAAGGGATACGCGCGATATCAAGTTTTCGCGAAGCAGCCAGCAGGCGGACGGTTGGCGCCGCCTCGCAAATTCCACCTTATTGCCCGAACAAAATTTTTCCGATCCCCGCGGAATAGTTCGCTCGCGCGGGCGTCCACTCCAATAACACCCCTTCGTGTTCAGGAGTTGGATCGCATGTCTCTCTTCCCACCACATACAGGCGTCATTCAGCTTGTCGCCGCCATTGGCTTCGCCATCGGCCCGATATGCAGTCACGCCCAGACCACCCAACCGCAAGCCCAGACAGATCAGGCAAGTCTCCCGGTCGAGGCGGAACAGCCTTTTCTCACCGAGAACAGCGCGGCGATGGACAAGATGATGGCCGGGATGGACGTCAAGCCGACCGGCGACGTCGATGCGGACTTCACCGCGATGATGATCCCGCATCATCAGGGCGCGATCGACATGGCCGTCGCGTATTTACGCTACGGGCACAATGAGCAACTCCGCCGCATCGCGCAGGAAATCATCGTCGATCAACAGCAGGAAATCGCGGCGATGCGCCTCGCGCTCGGCCAGCCTTTGCCCGCAGACGCCGCGGTGCCGACCCAGGCGACGGCGGCAACCGCACCTGCACCCTCCCACCACAACCACTCCTTCATGTCCCCCGGCATGATGATGAGCCCGCTCAACAAAACCAAATAGGAGCATCAAGATGAACCGCAGTCTGCTTTCCGTGAGTCTGCTCGCCAGCACCTTTCTGGCCTGCACGGCCGCCTTGGCCGGACAAGCCCCGGGGCCTGTCTCGGCGCCGGACATCCCCGTCAGTCATCGCGACAGGATCTATGCCGCGGAACAGTTTTCGAACACGGTGTCGGTCACCGATCCGGCCGACAACAAACTGCTCGGCGTTATTCGTCTTGGCGATCCTCAGCCCGGCAATTTCAGTCCCCTCTACAAGGGACAGGTGCTTGTCCACGGCATGGGCTTCTCACCCGATCACAAGACGCTCGCGATCGTCTCGATCGGCTCCAACTCCGTCACCTTTATCGACACGGCCACGAATACGGTGAAGCACACGACCTATGTCGGACGCTCGCCGCATGAGGCCTTCTTCACACCCGACGGCAAGGAAGTCTGGATCACGGTTCGCGGCGAGGATTATGTCGACGTGCTCGATGCCGCCACTTTCGAGGAAAAAACCCGCATCAAAACGCCGAACGGTCCCGGCATGCAGATATTTTCGCCGGACGGCAAGTACGGCTATGTCTGCTCGTCCTTCAATCCCGAAACGGATGTCATCAGCGTCGCCGATCACCAGATCGTGGCGCGCGTCAAACAGGCCAGCCCCTTCTGTCCGAATATCGCCGCGACGGCCGACGGCAAGCAGGTCTGGTTCACGCTGAAGGATATCGGCAAGACGCAGGTCTTCAACGCACAACCTCCCTTCGATCTGATCAAGACCATCGATACCGGCCCGATCACCAACCACGTCAATTTCGCGGTGAACAAGAACGGCTCTTTCGCCTATGTCACGATTGGCGGCCTGAATCAGGTGAAGGTCTTCCGGACGGACAATTTCGAGCAGGTCGCGACGATCCCGGTTGGCAACCTGCCCCACGGCATCTGGCCGTCAGGCGACGGCAGCCGAATCTACGTGGGTCTGGAAAACGCGGATGCACTGGCGGCGATCGACACGCAAACGAATAAAGTCGTCGCCAACATTCCCATCGGCCAGGCTCCGCAGGCAATTGCCTACGTTCCCAATGCAGTGCCTGAGGGTTCCGGGACGGACGACCTCCAGCCGCTCGGCCTTGCCGGACAAACGGCTCACCTGACCCTGGCCCCAGCAGGAAAACACGACGGCAAAACTCCGACCAGTGTGTCCCTGTTCGATCAGGGCTTGATCCAGATTCTCCAGGCCTCCGTCACCGGCCTTGAGGCCAAAAAACCCTACGTTCTGGCGCTCTCCACCGGGCCCGAGGGCAAAGGCATGTTGCAGCCATTGGCAAACTTCATGACCAACCCGGCGGGATCGGCCATCGTCAACGCCGCCGGTCCGATCCGCCAGATCGTTCAGAACGATGTGAAGAACGAAAGGCGCTATCTCGTGATCGCGGAAAGTAACGCGGGCAAGCCCGGCACCGTTGTCCAGATACAAGGTCACTAGCCGCCGAAAAGCGCTGCCCGGCCGAACCACCGGCCGGGCAGCGGGCTTTCTAGGGAATTTGCCATGAATGACATGGTGCACCTGATCGAACCGCTGATCCCGGCGCTGCGCCGCTATGCCCGCGCGCTGGTCCGCGACCGCTCGATCGCCGACGATCTCGTGCAGGACTGCCTGGAGCGCGCCGTCAGCCGCTGGCATCAGCGCCGGCTGGACGGAGATCCGAAAACCTGGATGTTCAGTATTCTCCATAACCTCGCGGTCAGCCGCTTCCGCCAACAAAAGCGCACGCCCCCCGAGATCGCTATCGAGCATGCGAGCGAGCGCGATATCTCCCGGGAAGCCCATCAGGAAGGAATAATAGAGGTTCAGGATATGTTACGTTGCGTTGGACTCCTTCCGGAGGAGCATCGCTCGGTGCTTCTTCTCACCGCCGTGGAAGATCTGACCTATGCGCAAACGGCCGATGTCCTTGGCCTGCCGGTCGGCACCGTGATGTCGCGCCTGTCCCGCGCGCGCGATAGCCTGATCGAACTGATGGACGGCGCCAGCGCGGAACAATCGCCGAAGCCTTATTTGCGGAGGGTGAAATAATGGCACGGCCCACTACCGAGGATGACCTCCACGCCTTCGTCGATCAGACGCTCGACGTTCGCCGGAAAGAGGAGATCGCAGCCTATCTCGATGCGCATCCGGATATCGCCGGGCGCGTGGCCGCCTATAGCCGCCAGCGAAAACTGCTCAAGGCAGGATACGCTCCCATCGCCGACGAACCGATTCCGCCACAGCTCAACCTGTCGCGGATCATCGAGCGCCAGCGGAGACCGTCCATCGCCACACGGTGGATGGCCGTCGCCGCCGCGATTGTCCTGCTCTGCATGGGCGGAGTGGGCGGATGGTTCTTGCGGAACATGACGCAACCGTCAGAAGGCATCGCGGCCCTCGTCGAGGAGGCAAGCGCGAGTTACGCGGTGTACGCGCCCGACCATCAGCGGCCCATCGAGATCAAGGCGTCCGACCGAGATGCCCTCGTCAACTGGACGACGGAGCGGCTGGGGCGTGTCGTTGCCATCCCGGACCTGTCGGCATCCGGTTTCCGGCTCATGGGCGGCCGTGTGGTCGCGACCGGTCACGGTCCCGCTGCGATGTTCATGTATGATGACGACCATGGCACGCGACTCGTCATTCTTGCCCGCCGCATGGCCGTGGACCAGAATATGCCGATGGCGCGCCAAACAAACGGCAGCCTCAACGGCTATGCTTGGGCTGACAAGGGTCTCGGCTTCAGTCTTGTCGCTCCCGCGTCGCCGCAGCGCCTCCATCCCCTCGCCGACGAGGCCCGCAGGCAGACTTCACCCGATATTTAACCCTGCGCTCGCCGCGGCGCTTATTCCCACTCGATGGTGCCGGGCGGCTTGCTCGTCACGTCATAGACCACGCGGTTGACGCCCTTCACTTCGTTGATGATACGCGTCGCGGTTTCGGCGAGGAATTTCATGTCGAACGGATAGAAGTCCGCCGTCATGCCATCGGTCGATGTCACCGCGCGCAGGCCGACCACGAATTCGTAGGTCCGCCCGTCGCCCATCACGCCGACGGTCTTGACCGGCAGCAGCACCGCGAATGCCTGCCAGATGGTATCGTACAATCCGGCGCGGCGGATTTCCTCGATGTAGATTGCGTCCGCCTGCCGCAGGATGTCGAGCTTCTCCGGCGTGATCTCGCCCGGACAGCGGATCGCAAGCCCCGGCCCCGGAAACGGATGCCGCCCGACGAACACATCCGGCAGGCCGAGTTCGCGGCCCAGTGCGCGCACTTCGTCCTTGAACAGTTCGCGCAACGGCTCGACCAGCTTCATCTTCATGCGCGCGGGCAGACCGCCGACATTGTGATGCGATTTGATGGTGACGGAAGGTCCGCCCGTGAACGACACGCTTTCGATCACGTCCGGGTACAGCGTGCCCTGCGCGAGGAAGTCAGCGCCGCCGATCTTCTTGGCCTCCTCATCGAACACGTCGATGAACAGCTTGCCGATGATCTTGCGCTTCGCTTCCGGATCGGTGACGCCAGACAACTCCCCGAGGAACGTCTTGGACGCGTCCACATGCACCAGCGGAATGTTGTAGTGATGCCGGAACAGGTCGACCACCGTCTCGGCTTCCGCCATGCGCAACAGGCCGTGGTCGACGAACACGCAGGTGAGCTGGTCGCCGATCGCTTCATGAATCAGCACCGCCGCCACCGCTGAATCGACGCCGCCGGACAGGCCGCAGATCACGCGGCCGTTGCCGACCTGCGCGCGGATTTTTTCAATGGCCTCCTCGCGGAAGGCGCGCATGGTCCAGTCGCCCTTGAGGCCCGCAACCTTGCGCACGAAATTCTTGATCAGCCTGGCGCCGTCCGGCGTGTGCACCACCTCTGGGTGAAACTGCATCGCATAGAATTTGCGCGCATCATCCGCGATGATGGAAATCGGCGAGCCCGCCGCCTTGGCGACGCCGCGAAAACCCTCCGGCAGTTTCGTCACGCGGTCGCCGTGGCTCATCCAGACGTCGTGCTTCTCGCCCTTCTTCCAGATGCCCTCGAACAGCGCGCAGTCGTCGGTGATCTCGATGGCGGCGCGGCCGAACTCGCGGTGATGCCCCGCCTCGACCGTGCCGCCGAGTTGCTGCGCCATGGTCTGCTCGCCGTAGCAGATGCCCAGCACCGGCACGCCCGACGTGAAGATCGACATCGGCGCGGATGGCGCGTCCTCGTCCAGCACCGAGGCCGGTCCGCCGGAGAGGATGACGGCCTTCGGCTTCATCGCCGCGAAGGCTTCCTCGGCTTTCTGGAACGGCACGATCTCGGAATAGACGCCATCCTCGCGGACGCGGCGGGCGATCAGTTGCGTGACCTGAGAGCCGAAATCGACGATCAGAATCTTCTCGTGCGCGGCCGCCACATCAGGCGTCGCGGCACCGGTCTGGCTGTGTGCTGTCATGGCTGGGAGATACGCGAGGGGGGGCGGAGTCGCAACCCCGGAACTCCCGTCAAACCGGGCTTATCGGCAGCTTTAGTGATCTGCCTTGCGCAGGATGGAGACGAAAAACCCGTCCGTCCCGGTGCGCAGCGGGGTCATCAGCAGCCCCTGCGGGGACTGGCGCACGGCTTTTCCAAAAGCGACGGCGCGCTCCCCAAGCACCCCGATGACCTCGGCAGGCGGGACCACGGCGAAGTCCCCGTGGCGGGCGGTAAAGGCGTCGATCTGGCCGCCGTTCTCCTGCGGCAAGACGGAACAGGTGATGTAGGCGATGCGCCCGCCCGGCTTCACCAATGAGGCCGCCCGCTCCAGCACCTCGGCCTGATCCTTGAGCCGAACCTCCAGCGCGCCAGGCCGCATCCGCCACTTGGCGTCCGGGTTGCGCCGCCACGTCCCGGTGCCGGTACAGGGGGCATCCACCACCACGAGGTCGGCGGTCCCATTGATGTCGGAGAGCGGGTTCTCGGCCCTCTTGGGCGCACGAATATCGGCGTTATGAATTCCCGCGCGCGACAGCCGCTCATGGATCGGCGCAAGCTGGCGCTTGTCGCGATCCGTCGCGATCAGGCGGCCCTTGCCGCCCATCATCGCCGCGAGCGCCAGCGTCTTGCCGCCCGCGCCCGCGCACAGGTCGATCACCTGTTCGCCCGGTTTTGCCTGTGTGAACAAGGCCGCAAGCTGCGATCCTTCATCCTGAACTTCAACGCCGCCCTTGATGAAAACCTCCTCGGCGTGAACGCCGGGATTGCGCGCATCCGCCCCGAGCACGATGCGCAACCCGAGCGGCGACCATGGCGTGGGTTGCGCTCCCAGATGCGACAGGGCGGCCAGCGCCTTCTCGGGTTTTGAGCGCAGCGTATTGACGCGCAGGTCGAGCGGCGCGCGGCTCGCCATCGCCGCCGCCTCCTTCACGCGATCGTCGCCGAAGGCTTCCGCCAGATGCGGGTCGAGCCATTCGGGATAGTCGCCCGCGATGGCGGGTGGTGCATCGTCGAGCGTGCGTGAATTCAGGGCGGCGCGCTCGGCATCCGACAGCGGCGCGGGCGCGAAACGCTCGCCGTTGCACAGTGCCGCGATGGCGTCGGTCTCAAAGCCGCGCTCCAGCCGCAACGCGCCGAGCAGCCGCCCGCGTGGGCTGTCCTCGTCCATCACATACGTAGCCGAGGAACGGCGGCGCAGCGCGTCGAACACCAGCCCCGCGATCGCGGCGCGGTCGCCCGAACCCGCGAAACGGTGCGCGGTGCCCCACGCCTTCAGCGCGGTCTGCGCCGGGGAGCGGTCGGTGTCGATGGCTTCGAGAACTTCAATGGCAGCGGACAGCCGTGCGGCGGGCGTCATGACTATCCTTCAGTCGTTATGTGAGTGTGGGAAACAGGATGCGTAGCGCGAAGTACACCCACATCGCCAGCAACACCAGCGCGCCGGCGATAAAGAGCGAGGAGCCTTGCGCGGCTTCACCCGATGAGCGGACGAACAGCCCCGCATGGAAGATTTGCAGCACCACGAACACCCATGCCAGCAGCACCATGACGAGATCGGCCTGCCGCAATGGCAATGCAAGCGCCACAACGACATAGAACAGCGTCTGAAGGTGGTAGTTGAACCAGCCCTGGGCGGGCCCTCCCGCCAGCGAGAGGCGGCGCCCGGTCCAGAACAACACCCCGAACGTCAGCGCGACGAGAACGAAAACCGGCAACAAAATGCCCTGATACATCATGACGGCGTCTCCAAATATCAAAGTATGGATCGCCCGCGCGCACCCCTCTCAGGGATGCATCGCGGGCTCGCCGTGATAACTACGCTCCGCCGGGATAGTTCGGGCTCTCGCGCGTGATTGTCACATCGTGGACGTGGCTTTCGCGCAACCCCGCGCCGGTGATGCGGACGAATTCCGCCTTGGCGTGGAAGTCCTGCAACGTCCTGGCGCCGACATAGCCCATCGCCGCGCGCAGGCCGCCCGCCAGCTGATGCAGCACGTTGGCGACTGGCCCCTTGTAGGGCACCTGCCCCTCGATGCCTTCCGGCACCAGCTTGAGGGTGTCCTTGATGTCCTGCTGGAAGTAGCGGTCGGCCGAGCCGCGCGACATCGCGCCGACCGAGCCCATGCCGCGATAGGCCTTGTAGGAGCGGCCCTGCCACAGGAACACTTCGCCGGGCGTCTCGTCGGTGCCCGCCAGCAGCGAGCCGACCATGGCGACATCCGCGCCCGCCGCCAGCGCCTTGGCGAGATCGCCCGAGAACTTGATGCCGCCGTCCGCGATCACGGGGATGCCCGCCTTCTTCGCCGCCTCGACCGAATCCATGATCGCGGTGAGCTGCGGCACGCCGACGCCCGCGACGATGCGCGTGGTGCAGATCGAGCCGGGGCCGATGCCGACCTTGATCGCGTCCGCGCCGGAATCGATCAGCGCCTGCGTGCCTTCCCGGGTCGCGACGTTGCCCGCCACCACCTGAACTGCATTGGACAGCCGCTTGATGCGGTTGACGGCATCGAGCACGCGCTGCGAATGGCCGTGCGCGGTATCGACCACCACGACATCGACGCCCGCGTCGATCAGCCGTTCGGTGCGCTCAAAACCCCCGTCGCCCACCGTGGTCGCGGCGGCGACGCGCAGGCGGCCCTGCTCGTCCTTGGAGGCCAGCGGATAGGCCACCGCCTTCTCCATGTCCTTCACCGTGATGAGGCCGACGCAGCGGTACTGGTCGTCCACCACCAGCAGCTTCTCGATCCGGTTCTGGTGCAGGAGCTTCTTGGCTTCGGTCTGGTTGACGCCGCCCTCGCGCACGGTGATGAGATTTTCGTGCGTCATCAGCTCGGACACCTTCTGGTCCGGGTTGGTGGCGAAACGCACGTCGCGGTTGGTAAGAATGCCGACGAGCTTGCCGGGCTGGCCGTTGCCGCCGCCGGTGACCACCGGGATGCCGGAGAAGCCGTGGTCCTTCATCATCGCCAGCGCGTCGGCGAGCCGCGCGTCGGGCGAAATGGTCAGCGGATTGACCACCATGCCGGATTCGAACTTCTTCACCTGCCGCACCTGCGCGGCCTGATCCTCGGGGCTGTTGAAATTGCGATGGATGACGCCGATGCCGCCCGACTGCGCCATCGCGATCGCCATGCGGGCCTCGGTGACGGTATCCATGGCGGAGGCCATGATCGGAATGTTGAGGGGAACGGCACGGGTCAGATGGGTCCGCAGATCGGCTTCGGAGGGCATCACCTCCGACAGGCCGGGCTTCAACAACACGTCGTCGAAGGTAAACGCTTCCCGGATTGTCTGATTGATGGACGCCATTGCCAACTCCCTCCAGCGGCCTCGCCGCGCTAACATCTCAGGATAAGCGGCGATCCGGCGGCGCTGCGGCACCACACGGGAATCGTCGCCCATCGATGGGATTGGCGGTGGTCGATAGCACGGCGACCCCGTATTTCAAAGCCTTTCTCGCGGTTTTGACAGGCTTTTGCGCGATGGCAGCCATACCAGCCTCATCCCCTTGCGCCGGAACGGCCGGTGTCACGGCGAGTTGACCCCGCGAGAGTGCCCTCGCCCGCGATACCGGCCAGTTTCGTCCCTTTTCACCCATGTTCACCCTTGGCCGGGCTTTGCCGATCCTCCCACCGTTGCTACCAACCTGACGATGCAGAAAGAACGCCTGATTCCGCTGATCGTCGCCTGCGCGCTGTTCATGGAGAACATGGACTCCACGGTGATCGCGACCTCGCTCCCGGCGATTGCAGCCGACATCGGCACCAATCCGCTGGCGCTCAAGGTCGCCATCACCTCGTACCTGCTGTCGCTCGCGGTGTTCATTCCCGGCAGCGGCTGGATGGCGGACAGGTTCGGCGCGCGCACGGTATTCGCGACCGCCATCGGCGTGTTCATGCTCGGCTCGATCGGCTGCGCGCTCTCCTCCACACTGACCGATTTCGTCTTCGCCCGCATCCTTCAGGGCATGGGTGGCGCGATGATGATGCCGGTCGGCCGCCTGGTGCTGCTGCGGACCATCGACAAGAGCGCACTCGTCAACGCCATGGCATGGGTGACGGTACCCGCCTTGCTCGGCCCGGTGATCGGCCCGCCGCTCGGCGGCTTCATCACGACCTATTTCTCGTGGCACTGGATCTTCCTCATCAACATCCCGATCGGATTTCTCGGAATCTATCTCGCCGTCCGCTTCATCGATCCGATCCGCAGCATCAATCCCGAACGCTTCGATCTCGTCGGCCTGCTGCTGGCGGGGCTCGCCGTGGCCGGACTTGCCTTCGGGCTGTCGGTCGCGGGGCTCAACCTGCTGCCGTGGCAACTGGTCGTCGGATTGATCGTCGGCGGCGCCGTCTCCGGCCTGTTCTACATCCGCCACGCCCGCAAGACCGCCTCGCCGGTGCTCGACTTCTCGCTGCTGCAATTGCCGACATTGCGCGCGAGCCTCGGCGGCGGCTTCCTGTTCCGCATGGGCATCGGCGCGTTGCCGTTCCTGCTGCCGCTCCTGATGCAGCTCGGCTTCGGACTATCGCCGTTCCAGTCCGGCATGGTGACGTTTGCTTCCGCCATCGGCGCGATGGGCATGAAGACGTTCGCCGCACGCATCATCCGCACCTTCGGGTTCAGGCCGGTCATCCTGTTCAACGTGTTCGTCGCCTCCGCGTCGCTCGCCGCCTGCGCGCTGTTCACGCCCGGCACGCCGCTTCTGCTCATCATGATCGTGCTGATCGTCGGCGGCTTCTTCCGCTCATTGCAATTCACCGCGATCAACACATTGGCTTACGCGGAAGTCGAGCCGCCGCAGATGAGCCGCGCCACCACGCTTGCGAGCGTCAACCAGCAGCTTGCGATTTCGGCGGGCGTCGCGGTCGGCGCGTTCGCGGTCGAGGCGACGGTGCACTTTCGGCAAGGCGCCGAGCTAACCGCGGCCGATTTCTGGCCGGCCTTTGTCGTCGTCTCGCTAATTTCGCTGTCATCGTTCTGGTCGTTCTATCGCCTGCCCGCCAATGCGGGGCACCAGATCTCCGGCCAGAAGGTCGAGGCGATGGAAGGCCCCAAAGCCGCCGACACCGCCGCCAACGAAACCACTGCCGAAGTGCGCGACCACCGGCTGGGTTAATCGCCCCCGCGAAAGCCCATCGCCAGCACGTAGCGCTCGGATGAATCCTGACGGCTCGCCGCGGGCTTGACGTGACGCACGGTGGCGAAATTGCGTTTCAGCTCCGCCTGCAACGTCGCATCCGCCCCGCTCTGGAACACCTTCGCCAGAAACACGCCACCGGGATTGAGCACCTCGGCCGCGAAAGCCGCGGCACTCTCGACCAGACCGACGATGCGCAACTGGTCGGTCTTCCGGTGCCCCGTGGTGTTGGCGGCCATGTCGGACATCACGATGTCCGCGCCGCCCCCCAGCATCGCGCGCAACTTCTCGGGGGCATCGTCCGCGAGGAAATCGAGCTGCGCGAAGGTGACGCCGGGTATCTCGCCCATCTCCAGAAGGTCGATGGCGACGACCTTGCCTTTGCCTGCCTCCGCGCCGACGCGCTTCGCCGCGATCTGGCTCCAGCCGCCGGGTGCCGCGCCGAGATCGACCACCGCCTGCCCCTGCTTGAGGAAACGATATTTGTCGTCCATCTCGCGCAACTTGTAGGCGGCACGCGAACGATACCCGTCGCGCTTGGCCTGCGCGACATAAGGGTCGTTGAGCTGGCGCTCCAGCCACAGCTTGGACGACAGCTTGCGCTTGCCGCCGCTCTTGACCGTGACGTGCAGCCGTCCGGTGGTGTCTTTCGCCATGCGTGAGCCTTGAGAATTCCGTGCGCGACCTTACACGGGCTGGATATAGCCGTCTTCGCGCATCATTTCGACCAGCATCCCCTCGCGCAGGCCACGGTCGGCGACCCGCAGCCTCGGCACCGGGAACGCCGCGCGGATCGCATCGAGAATGGCGCAGCCCGCCAGCACGAGATCGGCGCGCTCGGACCCGATACAGGCATTATCGGCGCGCTGGCGATAGGTCATCGTCATCAGCTTCTCGACCGCCGCCTCGATGTCGTGGCCCTTCATCCAGAGCCCGTCGACCCTGCGGCGGTCGTACCGTACGAGGCCGAGATGGACACCCGCCACCGTGGTGACGGTGCCGGACGTGCCGAGCAGGTGCATGCCTTCGAGGTTGCCGTTATGCGCGGCCGCGAACGGCGCGAGATGCCGGGCGACTTCATCGACCATCGCCGCATAGGACTCCCGCGTCACGTCGATGCCGCCGAAATGCTCCGCCAGCGTCACGACGCCGAGCGGCAGCGATATCCACGGTCCTTTCACCGGCGGCGCATCAGGTTGACCGTCGGGCCGCATCAGCTTCACCACCTCGGTCGAGCCGCCGCCGATGTCGAACAGGATCGCACCGCGCGCGCGGTCGTCGAGCAGCGGCGAGCAGCCGATCGCGGCGAAGGTCGATTCCGTTTCGCGATCGACGATCTCGAGTTCGATTCCGGTTTCCGACTTGATGCGGGACAGGAAAAAATCCGAGTTGTCCGCCGCGCGGCAGGCTTCGGTGGCGATGGTGCGGCGGCGGACCGCGCCGCGCGCATCCATCTTGTCTCGGCAGACCGACAGTGCGACGACAGCGCGCTCGATCGCGGCATCGCTGATGCGGCCGGACGATACGATGCCCTCGCCGAGCCTGATGATGCGGGAAAATGAATCGACCACGCGGAAGCCGTCACCGGCCGGGCGCGCGATCAGCAATCTGCAATTGTTGGTGCCGAGATCGATCGCGGCATAGGCAGGCACGCCGGAAGCATGGCTTGCTTCCGCCTCGCCCGCCAGCAAAGTCGCGTCCCGCTTCACGGCGGCGCGTAACTGTGCATGCTCCGTCATGCAGATCCAAATCTGCGCCGAGGCGGCGCGAAACACCATTCGTTGCCAAATGTATCAGCGCAGGCGTCGCGCGCAACCATCCTGTTCCAGCCCCGCCAAAACGCCTGAAAACTAAGGAATGCGCCTGCTTTCGCGGCGGCGCGAGCCATGTTATCGCAACGCAAAACGCAGGACGTTAAACGAACGAACAATATGCGAATCTATATCGACGCAGATGCCTGTCCGGTGAAGGATGAAATTTACCGCGTCGCCGCGCGCCACCACTGGCCCGTGAGCGTCGTCGCGGGGAATTTCATCCGCGTGCCGGACGATCCCATGATCGAACGCATCGCCGCCGGGGCCGGCATGGATGCGGCCGACGACTGGATCGCCGAACGCGCAACGAAAGACGATGTCGTCGTTACCGCCGACATTCCGCTCGCCAGCCGTTGCGTGAAGGCCGGTGCGTCCGTCATCGCGCCGAACGGCAAGGCGTTCACGGAAGAGTCGATCGGCATGACGCTCGCGGTGCGCAACCTGATGACGGATCTGCGCGCCAGCGGCGAGATCACCGGCGGCCCGCGCGGCTTCTCGCCGAAGGATCGTTCGGCATTTCTCTCGGCGCTGGATCAGGCCATCCGCCGCATCCTGCGCGCGCAACCAGCAAACTGAGGCACATGGCTCCCCTCATCCAGCTCAAGGACATCGCCCTCACCTTCGGCGGCACGCCGCTTCTGACCGGCGTGGAACTGGCCGTCGAAGCGGGCGACCGTGTCTGCCTGATCGGCCGCAACGGCTCGGGCAAGTCCACGCTGCTCAAGATCGTCGCCGGACTGATCGACCCGGATCGCGGCACGCGCTTCGTGCAGCCAGGCGCGACGGTACGGTATCTGCCGCAGGAGCCGGACTTCTCGGGCGCGGCCACAACGCTTGCCTATGTCGAGGCGGGACTTAATCCGGGAGACGACTCCTATCAGGCGCGCTACCTGCTCGAACAGCTCGGGCTTACCGGCGAGGAAAATCCGGCGGACCTTTCGGGCGGCGAAGCAAGACGCGCGGCGCTGGCGCGGGTGCTCGCGCCCTCGCCCGACATCCTGCTGCTGGACGAGCCGACCAACCATCTCGACCTCACCACCATCGAATGGCTGGAGAGCGAACTCGCCTCCCGCCGCAGCGCGCTCGTCATCATCAGCCACGACCGGCGATTTTTGGCCAACCTGTCGCGCGCCACCGTCTGGCTCGACCGTGGCGAGACCCGTCGCATCGAGAAAGGCTTCGATGCTTTCGAAGAGTGGCGCGACGAGGTGCTGGCGGAAGAAGAACGCGAGCAGCACAAGCTCGACCGCAAGATCGTAATGGAGGAGCACTGGCTGCGCTACGGCGTCTCGGGCCGCCGCAAGCGCAACGTCAAACGCCTCGGCAATCTGCACGCGCTGCGCCAGCAGCGGCGCGACTATCGCGGCGCAACCGGCAAGGCGACGCTCGCCGCCGCCGAATCCGATGTGTCCGGCAAGCTCGTGGCCGAGGCGAAACACATCTCGAAGGCGTTCGGCGAGCGCGCCATCGTCGCCGATTTCTCCACCCGCATCGCGCGCGGCGACCGGCTCGGCATCGTCGGTCCCAACGGCGCGGGCAAGACCACCCTCATCAACATCCTCACCGGCGCACAGCCGCCGGACGAAGGCACGGTGCGGCTCGGCGTCAATCTCGAAATGGCGACGCTCGACCAGCATCGCGAAAGCCTCGATCCGAAATCGACGCTCTCCGAAGCCCTGACCGGCGGACGCGGCGACCACATCATGGTCGGCGGCAAGCCGAAGCATGTCATCGGTTACATGAAGGACTTCCTGTTTTCGCAGGAGCAGGCGCGCACCCCGCTCGAGGCGCTGTCCGGCGGCGAGCGCGGACGCCTGATGCTGGCGCGCGCGCTGGCCAAGCCATCGAACCTGCTGGTGCTGGACGAGCCGACCAACGATCTCGATCTGGAGACGCTGGACGTGCTGGAAGACATGCTCGGCGATTACGAGGGCACCGTGGTGCTCATCAGCCACGACCGCGACTTTCTCGACCGCGTCGTCACTTCCGTGATCGCGCCGGAAGGACAAGGCCGCTGGATCGAATATGCCGGCGGCTACTCCGACATGCTGGCGCAGCGCGGCAGCGACCTGAAGGAAAAGACCGTCAAGGGCACGCCCGCGCCCGCGAAAGCCGCGAAAACATCCTCGCCTGCTCCGGACGCGCCCGCCGCGAAACGCCGTCTCTCCTTCAAGGACAAGCACGCGCTGGAAACGCTGCCGAAGACCATGGCGAAGCTGCAAGCCGAGATCGCGAAGCTGCAAACCCTACTCGACGATCCGACGCTCTATGCGCGCGACCGCAAGGCGTTCGATTCCGCATCCGCCGCGATGACTAAAGCCCATGCCGATCTCGCGGCCGCCGAGGAGCAATGGCTGGAGCTGGAAATCCTGCGCGAGGACATCGAAAGCGGAACGTAATGCCGCTTTCCGGCGCAAAAGAAAATCCGCGCCGGCTTTCGCGCGGCGCGGATTCCTTTATCGGTTGAGACTTACTTGGTCAGCGGGCAGCCGCTTTCCTTCGCGGTCGGGTAAGCCTTGTCGCCCGGAACCGTCGCGATCACCTTGAAGTAATCCCACGGCTTCTTGCTTTCCGAAGGCTTCTTGACCTCGAACAGATAGAGGTCGGTCACCATGCGGCCGTTGGCGAGAACCTTGCCGTGCGAGGTGAAGGCGTCGTCGACCGGCAGTTCCTTCAGCTTCTTGGTGACGGCCTCGGTGTCCTTGGTACCGGCGGCCTTCACGGCCTTCAGATACGAGGTCACGGCCGAATAGGTACCGGCCTGCACCATGTTCGGCATCCGGCCGGTCTTCTTGAAGAAGCGGTTGGCGAATTCGCGCGATTTGTCGTCGCGATCCCAGTAATAGCTCTCGGTCAGTTGCAGGCCCTGAGCGGCTTGCAAACCAAGGCCATGCACTTCAGCCAGCGTGAACAGGAGCGCCGCGAGCTTCTGGCCGCCCTGCACGATGCCGAATTCCGACGCCTGCTTGATGGCATTGGAGGTGTCGAGACCGGCGTTGGCCAGACCGATGACCTTCGCCTTCGAGCTTTGCGCCTGCAACAGGAACGACGAGAAGTCCGAGGTGTTCAGCGGATGACGTACCGCGCCAAGCACCTTGCCGCCTTTCTCCTTCACGATCTCGGCGGTGTCCTTCTCAAGCGAATAGCCGAAGGCATAATCGGCGGTCAGGAAGAACCAGCTGTTACCGCCCGCTTCGGTGAGCGCGCCGCCGGTACCGACAGCCAGCGCATGGGTGTCATAGGCCCAGTGGAAACCATAAGGCGAGCAGGAATCGCCGGTGATGCGCGAGGAGCCCGCGCCGACGACCATGTCGATCTTCTTTTCCTGCTTCGACAGATCCTGCACGGCAAGCGCGACGGACGATGTCGTCAGTTCGGTGATCATGTCGACGTGTTCGACATCATACCAGCGGCGCGCAATGCTGACGCCCAGATCCGGCTTGTTCTGGTGATCGGCATCGACCAGTTCGATCTTCTGCCCGAGCACGGAGCCGCCGAAATCCTCGATGGCCATGCGGGCGGCCTCGACCGACCACTTGCCGCCGAAATCGGCGTAGACGCCGGACTGGTCATTCAGAACGCCGATCTTGACGCCCTCGGCGGCAAACGCCGGTCCAGCCGCAGCAAGAAGGGCCAGAGCGGAAATGGCCGACAGATATTTGGATTTCATGTTTCACTCCCGACTATCGTTATTTTGCAACGCGAAAGAGATGAACGAGATAATAGTTCCCCCTCAGCCTACCGGTTTTGTGTGACGCCGCCATAGTTCTATCGTCCGAAGCGCTTAACGGCCCAATCGCGCCAGGACCCCCCGCCCGGCGGCGGCACCGGTGGCAAAACAGCCTTGCAGGAGGTAGCCGCCGGTGGGCGCCTCCCAGTCCAGCATCTCGCCCGCGATAAAGACATCGGGCCGCTTTTGCAGGCTGAAATCGGGGTTGATCTCCGCGAAAGACACCCCGCCCGCGGTCGAAATCGCCCGCGCCAGCGAAGCGGTCGCCTCCAAGCGGAGCGGCAGCGCCCGGATCAATCCGGCAAGCGTGGCGGGATCGAGCGCCGCAAGCCTCGCACCGCGATGCAATGCCGCCTCGTGCAAAAGCCCGATGGCGGCCGGAGGCAAGGTTAACGCCTTGCGTAAAAATGTTGCGACCGACTGCTTGCCGCGCGGCCGCGACAGGCGCGCCACGATGTCCGGTTGGGACAGGTCCGGGCGCAGGTCGATCAGAAGGGTCGCGTGTCCCTTCGCGGCGATGCCGTCGCGCAGCGCCGCCGACAGCGCATAGATGCCGCCGCCCTCGATGCCATCCTTCGTGATGACCATTTCGCCGCGCGATGTATGCTTCTCATAATTGAGCGCGACGTTCTTGAGCGGCTGGCCCTCGAACCGCTCCCGGAAAGACTCGCTCCACGCGACGTGGAAACCGCAATTCGCCGGTTTCAGATCTCTGATCGCGATGCCCTGCGCCGACACTATGTCGCGCCAGCCGCCATCCGATCCGAGCCTTGGCCAGCTTGCACCGCCCAATGCGAGGATCGTCGCGCGCGGCTTAACGCTATGCACTCCCTGCGGCGTCTCGAAACGCAACGCACCGTTCTCGTCCCAGCCCAGCCAGCGGTGTCGCAACGAAAACCGCACGCCGAGACCGTCCAGCCGTGTCAACCATGCGCGCAGCAACGGCGAGGCCTTGAAGGTTTTCGGAAACACCCGCCCGCTGGAGCCGATGAACGTCTCCTGCCCTAGCCCGTGCGCCCAGTCGCGCAACGCCTGCGGCGGAAATGCCTCGATCGCATTGCGCAACAGCGGAGAGGCGTTGCCATAGCGGGTGAGAAAAGTCTCGAGCGGTTCGCTGTGGGTGAGGTTGAGCCCGCCGCGCCCGGCCATCAGGAATTTGCGCGCGACCGACGGCATCCGGTCATAAACAATGACCGACGCCCCGCCCGCCGCAACCGTCTCGGCCGCGATCAGACCGGCCGGACCGGCCCCTATGATGGCAACATCCGGCGCGGTCACGGCATCAGACCAGTTTCACCCCTTCGACTGATCCCTGAGATGCGCGATGATGCCGGAAAAGTCCACCATGCCGTGTCCGGCATCCGAGAAAGCCTGATAAAGCGCCTGCGCATGCGCGCCGAGCGGGGTGGACGCGCCGGCCGCGCGCGCCGCCTCCTGCGACAGTCGCAGGTCCTTCAGCATCAACGCGGTGGCAAATCCCGGTTTGTAATCGTTATTGGCGGGCGACGCGGGCACCGGACCCGGCACCGGGCAATAGCTCGTCAGCGACCAGCATTGTCCCGAAGATGTGGACGCCACGTCGAACAATGCCTGATGCGACAGCCCGAGCTTCTCGCCGAGCGTGAAGGCTTCGGACACGCCGATCATCGAAATGCCGAGGATCATGTTGTTGCAGATCTTCGCCGCCTGCCCCGCGCCCGCCTCGCCGCAATGGATGATCTTGCCGCCCATCTTTTCCAGGATCGGCTTCGCGGCGGCGAATGCTTTCGGATCGCCGCCCGCCATGAAGGTCAGCGTCGCGTTCTTCGCGCCGTTGGTGCCGCCGGACACCGGCGCATCGACCGAGCGCAGGCCGGCGGTCGCCGCCAGTTCATGCGCCTGTCCCGCGCTTCCCACGTCGATGGTCGAGCAATCGATAATCAAGGCGCCCTTATCGAGCAGCGGCACGATCTCGTTCCAGACATCGAGCACATGTTGACCCGCAGGCAACATGGTGATGACGGTTTCGGCTCCCTGCACCGCATCGTTGATGCTGGATGCAACGGCGATGCCTGCTTCAGCCGCCGCCTTCTTCGAGGATTCGGCCAGATCGAAACCGCGCACCGCGAAACCCGCCTTCACCAGATTGGCGGCCATCGGCCCGCCCATGTTGCCGAGACCGATAAAAGCAATCTGCGTCATGACCTGCTCCGTCTGGTGAACGTGAAACAATTTAGCGCCCGAACGCAGAGGGTGCGATATTCAACATAAGAACGAGGCGAACGCGCCGGCCTCTATCGAGGCACCTTTGTCCGCACCGGTTTCGCAATGGCGCGCCGGGCGCGCGGTCTGTGTTCCGCGAGCGCTTTCTTCCGCCCGGCCTTCAGAATGTCCGCCGATAATTGTTCGTGACCGGCGGCGCGCGCCAGCAAAAGGCTTCCCACCATGGTCGCGATGACGCCGATCGCCTCTTCGCGCGCGACCTTCGCCGGACTTTCCGCGCTTTGCGCGGCGACGGCATCGATCGCATCCTCCAGCCTTTCGGTGAAAATGCGCCGCGTCCTTGCGCTGGAGCGGGCCAACTCAGCACCGATTGCCGGTAACGCGCAACCGCCCGATGCGTCGTCGCGATGCTCGCGCGTCAGATAGCCGTTCACGATGGCCTCCAGCCCCTCGCCTCGCGGCGCCTTCTCGGCCCGCGCCCGCCAGCGCTGCGCGATCCCCTCCAGCGCATGACGGAACGATTCCTCGACCAGCGCATCGCGCGATTTGAAATGCGCATAGAAGCCGCCATGGGTGAGGCCCGCATCCTCCATCAACTCCGCGATGGCGATGCCGCCGGACCCATTTTCCTTCAGGCGCGTGACCGCCCCTTGCAGGATCCTCTCGCGGGTCGCCGCTTTGTGATTCCGGGCGTAGCGCATCGTCTGTCCTTTATATGTCACATATCATATAATACGAAAGAAGCCGTCCCGCAAAGGGATCGTGATTCAATTTCCGTGATATGATACTTATCATATTCACAGCTTTCGACTTTGCCCCACAGGACCGATCATGATCTCCAACTGGCTCTCGGCACGCCTCGCCTCCCGCGACATCCATTACGGATGGGCTGTCGTCGCCGCGACGTTCCTGACGACGCTCGCGAGCGCCGCCTCGATCAGCGCGCCGGGCGTGTTCATCGTGCCGCTGGAGCAGGAATTCCACTGGAGCAACGCGGAGATCTCCAGCGCGCTATCGATCCGCCTGTTGCTGTACGGGCTGGTGGCCCCATTCGCCGCCGCCCTCATCAATCGCTACGGCATGCGCAACGTGGTGATCTGCGCGCTGACGACGATCATCTCCGGCCTCGTGCTCTCGCTGTTCATGACGGAAGTCTGGCAACTGATCGTGCTGTGGGGATTCGTCGTCGGCCTCGGCACCGGCATGACCGCGCTGGTGCTCGGCGCAACGGTCGCCGCGCGCTGGTTCACCGCACGGCGCGGACTGGTGGTCGGGATGTTCGCCGCGAGTTCGGCCACCGGCCAGCTTCTGTTTCTGCCGGTGATGGCAAAGCTCACCGAGCTCTATAGCTGGCGCGTCGCCACGCTCGCGCTGTGCGCGCTGATGGCCGTCGCCGCGCTGGCCGTGCTTCTGGTGGTGCGCGACCGTCCATCGGACATGGCGCTGCGTCCGTTCGGCGATGACGGCACGACGCCGATCCCTCCAATCGCGCCCGCGAACGCGCCGATCACCTCCGCCGCGCTCGGTGCTTTGAAGGAGGCTTCGCGAAGCCGCGTGTTCTGGGTGCTGTTCTTCACCTTCTACATCTGCGGGGCGAGCACCAACGGCCTGATCCAGACGCACTTCATCACGCTGTGCGCCGATTATTCGATTCCGGCGACGGGTGCCGCGACGCTCCTGGCGGCGATGGGCATCTTCGATTTCATGGGCACCCTGATGTCCGGCTGGCTGTCGGACCGCTACGACAATCGCTGGCTGCTGTTCTGGTACTACGGCCTGCGCGGGCTGTCGCTGCTGATGCTGCCGTTCACCGACTTCACCTTCTACGGCCTGTCGCTGTTCGCGGTGTTCTACGGGCTCGACTGGATCGCCACGGTTCCGCCGACCGTGCGGCTCACCGCCTCGACGTTCGGGGCAGAACGCACCAATCTGATGTTCGGCTGGATTTTCGCCGGTCACCAGATCGGCGCGGCATCGGTGGCGCTGGGGGCCGGATTGTCGCGGACCTATTTGTCGAGCTATTTGCCCGCATTCTTCACAGCGGGGCTGCTGTGTCTGATTGCCTCGCTCGCCGTCCTGTCGATCCGCCGTGACAAACGCGCCGTAGTCGCCTAGGTCTGTACACACCAGATTTAGGAAGACAAGGCAGGACGATGCGGCGAATTGTTGTCACGGGTATGGGTGCGGTGTCGCCGCTGGGTTGCGGCGTGGAAGCCAACTGGTCGCGGCTGATCGCCGGAAAATCAGGCATCCGCCGCCTGTCTGAGGAAGCGTCCGCCGACCTGCCCTGCAAGGTCGCGGGCCTCGTGCCGGACATGACCGACGACCCGGAAGCAGGCTTCGATCCCAACCGCGCCGCGCCGGTCAAGGACCAGAAGAAGATGGACCGCTTCATCCTGTTCGCGCTGCTCGCGGCGGAGGAAGCGGTGGCGCAGGCGAACTGGCACCCGGCCACAGACAAGGACCGCACACGAACCGCCACCATCATCGGTTCCGGCGTCGGCGGCTTCCCCGCCATCGCCGATTCCGTGCGGCTGGCGGATTCGCGCGGCGTGCGGCGGCTGTCGCCTTTCACCGTGCCATCGTTCCTCGTCAATCTCGCCGCCGGTCAGGTGTCGATCAAGCACGGCTTCAAGGGCGCGCTCGGTGCGCCGGTGACGGCCTGCGCGGCGGGCGTGCAGGCGATCGGCGACGCCGCGCGGATCATCCGTGCGGGCGAAGCCGACATTGCGCTGGCGGGCGGCGCGGAAGCCTGCGTCGAGCGCACCGCGCTCGGAGGCTTCGCGGCGGCGCGCGCGCTCTCCTCCGGTTTCAACGATACGCCGGAGCGCGCCTCGCGCCCGTTCGACAAGGCACGCGATGG
This sequence comes from [Pseudomonas] carboxydohydrogena, assembly GCF_029030725.1. NCBI lineage: Bacteria > Pseudomonadati > Pseudomonadota > Alphaproteobacteria > Hyphomicrobiales > Nitrobacteraceae > Afipia > Afipia carboxydohydrogena. Next base: position 2,033,781 of record NZ_CP113162.1, read on the forward strand.
TTTCGTGATGGGCGAAGGCGCGGGCCTCCTCGTGATCGAGGAACTGGAGCATGCGCTGGCGCGCGGAGCGAAGCCGATCGCCGAGCTGATCGGCTACGGCACCAGCGCCGACGCCTATCACATGACGTCAGGTCCCGAGGATGGCGACGGCGCGCGACGCGCGGTCGTGCAAGCCCTGCAACAGGCGGGACTTGATCCGGCGCAAATCCAGTATCTCAATGCGCACGCCACCTCGACGCCGGTGGGCGATCTCGGCGAACTCGCCGCGATCAAAGCGGTGTTCGGAACCAGCAACAGCGTGGCGGTGAGTTCGACGAAATCCGCGACCGGTCATTTGCTCGGCGCGGCCGGTGGCCTCGAGGCGATCTACTCGGTGCTGTCGCTGCGCGACCAGACCGCGCCCGCCACGTTGAATCTCGACGATCCCGACGATGCGGCGGAAGGCGTCGATCTCGTCCGCGGCCAGGCCCGCAACATGAAGATCGATCATGTGCTGTCCAACGGCTTCGGCTTCGGCGGCGTCAACGCCAGCGTGATCTTCCGCAAGATGTAGGTCAGGGTTTCCCAAGCCGTCATCCTGAGGCGGCCATGCGCAGCATGGCCCTCGAAGGGTGACGATACCCGCGCATGTCATCCTTCGAGGCTCGCGCTGCGCGCTCGCACCTCAGGATGACGCTCTCGCCATCTACTCCGCCGCCTCCGACACCGCGCTCGGCGGCTCGGAATGATCGCTATCGGACGGCGTGCCGCGTCCGAACTGCGACATCCAGTTCGACAGGCGGTCGAGGTAGAGATAGATCACCGGCGTGGTGAACAATGTCAGCACCTGGCTGACAAGCAGGCCGCCGACCATGGCGAAGCCGAGCGGCTGGCGGATTTCCGAACCCGTACCGTGGCCGAGCATCAGCGGCACGCCGCCGAGCAGCGCCGCCATCGTCGTCATCATGATCGGGCGGAAGCGCAGCAGCGCCGCCTTGTGGATGGCCTCCTCCGAGGTCAGATGCTCGTCGCGCTCAGCCGCGATCGCGAAGTCCACCAGCATGATGCCGTTCTTCTTCACGATGCCGATCAGAAGCACGATGCCGATCAGCGCGATCAGGCTGAAGTCGTAGCCGAAGATCATCAGCGTCGCGAGCGCGCCGACGCCGGCCGATGGCAGCGTGGACAGAATGGTGATCGGGTGGATGTAGCTTTCATAGAGAATGCCGAGGATCAGGTACACCACGATGAGCGCGGCGAAGATCAGGAGCGGAATGGTGCCGAGCGATTGCTGGAACGCCTGCGCGGTGCCCTGGAAACTGCCGCTCAACGTGCCCGGCACGCCAAGATCGGCCACCGCCTTCTGCACGGCGTCTGTCGCCTGCCCGAGTGCTACGCCCTGCGCGAGATTGAAGCTGATGGTGATCGCCGGGAATTGGCCCTGATGGCTGATCGACAGCGGCCGCACCGGATCGGTTGTCCAGCGCACGAAGGTCGAGAGCGGCACCTGATCGCCCGTCGTCGGTGACTTGATGTAGATTTTCTGGAGGCTGTCCAGATCGCCCTGCATCTCGGGCAAAATCTCCATCACCACGTGATAGCTGTTGAGCTGGGTGAAATACTGCGCGACCTGACGCTGGCCGAAGGCATCGTACAGCGTATCGTCGATCAGTTGCGGCGAGATGCCGTAACGCGACGCCGTATCGCGGTCGATGGTCAGCGTCAGCGTGGTGCCCTTGGTCTGCTGGTCGGTCGCGACGTCGCGCAGTTGCGGCAACGTCTCCATCTTCGCCAGAATCTTCGGCGCCCACTCGTTCAGTTCGGCAAGGTTGGCATCCTGCAAGGTGTATTCAAACTGCGTGCGGGTGGCTCGGCCGCCGAGGCGCACGTCCTGCGACGCTTGCAGATAGAGTTTCGCGCCTTCCACCTTCTCGGCCTTGGCGCGAATCCGCGCGATGATCTGGGGCGCCAGCGCCGTGCGCTCGTTGCGCGGCTTCAGTGTGATGTAAAGACGGCCGGTGTTCAGCGCGCTGCCGCCGCCGCCGATCGCCATCGCGACGCTGAAAACGTCGGGGTCCTCCATCACGATCTTGCCGAGTTCTTCCTGTTTGCGCTTCATGTCGGCGAAGGAAATATCCTGCGCCGCCTGCGATGCGCCGGTCAGCAGGCCGTTGTCCTGTTGCGGGAAGAAGCCCTTCGGGATCGCGATGAAAAGGATCACGGACAATGCCAGCGTCGCGAAGAACACCATCAGGGTGGTGAAGCGCCAGCGCATCACCACGTTCAGGCCACGCTCGTACCAATAGAGCATGCCGTCGAACATGCGCTCGCTCCACTGGTAGAACCTGCCGTGCTGCTGGTGCTCCCGGTGCGGTTGCAGAAAGCGTGAGGCCATCATCGGCGTCAGCGTCAGCGACACGATCATGGAGACGAAGATCGTCATCGCCAGCGTCACCGCGAATTCGCGGAACAGGCGCCCGATGATGCCGCCCATCAGCAGCAGCGGAATCAGCACCGCGACCAGCGACACGCTGATCGACACGATGGTGAAGCCGATCTCGCTCGCGCCCTTCAACGCGGCCCGGTATGGGTCCTCCCCCTTCTCCACGTATCGCGAAATGTTCTCCAGCATCACGATGGCGTCGTCGACCACGAAACCGACCGCGATGGTGAGCGCCATCAGGGACAGATTGTCGAGCGTGTAGCCCGCCACCCACATCAGCGCGCAGGCGCCGAGCAGCGCCAGCGGCACAGTGATGCTCGGAATCACCGTCGCCCAGAAGCTGCGCAGGAAAATGAAGATCACCATGACCACGAGGGCGATGGTGAGAAGCAGCGTGAACTGCACGTCCTCGACCGCCGCACGGATGGTCGTGGTGCGGTCGCTCATGATCGTGACCTTGACCGCGGGCGGAATGGCTTTCTCCAGCCGCGGCAACTGCGCCTTGATCTTGTCGACCGTCTCGATGACGTTGGCGCCGGGCTGTTTGAAGACGACAAGGAACACGCCGCGCTTGTTGTTCGCCCACGCCGCCTGCTTCATGTCCTCGGGGCCCGACACCGCCTGCCCGATGTCGCGGATGCGCAACGGACCGCCATTGCGATAGGCGATGATGACGTCGTTCCAGTCCTTCGACGCCGGCAACTGGTCGTTGGCGTAGATCGTGTAGCTGCGGGTCTTGCCGTCGATATTGCCCTTCGGGCTATCGACCGTGGTCTGCACCAGCTGGGCGCGCACGTCTTCCAGACCGAGTCCCTTCGCCACCAGCTTGGCGGGGTCGATCTGCACGCGGATCGCGGGCTTCTGCTGACCGCCGATGGTGACCTGGGCGACGCCGGTGATCTGGCTGAGCTGCTGGGCCAACTGGCTGTCGATCGCGTCATTGACATCGATCAGCGGCATGGTGTCGGAGGTCGCCGACAGGATCATGATCGGCGCATCCGCCGGATTGACCTTGCGATAGGTCGGCGGGCTCGGCAGGTTTTTCGGCAACTGGCCGCCGGCGGCATTGATCGCCGCCTGCACGTCATTGGCCGCACCGTCGATGGCGCGGTTGAGATCGAACTGGATCGTCACGGACGTCGAGCCGAGCGAACTCGTCGAGGTCAATTGCGCGACGCCAGGGATCTGCGCGAACTGCCGCTCCAGAGGCTGGGCGACCGACGACGCCATCGTTTCGGGACTCGCGCCCGGCAAGCTCGCCGAGACCTGAATGGTCGGAAAATCCACCTGCGGCAGCGGCGCGATCGGCAGCGACGGGTACGCCACGAGGCCGACGAACAGCACGCCCACCATCAGCAACGAGGTTGCGATGGGGTAGCGGATGAAGGGAGCCGAAACGCCGCCGTAGCTCATGATCAATCAGCTTTCGGTTCGGCGCCGTCGCCGGAGCCCGCAACCCTGGTGGCCAGAAGCGATCCCGCCTGAACCCGGTACTGGCCCCGCGTCACCACTTCCTCGCCCGGCGCGAGCCCGCTGTCGATCAGGCTTTTGCCGTTGCCGGTTTCCCGGACCTTGATCGGCCGCACCACCGCCTTGTTGCCTTCGCCGACGACGAAGGCGAACAGCCCGTCCGGGCCATGCTGCACAACATCTTCCGGAACCACGGTGGCATCCTTGACCGTCTCGACCAGAAGCCGCGTGGAAACCGACAATCCCGGCCACAACGCATGGTCCTTATTGTCGAACGTCGCTTTCAGCCGGATGGTTCCGCTGGTGGAGTCGACCTGATTGTTGATCAGCGCCAGCACGCCCTCCGACAATTGCTTCCGCCCATCCGTCGTATAGGCGATCACCTTGAGCGGGCCGCGCTTCATCGCGGCCGCGATCGCGGGCAGTTGCTGCTCCGGTGCGGTGAAGATCACCGAGATCGGTTCGACCTGCGCGATGGACACGATCGCCGTCTGCGCCGCGGCGGTGACGATATTGCCGACATCGACCATGCGGATGCCGGTGACGCCGGCGATCGGGGCGCGGATGCTGGCGTAGTCGAGCTGCGTCTGCGCGTTGTCGATCGCGGCCTGATCGCCCGCGATCTGCGCGGTCAGTTGCGCGACATTGGCGTTCTGGGTATCGACGGTCTGGCGGGTCGCGAACTCGCCAAGCTTGGTCGAGCGGGCAAGATCGAGCTTGGCGTTGTTGAGGTTCGCCTCGTCCTGCACCTTCTTGGCCTTGGCCGCATCGAGCGTCGCCTGGAACGGACGCGGATCGATCTGCGCCAGAAGATCGCCTTCCTTGACGAACTGCCCTTCCTTGAAAACGATTTGCGTGATCTCGCCATCGACGCGCGTGCGAACCTGCACGGTGTTGAAGCCCTGCACGGTGCCGAGGCCCGACATGTAGACCAGGAAGTCCGCCTTCTCGACAGGAGCGATCGTCACCGGCACCGCGGGCGCCGCCGCTGCCTTGGGCTTGCGCGAGCCGAACTCGCGCCAGCCGAACACTCCCGCGCCGACAATCGCCAGCGCGATCAGCACAAATCCCCAGCGAGGCATTCCAGACTTCGTCATTCCGTCTCTCGTAAACCCGATATTCTTACATATCACTCATAAGACTGCGATTATTTAGTATGCAAGCACTTAATATCATGGCATGCTAATGAATTCTTCGTCAGGCCAACCCACTCCTTGGTCATGGCAACCGTCACGGTCCGGCCCATGTCACTCGATCTCAAACGGCAGTTCATCACGCAGCTCGTCGAATCTTCCCGCGTGCTGCGCAATTATATCGAACATCGCGCCAAGAGCCGCGGGACCACGCGCGCGCAGTGGATCGTGCTATTTCGATTGCGTCAGCAGGAAGGGTTGTCGCAGGTCGATCTCGCGGAAGTGATGGAATTGCAGCCTATATCGCTGGTGCGGCTGCTGGATCGCCTTGTCGATCAGGATCTTCTCGAACGCCGGCCGCACCCCACCGACCGCCGCGCCAATCAACTATATTTGACCGATACGGGACGCCGTCTCGTCGATGACCTCGACAGCCTGCGCGATTCTATCGCCTCCGAGGCGCTGCGCGAAACGCCGGTGGCCGCGCTTCAGACCGCGCTCGCCGTGCTCCAGCAGGTTAAGGATAACGTCAAGAACAACGGGGATGCCGCCGCCGACACGGCCCCGCCTCCTCCGTCTCCGACGCGGCGAATGCGACGATAGATCGCGCTCGCCAACCGGCCATCCCGCCGGTCAGCGCGTTTTCGGACGGCGCGGAATGTAGATGCAGGCCGCGTAGATGATGACCGGCGTGACCAGCATCAGCCACGACAGCCCATCCCAGATGCCGTCACCGACCAGTGCCGCGATGAGGCCGATGATGCTCATGACGCCGATCAGCGCCGGGACAGCGAAGATCTGCCCGAGCGTGCGGTGCCTTGAAAAAACGCTGCGTCCGCTCATGGCGTCTGCGGCTCCAGCGCCGAGACGCTCGCGACCGAACGCTCAACGGAAACGCCCGACTTGCGCCGCCGCAGCCAGAGATAAAGCCCGGTCACCAGAAGCACGATGGTGATGACGTCGAGGATCGCCCAGATGATCTTCAGCGGCATGCCGCCGTAATCGCCGAAATGCAGCGGCTGCGACAAGAGCAGCGTCGAGACGTACCACGGCATCTCGCGGCTGTCCGTCATCGCGCCGGTCTGCGCGTCGATCAAAGCGGGTTTCAGCAGGCGAGATGTCAAAGGCGTGTCGCCGCGCATGAACACGGCATAATGGCTCTTGCTGCTGAAGATCGTGCCCGGAAACGCGACGAAGGCCGGTTTCATGTCAGGCTCCGCCTTGACCGCGACCTTCACCGCCTCGTTGACCGAGGCCGGGTTCACGACGATAGCACGGTCCTTGTACTGCGCCGTCATCGCCGCGAGCTGGTCGAACTGCCAGTATTTGATGACGAGATCGGCCCATGTGTTGATGACGCCGGTGAAGCCGACGACCAGCGTCCACATCACCAAAAGGATGCCCGCGAGATTGTGCACGTCGAGCCAGCGCACCACCCGCTTGCGCTCGCGCCGGTAGGTGCCGAAATCGAGTTTCCGCATCGACGGCGCATAGACCACGATGCCGGAAATGATCGCCACGCAGAACAGGATGCCCATGAAGCCCAGAAACAATTTGCCCGGCAGACCGGCAAACATGTCGGTGTGCAGCCTCAGCATGATGTAGGTGAAGCGGCCGGTGACATCCGGCGCATCGAGATATTTCGCCGTATGCGCATCGACACGCACGAACGTATTCTTGGAAGGATCCGCGTTGATCGTCTTGCCGACGCTCACCATCATCGCGTTGGGATCATCCCGATCCCAGACCAGGAAGTGCGGCACCATGTCCGGCTTCTGCGCCTTCACCGCCGCCATGACGTCGTCGAGATTGGCTGGCGGAGTACCGGGAGGCACCTCCGCCGCCTTCACCTGCGAATGCAGGACATCATCGATCTGCTCGTGGAAAATCAGCGGCAAGCCGGTCACGCACAGCAACAGCATGAACACAGTGCAAATGATGCTCGACCATTTGTGCACCCATGACCATCGTCGTAGTGACTTGCTCGCCGCCAATTTTGACTCCTTTATTTCCAGCTATATCGCAGGGTGCCGAGAACCGTGCGGGCCGTTCCAAGGCCGCAATAGGCAAGACCGGTCAGGCACGACTCGACATAGTACTTGTTGGTCAGGTTCTTCGCGGTCACCTGCGCGCTCCAGCCTTTCATGTCCGGACGCAGATACGCGAAGTCATAACTGACCGCCGCATCGAAGAGCGTATGGTCAGGGATGACGAACGTGTTCTGCCCGTCGCCCCAGCTCTTGCCGACATAGCGGACGCCCGCGCCGAATCCAAGGCCCGCCATCGGACCGTTATACCATGTATATTTCGCCCACAACGACGCCTGATCTTCCGGGGCAGCCTGGAGATGCTTGCCGAGATTGTTGGCCGTGGGCGGGGCGAGGCTTTTCGTGATCTTCGTATCCAGCCGGGTGTAGCCGCCGATGATCTCCAGTTCGCGGGTCACGTTTCCGCGCACCTCGAATTCGAAACCGCGCGAGCGCGCCGAGTCGGTCTGCAAGCTCGTAAAGAAGATCGTCGGGTTGCCCGTCAGAATGTCGTTCTGATTGATCTCGAACAGCGCCGCGGTCATCATCAGGTTCATACCATTCGGCATGAACTTGACACCGATCTCCTTGCCGTCGCCCGTCGTCGGCTTGAACGGCGTCGAGCTGCCCGCAGCGGCGCCCGTGTTCGGCACGAACGACGTCGAATAGCTGATGTAGGGCGACACGCCGTTATCGAACAGATAGTTCAGACCCACGCGGCCGGTCTGCGCGGAATCGCTGCGCGAATATGCGCCGGGAGGCGGATAAAATGCCGGAGACAGACTGGTCAGACTCGTGTTGACGAAGTCCTGCCGTCCAGTGAGCGTCAGCGTCCAGCGGTCGAGCTTCATCTGGTCTTGCGCATAGAGGCCCGCCTGATCGATCTTGTTGTTGTTCAGGATGAAGGGCGACAGCGCATCGAACGGTGTCGGAACCGCGCCATAGACCGGGTTGTAAGGATTGATGCTGGGGAACGTGCCGGACGGCTGGCCGCCCTGCGTGCGATAATCGACGCTTCCCGTCTGGTGCAGGAAGTCAAAGCCGACCAGCACCTTGTGCGTCACCGGGCCGGTGCGGAAATCGGCCTGCAACTGGTTGTCGAGCGTGACGTTCTGCGAATGCGCCTTCACGTAGTTATAGGAACGCGAGACCAGAGTATCGCTGTAGATCGGCGGCGGCTGAGGAAAGCCCGGATTCAGCAGCAACATGCCTTCCGAACGAACCGAATTCAGATCGTTGCTGACCTCCATGTAGCGGAAGTTCTGGCGGAACTGGAGATTGTTGTCGAACTTGTGCTCGAACGCATAGCCGATCGACTTCTGTTCCAGTTTGTAGCCATCGTATGCGGGCTCGCCGATATAGACATTGTACGGCACGCGCCCGTTCGGATTCGGCAGGAACGAGACCTGTCCCGGCACGTATTGCTGATAACCCTTGTTGTCGATCTTCTGATACTGCGACAGGATCGTGAAGCTGGTGTCGTTTGTCGGACGCCACGTGAAGCTCGGCGCGATGAACGTCATGTTGTTCTGCATGAAGTCGGTCTGCGTATCGGCCAACCGGCCCAGACCGACGATGCGATACAGGAACTCGCCGTTCTTATCGATCGGGCCGCCGATGTCGAACGCGCCCTGCCTGTAGTTGAAGTTTCCGAACGTCGTCTCGAAATCGTAATGCGCCGTCGCCGTCGGGCGCTTGCTCACCATATTGAGGAGACCGCCCGGCTCGGTCTGCCCGTAGAGACCCGACGACGGACCCTTCACGACCTCGAGACGCTCGAGCCCATAGGTTTCGATTTTGGGGGTGGCGAAGGTCGTGCTGTCCGCGGGCAGACGCAAACCGTCGAGATAGCTCACCGCGTTGAAGCCGCGAATCTTGAAACCATCGAAGAACGCATTGGCGCCGTAACCCTGGAGGGAAACGCCCGGCGTGTATTGAAGCGCATCCTGCACGCTTTGCGCGCCTTGCGCGCGAACCTGATCCTGCGTCACGACCGAAATCGCCTGCGGCGTCGTCAAGAGCGGCGTATCGGTCTTGGTGCCGGACACGCTTTGATGAGCGAGATAGCCATCGACCGGCCCCGTGCCGCGTTCGCCAGCGCCGCGTCCGTTGACGGCACCCGCAGGCGCCACCTGCTCCGTGCCCCTGTTCCGCGCAACGCTGCGCGAGGTGCTGCGTGCGCGCGATGAAGGACGCACCGCCGCGCGGCGTCTCACCTGCGGCTTCGGCGCATCGACGGTGACCGCGGGAAGCGTCGATGATTGTTGCGCGGTCTGCGCGTGAACCGTGGAAGGAGCATTGATCGTCAGCGCGAGATAACTGACCGCGCCCATGCAGATAGCGCGTTTGAAAACCTTCGACTTGCTATTCATATCGTGCCCCGAAATTTATTCCGCCCCTAGCGGATTTCTTTTTCCTCCTATCACGCTGAATCGCGTCGACACGGTTTTGAAAATTAGAAGGCATCGAAAACCGGCAGTGTTGCCGCGCGTGTTGCTTTCATGTCTCGCAACGAGATCACGCAATCAATTTTGAAAGAATCTAGTTTTCGGATTTTGATGAGTTCTAATTTTTCGCCGCGCCTCACCGTGCGAACATGCGGGAACCGGGCGCAGAATATCTAAAATCGATTCTTGATCGCAGCGAGGATCGCGCGCCTTCATCACTCGCGAATCTCGAAGGCGGTTTTTCTCAAACGGCGGGACAAGAACTCTCGCGGCGGCGTCCCGCTTCGGGTCGCCGTCTGTCTTCCCGCCTCTTAAACGGTCTCGGGCAGGCTATGGGCCGACGAAGGGAGGTTCGATACCGTATTCGCCGACTGCAAAGATCGCCGCGACCAGCAAGTCGCGATGCACGTCCGCCGCGCCAAGCACGAGCAGCGAAAACAGACCCAGAGCTATGAGGATTAAGGTTGGCGAGGCGGAACCGTCATCCGGTTTTCTGCCGATCGCGTTCTTGTCCAATGTCCACATGACATGTCCCACTTTAATCGCGGGAAGTTCGTCTGCCACCGACCGGCGAGATCAAAACCGACTTCTCGGCGTAACCCAGGCATTTGCGGCCATATGCCAGACTCTGCCTACGCCCCACCAATATACCTTTGAAGACTCCGACTCCAGCCAAACCCCGCCCATCGGCGCTTTGGTCGCAGCAGCCCGCGCCAAGACCCCACAGCGTGAAGGCTCGCGCGAGCGGATTTCCGGGGTTGCCGGTGGCAGGAAGAAAAAACGCCAAGCCAGTGAAATAGTTGGCTGGGCAATGATTGGCTGGGGAACCTGGATTCGAACCAAGACAAACAGAGTCAGAGTCTGTTGTGCTACCGTTACACCATTCCCCAACGCGCTGCCGGCGCAGGACGCAAAGCGTCTCAGATCGGCGGGCAAATCGCGATCGCGGGGTGGATATAAAGTGCGAACGGGCGGCGGTCTACCCCTTTCCACCTGCCATCCCCACGGTACGGAACCACCGCTCTCCTTCGCGACGGTAAATAATGTCTTGAGGCCGTGGCAGCCGTCCGGCCCTGTCACCACGAGATAATGACGACAACCACCGCAAAATCGGCACCGCAGGCGCCCGGCCCCCGAAACGGCGGCGTTCCAGCCTGCCCAAGAGCAGCCAAACTGCACTGATCCCTTAACAATTTCTGCAACATGGCGGGCGCATAGTTGGCCGGAAAAACAGGTCTCCGAAGCCAAACTCATATGCTGAATCCGCCCGTCCCCCAGATCGCCGCCCTTGGCAGAGTCGTCTCCGTGCGCGGCTCGCAAGCCCGCATCGGCGTGATCGCCAGTCCCGAGATCACGCCCACAACCCTGCGCGCCACCGTCGGCCAGTTCTTCGGTATCCGCAGCGCCAGGGGGACCATCGTCGCGATGATCACCGAGATGTCGCGCGAGAACATCGACATGCGCGACAACCACATCGCCGTCGCGTCGGTGGATCTGCTCGGCGAGATCTCGCACGAAGGCCGCTTCCAGCGCGGCGTGACCTCCTATCCGACCATCGGCGACGCCGTCGATATTCTCACGACCAACGAGTTGCGCACCATCTATACGCCGACGGGCCGCGATCAGGTCAACATCGGCGCGTTGCAGCAGGATTCGGCGATCTCGGCCTACGTCAATATCGAGGAAATGCTGAGCAAGCATTTTGCCGTGCTCGGCTCCACCGGCGTCGGCAAATCGACCAGCGTCTCGCTCTTGCTCAACGAGATCCTGCTGGCGCGGCCGAGCCTGCGCGTCTTTCTGCTCGACGTGCACAACGAATACGGCCGCTGCTTCGGTGCGCGCGCGCAGGTCTTGAACCCGCGCAATCTCAAACTGCCGTTCTGGCTGTTCAACTTCGAGGAGTTCGTCGATGTTCTGTTCGGCGGCCGTCCCGGCGCGCCCGATGAAATGGAAGTCCTCTCCGAAGTGATCCCGATCGCCAAGGCGACCTATCTGCAATACGGCAACTCCGACCGGCACGGCCTGAAGCGCGCCGAACCGCGCGCCTCCGGCTTCACGCCCGACACCCCGGTGCCCTATCGTCTGGTCGACCTGATCTCGCTGATCGACGAGCGCATGGGCAGGCTGGAAAACCGCTCCTCGCGCATTACCTATCACAAGCTGATCCAGCGCATCGAGGTCGTGCGCAACGACGCGCGCTACAGCTTCATGTTCGAGAACGCCAATGTCGGCGGCGACAGCATGGCCGAAGTCATCAGCCACCTGTTCCGCCTGCCCGCCAACGGCAAACCGATGACGGTGATGCAACTCGCGGGCTTTCCCGCCGACGTGGTGGATTCCGTCGTCTCGGTGTTGTGCCGCATGGCGTTCGATTTCGGCCTGTGGAGCGACGGCGCCTCGCCGCTGCTGTTCGTCTGCGAGGAAGCGCATCGCTACGCCTCCGCCGACCGCACTCTCGGTTTCGGTCCGACCCGCAAGGCGGTGTCGCGCATCGCCAAGGAAGGCCGCAAATACGGCGTCTATCTCGGCCTCATCACCCAGCGCCCGGCCGAACTCGACGCCACCATCCTGTCCCAGTGCAACACGCTGTTCGCCATGCGGCTCGCCAACGAACGCGACCAGGGGCTGCTGCGCTCCGCCGTCTCGGACGCCGCCGCCAACCTTTTGTCCTTCGTGCCGTCGCTCGGCACCCGCGAGGTGCTCGCCTTCGGTGAAGGCGTGGCGCTGCCGACGCGACTGCGCTTCAAGGAAGTACCGCCCCATCAATTGCCCCGCAGCGAAGCGACCATCGCGACCACGCCGGTCTCGGACAACGGGCACGACATCAATTTCGTCAACTCGGTGGTCGATCGCTGGCGCGGCTCCACCACGCATCGCGACGCGCCGAGCGATCCGCTCGTCTCGGACCGGTTTGCCGAGCGCATGGGCGACCGTCCGCTGCAACGGCTCGTCGATTCGCCGATGCTGCAACCGACCTCGCCGCTCGGCCTGGAGCCGGACCGCTACTCGCTGTTGAAGAAGCCGCTGCGGTAGCCAACCATGATCGCCTGGGACGATATCCTGCTGCGGCTTCTGGTTGCGACGCTCGCGAGCGCCGCGATCGGTCTCAACCGCGACCTGCACGGCAAACCGATCGGCATGCGCACGCTCGGCCTCGTCGGCCTCGCCTGTGCCGCCGTCGTCATCTTCGCCATGCCGACATCCGGCGAAGCCCGGATTTCAGATGCAACGAGCCGCGTGATCCAGGGCATCCTCACCGGCATCGGCTTTCTCGGCGCCGGTGTCATCGTCCATGCCGAAGTCGCGGGGCAGCACAAGGTCCACGGCCTGACGAGCGCCGCCTGCGTCTGGTTCACCGCCTGCATCGGCGTGATCTGCGGCGCGGGCGAATGGCGGCTCGTCGCCGTCGCGCTCGCCGTAGCGTTCGTTCTCCTGATCGTGGGCGGCCCGCTGGAGCGGACCCTGCATCGGCTGCTCACGGGCGACAAGCAGGACTGAGTCCCCTCAATCGTCGACCGCCGGTCCGCACCATCCCGGCAGGTAGATCGCGTCCTTGCTTTTGGCGAGCGCAAGCGCCTTTTCCATCGCCTTCTCGAAATCGCTATCGACGGTCTTGCGCTGCAATCGCCGCCGCAAAAAATCCGCCCACAGGAATTCGCTGAACGGCGTCGTGTCCTTGGCGAAACCTCCCGCGCGCCGAAGCTCGCCGGCAAGGCTGCGGAACGGATCGTCCTTCAGCTTGCCGACATTCTTCGGCAAATCCTTGTAAGGGTGCCGCTCTCCATCCTCGTCGTAGGGATAGACCCAGCGGTGATTGTCGAGCACGACCCAGAACGCCTTCGGGTCCACCATGGTCAGGTCCGCGATCACGCTGACCAGCACATCCCGCTCGCCTTCTTCATGAAGCGCCCGCGCCAGGTGATGGTGATCAATCACATAATTCAGTTTGTCGGGCCCGACCACGACAGGGATCTGATGCCTGCCGAGCAGTTTCGCGCGCTTCTTGTCGTCATGTTCGCGCCAGCGCTTCCGCTTTTCCTTTACCTCCCGCATCCCGACCGTCATCTGGGTCGGGCGTAACGACATGATCGGCACCGGCTGAAGCACCGGTTCGCGCTTGATGACCATCCTGATTCTCCTTCGGCTCGTCCGTCGCGGGCGATGGATCGCAATGTTGCCAGTTCATCCACTTTGTGAGGAGCGACCGGCGGATCACTTGTGCGGCACCGGACAATTGCATGCATCCTCCGAATGGGCCGCCACGGTGTCTTGTCCCGATGGTGATGCAGACCTATCCTGAATGGGAGACGCAACCGAGCCGCAAGCCGAGAATTTAAAGACATGGCGCGCCCGCCTGACATTCCCGAGAGCGACGGCCGCGTGGTGAAATTCAGCCCGCGACCGGCCAAGCCCGCGCCTTCCTCCGCCCAGCGATCCCCTGCACCGGAACCGGTGGATTATCGCCAGCGGATGTGGGCGAATCTCGCCGCGACCGTGTTTGCCGTCGTGCTGGTCGCGGTCGGCGTGTGGCTCGTCACCAGCCTCAATCACATGCGCCAGACCCAGGACTGCATCATGATGGGCCTGCGCAATTGCGGGGAAATCGACACATCGCCCCATAGCTAGCCGCACAATCCCTTCCGGAACCGCCCGGGAGGACCGTCTCGCCGCCATTGAACTCGCCGCCCCGCTCCGTTATACGGACAACTGCTTCGGGCGTGCCGGTCGGGGCGCGGTCACCGAGCCGTCTTCCCTTTGCGCCGATCGGCGTTTACCGAGAATAATCAAAGGCTTAATGAATGTCCTCAACGTTCGATCAGGTCGCCACGATCATTGCTGAAACCTGCGATATCCCGCGCGACACCATCACGCCGGAAAGCCACGCGATCGATGATCTCGGCATCGACAGCCTCGACTTCCTCGATATCGCCTTCGCCATCGACAAGGCGTTCGGCATCAAGCTGCCGCTGGAGAAGTGGACGCAGGAAGTCAACGACGGCAAGGCGACGACGGAACAGTATTTCGTCCTGAAAAACCTCAGCGCGCGCATCGACGAGTTGGTCGCCGCCAAGGGCACCTGACGCGCACGCCCATGCGTCTCGAATATTTCCAGATGGTCGATCGCATCGCCGATCTCGATGTCGGCGAGCGCCGCATTACCGTCTCCGCGCAGGTGCCGCAGCAAAGCTCGATCTTCGAAGGCCACTTCCCCGGCTATCCGCTGATGCCGGGCGTGCTGCTGATCGAGACCATGGCGCAGACGTCGGGCTGGCTCTTGATCGCGCTGTTGAAGTTCGAACGCATGCCGTTCCTCGCCTCCGTCAAGGAAGCCAAGATGCGCGATTTCATCAAGCCGGGCGAACCGCTCACCGTGGACGCACATGTCGTCCATGATGGCTCGGGTTTCGCCGTCACCGATGCCAGGATCAGCGTCGATGGCAAGTTGAAGTGCAACGCGACCCTCACCTTCCGCCACACTCCGTTTCCCAACGCGGATCTGCGCGGCCATATGCAACAGATGGCGCAACAGATCGGCTTTCCCGCGCAGGCGATGTCATGAGCAATACCTCTCCGACCCGCGAGGTCTGGATTACCGGCATCGGTCTCGCCACATCATTGGGCGAAGGTCTCGACCAGCATTGGGACGCGTTGCAGGCGCGCAAGGTCAATGTCGATGAGACGACTTTCGCGCCCTACCCGGTGCATCCGATCGTCAAGCTGACATACGACGCGCAGATTCCGAAAAAAGGCGACCAGCGTCAGATGGAAGCCTGGCAGCGGATCGGCACTTACGCCGCCGGTCTCGCGCTCGACAGCGCTGGCCTCAAGGGCAACACCGACATTCTCTCGCGCACGGATATGATCGTCGCCGCGGGCGGCGGCGAACGCGACCTCGCGGTCGATGCCTCGGTGCTCAACGATCAGGCGCAGGGCAACGCCGCGCCCGGCTCGCTGAACGAGCGGCTGATGAGCGATCTGCGCCCGACGCTGTTTCTGGCACAATTGTCCAACCTGCTCGCGGGCAACATCTCGATCGTGCACGGTGTCACCGGCTCCTCCCGCACCTTCATGGGCGAGGAAGCGGCGGGCACCGACGCTTTCAGGATCGCGCTCGCGCGCATCGTCTCGGGGCAAAGCGACATCGCACTGGTCGGCGCCGCGCATAATGGCGAGCGCAAGGACCTGTTGATGCTTTACGAGTTCGGCGACTTCGCGCTGAAAAACAAGTTCGCGCCGGTCTGGGCGCGCGGTGCGGACCACTCCGGCTTCGCGCTCGGTTCGGGCGGCGTTTTTCTCGTCATCGAATCCAGGGAGCATGCGCAGGCGCGCGGCGCGAAACCGTTCGCGCGGCTCACGAGCGTCGTCGCGGATCATGCCCGCCGCGCAACGCCTGGCGACATCACCGCCGTGCTCGACGGCCTGTGGGCCAAACTTGACGCAAACGCCGATGCGCCGATCCTCACCGCCGCGACAGGCGCGGCTCCGGCGACAGACGAGGAGCGTGCGTTTTTGAAGAAACATGCGAGCGCGCCGGTGCGCGCGCTCGGCACGTCGTTCGGCCATCTCATCGAAGCCCAGTTTCCGCTCGGGCTCGCGCTGGCGGCATTGTCGATTTCCAAAGGGAAACTGTTCGCCGCCAACGATACGGCCGGCCTTGAGGTTGAAACGTCTGCTTCACCTTCCCAGATTGTCGTGGTCAACACCGGACATTGGCGGGGCGAAGGCATGGCGCTGGTCGAATCTGTTCCGGCCTGAGATCGGAGAACCCGCATGACCGCCGCGAAAGACAAGTTCGGCCGCCCCACCGTCGTCGTCACTGGCATGGGCGTCGTCACCTCGCTCGGCGCGGGCAAGGCGGAGAACTGGAAGAAACTCACGGCGGGCGAATCCGGCATCCGCACCATCACGCGCTTTCCGACCGACGGGTTGCGCACCACCATGGCCGGCACCGTCGATTTCATTCCGGTCGAACCCTTCATCTCCACCACGCTGTCCGACAAGCTCGCCGATCTCGCCGCCGAGGAAGCGGTGACGCAGGCCGCTATCGGCAGCAAGGGCGACTTCCCCGGTCCGCTGTTTCTCGCCGTCGCTCCCGTCGAGGTCGAATGGCTTGCACGCGAGCAAGCCGCGCGCGCCACCGGCGCCACCTCCGGTATCGATTACGACGCCATGCTCAAGGTGAGCGGCGGCGGCAAGTTCGCGAAATTCCATCAGCGATTCCTGTTCGGCTCCGTCGCCGATCATCTGGTCGATCGCTTCGGCACCAAGGGTTCGCCGATCTCGCTCTCCACCGCCTGCGCATCGGGCGCGACCGCAATCCAGCTCGGCGTCGAGGCGATCCGCCGCGGCGAGGCCGATGCCGCGCTGTGCGTTGCGACCGATGGCTCGGTCAATCCCGAAGCCCTGATCCGCTTCTCGCTGCTCTCGGCGCTGTCCACCAACAACGATTCGCCGCAGGCGGCCGTGCGCCCCTTCGCCAAGAACCGCGACGGCTTCGTGATGGCGGAAGGCGCAGGCGCGCTGGTGCTGGAAAGCTACGAGGCCGCGACCGCGCGCGGCGCGACCATTCTCGGCGTGCTGGCAGGCTGCGGCGAACTTGCCGATTCCTTCCACCGCACCCGCTCGAGCCCGGACGGCAAGCCGATCATCGGCTGCGTGCGCAAGGCGCTCGACGATGCGGGCATGGGTGTCGAACAGATCGACTACATCAACGCCCACGGCACCGGCACGCCGGAAAACGACAAGATGGAATATCTCGGCATCTCCACCGTGTTCGGCGAACGCGCCACGCAGGTGCCGGTCTCCTCCAACAAGTCGATGGTCGGGCATACGCTATCCGCGGCTGGCGCGGTCGAGGCGGTGTTCTCGCTGCTCACGCTCGAACACCAGCGCATTCCGCCGACGATCAATTACGACATCCCCGACCCCGCGATCCCCTTCGACGTGGTGCCGAACACGGCCCGCGACGCCAGGGTCACGGCGGTGATGTCGAATTCATTCGGCTTCGGCGGCCAGAACGCGGTGCTGATCCTTACCCGCGAGCCGGTTTAAGTCTCTGGCGTATAAAGTCTTTCTGACCGGTTGACGCGACCGCGCCAAGCGGCGATACCTCGTTCATTCCCAAGGCTTATTGCTCCGGCCGATTTCTTCCAGGACGCCTCCCATGCGCGCGCTTACCCTCGTTGCCGACCGCCAGTTGACGGTGGCCGAACTGCCTCCGCCGCCGCCCCCGGCGGAGAACGAAGTGCAGATTCGCGTCCGCGCGGTCGCGCTCAATCACATCGACGTCTGGGGTTATCGCGGCATGGCCTTCGCCAAGCGCAAGATGCCGCTCGTGGTCGGCGCGGAAGCCTCCGGCGAGATCGTCGCGACCGGTGCGAACGCCACGCGTTTCAAGCCCGGCCAGAAAGTCGTGATGTATGGCGCGCTGACCTGCGGCACCTGCAAGGCCTGTCAGGAGGGCCGCGACAATCTCTGCGAAAACGTCGCGGGCATCATGGGCTTCCATGTCGATGGCTTCGCGCGCGAACTGATGAATCTCGACGAGCGCCTCGTCATTCCGGTGCCGGACAACGTCAGCCTGCGCGACGCGGCCTGCGCGCCCATCGCCTTCTCCACCGTGCAGCACATGCTGTTCGACAACGCCAAACTGCAACCGGGCGAGACCGTCCTCGTTCATGCGGGCGGATCGGGCATCGGCACGGTCGCGATCATGATGGCGAAAGCCATCGGCTGCACCGTCATCACCACGGTCGGCAGCGACGCCAAGATCGAGGGCGTGAAGGCGCTCGGTGCGGATTACGTCATCAACTATCGCAAGGACCGCTTCGAGGGCGAGACGCGCAAGATCACCAAGAAGAAAGGCGTCGATGTCGTGTTCGAGCATGTCGGCGCGGACACCTTCAACGGCTCGCTGCTCTGCCTCAAGCGCGGCGGCCGCCTCGTCACCTGCGGCTCGACTTCCGGTCCCACCACCACGATCAACCTGATGCAACTGTTCCAGCAGCAGTACCGCATCATCGGCTCGTTCGGCGCGAGCATGCGCAACATCGCCGAAAGCCTCGACAAGATGGCGGGCGGCATCAAGCCCGTGATCGACACCGAAGTCCCCGTCGAGAACGTCGAGAAAGCACTGGAGCGGATGGAAAGCCGCCAGGTGTTCGGCAAGATCATCGTTACGCTGTAAATGGCGCACCTCGTCCTCCGCTCGAAGATCATTCTCCGCAACAAATTCGTCGCGGCGAAAAATGCCGCCGTCGGCGCGGCGGCGGTGGGCCTGCTGCGCGCCACAAGGCATTTCGATGCCGTGAAGACCGGCGACGTTTTCGCGAAAATCACGCGCACCATCGGTCCGTGGTGGCCGGAGCATCGTGTCGCGCACGCCAATCTCGTCGCGGCGTTTCCGGAAAAGTCGCCGAAGGAGATCGACGCGATCCTCGCCGGCGTGTGGGACAATCTCGGCCGCATCGGCGCGGAATTCGCCCATCTCGATCACATCTGGAAATACGATGACGCCACGCCCGACAAGAACACTGTCGAGTTCGGCCCCGGCACGCAGGAACGCTTCGCCGAACTGAAGAACGACGGCAAGGGCGCGCTGATCTTCGCAAGCCACCTCGGCAACTGGGAGCTTCCGGCACTTGCCGCCGCGACCCACGGCCTCGATTCCGCCGTGCTGTTCCGCCGCCCCAACATCGCCGCCGCCGACCGCGCGATCCAGTCGATCCGCGCCGTCAACATGGGCGAGATGATCGCGAACACGCACGACGCGCCGGTTCGCATTGCCGGGATGCTCGAACGCGGCATTCACATCGGCATGCTGGTGGACCAGCATTTCGGACGCGGCGTCGATGTCATGTTCTTCGGACGGAAAGTGAAAGCCAATCCCCTGCTCGCCCGCCTCGTCCGCAGGGTCGATTGTCCGATCCACGGCGTGCGCGTGGTGCGGCTGCCGGACCGGCGCTTCCGCGTCGATCTCACCGAGCAAATCGAGCCCGCGCGCGACGCTTCAGGCGAAGTCGATATTCAGGGCACCATGCAGCGCGTGACCTCGGTGGTCGAGGGCTGGGTCCGCGAATATCCCGAACAATGGCTGTGGCTGCACCGCCGCTGGCGGTAACGATCACCGCCCGGTCTTCACCTTCGTCCATAGCCGGTTGATGGCGCGCTGCATCGCGGGCGCGCGCGCGGTGATGATGAACAGCCGCCTCAATGTCGCCTCGTCCGGGTACACGCCGCGATCGTTCAACACTTTCGGATCGACGAGTTTCTGCGCGGCGAGATTGCCGCTGGCATAGCCGAGAAAGCTCGAATTCTTCGCCGCGACCTCCGGGCGGTACAGGTAATCGATCAGCGCGTAGGCTTCGTCGACATTCTTCGCATCGGATGGAATGGCGAGATTGTCGAAGAACATCTGCGCGCCCTCCTTCGGGATCGCATAGGCGATCTCGACACCGTTGTTCGATTCCGCCGCCCGCTTCTGCGCCTGCTTGATGTCGCCGGACCAGCCGACCGCGAGGCAGATTTCACCGGTGGCGAGCGCGCTGAGATATTCGGACGAATGGAATTTGCGGACATAGGGACGGATTTTCGCGACCGCCTCCGCCGCCTTTTCCAGATCCTCGCGCCGCGTCGAATTCGGATCGAGGCCGAGCCAGTTCAGCGCCGCCGGGAGAATGTCGTCGGCGGAATCCAGCATGTGGATGCCGCAATCCTTGAACTTCGCGATCTTGTCGGGATTGAAGATCGTGTCCCAACTGTCGATCACCGCACCTGGACCGAGGATTTTACGCACCGCGCCCACATTGTAACCGATGCCTGTCGTACCCCACATGTAATTGGCGGCGTACAGATTGCCGGGGTCGTATTGCGCGAGATGGTTCGTCACCTCGGGCCAGGCATTGACGAGATTCGGCAACTTCGCCTTGTCGAGCTTCTGGAACACGCCGGCGACGATCTGGCGTTGCAGGAAATACGCCGTCGGCACCACGAGATCGTAGCCGGATTTCCCCGCGAGCAGCCGCGTCTCCAGCGTCTCGTTGGCGTCGAACGTGTCGTAGACCACCTTGATGCCGGTCTCTTTCGTGAAATCCTCCAGCACGCCGGGCGCCATGTAGCTCGACCAGTTGTAGAAATTCACCACGCGCTCGGCCGCCTGCGCGGACGACACGACCAGTACTGTCGCAAGCATCAGGAAGGATTTTGGAATCTTCATGCCCTAACCCCGCAGCACGCGTGACAGCCGCTCAAGTGCGGTGTCGATGGTCGCATCCGATTTGGCGAAGCAAAGCCGCACCACCGAGCGTACCGGATTGTCCTCATAGAACGGCGACACCGGAATCGACGCGACCTTGTGCTCCACCACAATGCGCTTGCAGAAATCCTCGTCGACCTCGTTGAGCTTGAGCGGCGCGAGATCGATGTTGAGGAAATACGTTCCCTGCGACTCCAGTACCGGGAAACCGATGGACTTCAGGCCATCCGTCAGACGGTCGCGGCTGCGTTGCAGATCGCGCCGCATCTCGTCGAAGAAGGCGTCCGGCTTGGACAAACCGTAAGCGACCGCCACCTGCAAGTTCGGCGCGGTGGTGAAGGCGAGAAACTGGTGCGCCTTGGCCAACACGCGCAGCAAATCCGGCGCGGCGCAGACAAACCCGACCTTCCAGCCGGTCAGCGCGAAGATCTTGCCCGCCGAGCCGATCTTCACCGTGCGCTCGCGCATGCCGGGGATCGCGATCAGCGGAATGTGCGCGCGGCCGTCGAACACGACGTGCTCCCAGACCTCGTCGCAGATCGCGGCCGCATCGAATTCCTGACAAAAGCGCGCCAGCAATTCGAGGTCCTCGCGCGGATACACCACGGCGGCGGGGTTGAGCGGGTTGTTGAAGATCACGAATTTCGTCTTCGGCGTGAAGGCGGCACGCAGCGCCTCCTCCGTCAATCGCCAGTGCGGCGGCTCCAGCCGCACGAAGCGCGGAATGCCGCCCGCGCGCCGGATCAGCGGCACATAGGCGTCGTAGAACGGCTGGAACACCACGACCTCGTCGCCCTCACCAATGAGGCCGAGGATCGCGCCCGCCAGCGCCTCGGTCGCGCCGGAGGTCACCATCACCTCGGTCATGGGGTCGAAGGCGACGCCGTGCCAATGCGCGTAGTGCGCGGAGATCGCGGCCCGCAGCTCCGGCAGGCCCATCATGGAGGGATACTGGTTGTAGCCATGCAATACTGCATCGGCGGCCTTGCGGCGGATGTCCTCCGGGCCCGCCGCTTCGGGAAAGCCCTGCCCGAGATTGATGGCGTCGTGATCGCGGGCGAGCTGCGACATCACCTCGAAAATCGTCACCGGCAAATCAGAGAAAATCGTGCTCATATCGCCCGCAAAAAGAGAACGATGGCCTCACGCGCAAGCGCGCCGCTAACCGCCAGTTTTGGTGGGGAGGCCCGCCGCTTTCCAGCCGATCATTCCGCCCATGAGGTGCATATTATAAGGCTTGCCGGCCGCCTGCGCGGCCAGAGAAGCCGCCACCGAGCGTTTCCCGGACCGGCAGGCGAACACAATGGTCTTGCCTGCGGGATCGGGCAGCGCGGAGGGATCGAAGCACGACAGCGGCATCGTCGCGCCCTCGGGATAGGCTTCCGCCGCGGTCTCGTTCGGCTCGCGCACGTCGATCAGCAGATAGCGCCCCTCGATAAGGCCCCTGGCCACCTCTTCGGGGGGCAAGTCGTGCACTGTGCTGGTATTGGGCAAGGAGGCCTCCGCTGCGAAACAAGCCCGCGCAAACTCCTCTTTTGCAGCCTCAAAATCAAGACCGTCCAGCCGGAGTTTACCCCGGCTCAGATGGCGACCTGCGTTCCGATCTCGACCACGCGACCGGTCGGGATCTGGAAATGGTCGGTGGCGTCGTTGGCCGAACGGCTCATCGCGATGAACAGCCGGTCCTGCCACAGCGGCATGCTGGATTGCGCGGCCGGTTTCAGCAGGCGCCGCGACAGGAAGAACGAGGTCGCCATGATGTCGAACTGCCAGCCGAGCTTGCGCGCGATCCCAAGCGCCTTCGGAATATTCGGCGATTCCATGAACCCGAAACGCAACGTGACGCGGGCGAAGGTTTCTCCCACCTTGTCTATCCGCACGCGCTCGTCGGGGTGAACACGCGGCATACGCGCCACCTCGACCGTCAGAATGACGTTCTTCTCGTGCAGCACCTTGTAGTGCTTGAGGCTATGCATCAGCGCGGTTGGTGCCAGCGCCGCATTGCTGGTCAGAAACACCGCCGTGCCGGGAACGCGCTGCGGCGGCTTTTTCTCCAGCATCCCCACGAGGTCTTCCAGCGGGATTTCCTGCTTGTGGGATTTCTCGAACAGGATCTTGCTGCCCCTGCGCCACGTATACATCAGCAGCATCACGACGCCACCGATCGCCAGCGGCACCCAGCCGCCCTCGAACACCTTGAGCATGTTCGCGGCGAGGAAGGTGAGGTCGAACAGCAGGAAAGGCGCCATCAAAAGAGCGGCCGCGAACGGGCTCCATTTCCACACCCGCCAGATCACGATGAAGCCCATCATGCCGGTCACGACCATGGTGCCCGTCACCGCGATGCCGTAGGCGGACGCCAGGGCGCTCGACGAGCGGAACAGCATCACCAGCAGCAGCACGGCGATGAACAACAGGCGATTGAGGCGCGGGATATAAATCTGCCCGGCATGGCTCGCCGAGGTATGGCGAATCTCGAACCGCGGCAGCAGCCCGAGTTGCACCGCCTGCTGGGTCAGCGAATACGCGCCGGTAATCACGGCCTGGCTCGCGATCACCGTCGCCACCGTCGCCAGCACCACCATCGGCACCAGCGCCCAGTCCGGAAACATCAGGAAGAACGGATTCTGCACGGCGGCCGGATTGCTCATCACCATCGCCGCCTGCCCGAGATAGTTCAGCGCCAGCGACGGCAGCACGATCGCAAGCCATGTGATCCGGATCGGCGATTTGCCGAAATGGCCGAGATCCGCGTAAAGCGCTTCCGCGCCCGTCACGGCGAGAAACACCGCGCCGAGCGTGACAAGGCCGATGACGCCATGCTCCAGCAGGAATTCGAGCGCGAGCAGCGGATTGAGCGCCAGAAACACCTGCGGCGCTTTCGCAATCGGCGGGATCGCGGCAATGCCGATCACCGCGAACCACAGGCACATCAGGGGGCCGAAAAATGCGGCGACCCGCGCGGTGCCGCGCGACTGCACCGCGAATAGTGCTGCGAGAATGATGACGGTGAGCGGCACGATATAGGGGTCGAGTGCTTCGGTCGCGAGCTTCATGCCTTCGATGGCGGAAAGGACCGACAGCGCGGGCGTGATGACGGCATCGCCATAGAACAGCGCGCCGCTGATAATGCCGAGCAGGATCAGCCCCCCGCCCGCCGTGCCGAGCGCGCGTTGCGCCAACGCCATCAGCGCGAGCGTGCCGCCCTCCCCGTTGTTGTCGGCGCGCAGCAGGATAACGACGTATTTCAGCGTCACCACCACGATCAGCGTCCAGAGGATCAGCGACAGAACGCCCAGCACGATACCGGGCTGGATGGAGCCGGTCCCGGCGGCGGCATTGATCGCCTCGCGGAAGGCGTACAGCGGCGAGGTGCCGATGTCGCCGTAGACGACGCCGATGGAACCCAGCATCAGCGCCTTGTATGACGCCGTGGAGTGCGCCTGCCCATAGCCTTCCACCGCCGGCGTTTCCGCGGCGGAGACCGATATGTCACTTGTCATGAAAGGGGTGCCTCAACGCCGAGCAGCAGCGAAAACGGCCAGCGCTATACGCCTCGGCCATGGGGATAGCAAGTCGTCCCGATGGCAAAAAAAGCGGCAAACGCAATAATATTATATCGTGACTTCGGCCCTAGATCGTGACTTGCGTTCCGACCTCGACCACGCGGCCGGTCGGAATCTGGAAATAGTCGGTCGCGTCGTTGGCCGACTTGCTCATCGCGATGAACAGGTGATCCTGCCACAGCGGCATGCTGGATTGCGCGGCTGGTTTCAGCGAGCGGCGCGACACGAAGAACGATGTCGCCATGATGTCGAACTGCCAGCCGAGCTTGCGGGCGATCGCCAGCGCCTTCGGCACGTTCGGCGTTTCCATGAAACCGAAATTCAGCCGCACGATGGAGAATTTTTCGCTGATGCCCTCGTACTCGACGCGGTCGATCGGATCGACGCGCGGGGTCGTGGCGGTGCGGATGGTGAGGATGACGTTGTGTTCGTGCAGCACCTTGTTGTGCTTCAGATTATGCAGAAGCGCCGTCGGCACGAACTCCGGATCGCTGGTGAGGAATACGGCCGTTCCTTTCACGATATACGGCGGGCGCTTCTCGAGACTCTTGATGAGATCGCGTAACGGCACTTCGGTGCGGCGGGTCTTGTTCAACAGGATTGCGGTGCCGCGCCGCCAGGTCCAGATCATCGCGACAAGGCAGAGGCCGAACAAAAGCGGCACCCACGCGCCTTCAAACAGCTTCAACAGATTGGCGATGAAAAAGCTGGTGTCCACGAACACGAGCGGAGCGATCAGCGCCGCCGCCATTGCCGCGCGCCAGTTCCACAGCTTCCACACCACGATGAAGCCCATGATGCCGTCCGCGACCATGGTGGTGGACACGGCGATGCCGTAGGCCGAGGCCAACCCGCTCGACGTGCGGAACAGGCCGACCAGCAACAGCACGCCGATCAGCAGCAGCGTGTTGACGCGCGGCAGATAGATCTGCCCGGCATGCGTCTCCGACGTATAGCGAACCTCGAAGCGCGGCAGCAGGCCGAGCTGGATCGCCTGCCGGGTCAGCGAGAACGCGCCGGTGATGACGGCCTGGCTGGCGATCACGGTCGCCGCGGTCGCCAGGATAATCACGGGCACCAGCAAGAACGGCGGCACCATGCGGTAGAAGGTGTTGTCGATGGTCTCGGGATGCGCGAGCAGCATCGCGCCCTGCCCGAAATAATTGATCAGCAGCGCGGGCAGCACGAAGAACAGCCATGCCGACTGAATCGACTTGCGCCCGAAATGGCCGAGGTCGGCATACAGCGCTTCGCCGCCCGTGACGCAGAGGAACACGGCGCCAAGCGTCACGAGGCTGATCTCGCCATGCGTGAGCATGAACGACACCGCGTAATAAGGATTGATCGCGGCGAGCACCGTCAGATCGTCGGCGATGTGGTACGCGCCGAGCAGCGCCAGCGAGGCAAACCACACCATCATCACCGGGCCGAACGCCGCCGCGATCCGCTGCGTGCCGCTGCTCTGCACCGCAAACAGGACCACGAGGATCAGCACCGTCAGCGGCACCACGTAATGCTCGAATTCGGGCGCGGCGAGTTTCAGACCTTCGACAGCCGACAGCACCGAGATCGCCGGCGTGATCATCGAATCGCCGAGGAACATCGCGGCTCCGACCACGCCCAGCGCGAGCAGCACCCAGGTCTGGCGGCCGAGCGCGCGCTGCCCGAGCGCCATCAGCGACAGTGTGCCGCCCTCGCCGTTGTTGTCGGCGCGCAGCAGCAGCAGCACGTACTTCGCCGTCACCACGATGAACAGCGCCCAGAGAACCAGCGACAGCACGCCCAGCACGATCGGCCGGGTAATCATCCCTGCGCCGGCCGCATTATGCGCGGCTTCGCGAAACGCATAGAGCGGCGAGGTGCCGATGTCGCCGAACACCACCCCGATGCTGCCGAGGGTCAAGCGCCAGGAGCCGTCAGGGGGAGCGGCCTCGTGAGGGAGGTCGGTGGGCGGTTCGATAGAAGTCATGAAGTGAGAAAAACGCCTTGATGATCATTCGCCGCGGGCGGCCTGGATGGGCGATCAGCGGCGACCGTATAACACCGCTCTGCCTCCCTGCCCAAGGCATGAAGCAGGGAACTCACACCAAGGTAATATGGTAGCTAATTAAACTTTAGTTGCATCAGCCGTCAGGGCTTCAAATCCGGCGGCAGAGGCGGATCTTCCCGCATCAGGGTGATGGTTACGCGGCGGTTGGCGGCCAGCGAGGGATCGTCCGGAAACAGCGGCTCACTGTCCGCCTTGCCGGAGACCGAGAAGATATGGGTGCCTGGCAGCCCCGCCCGCTCCAGAATCTGGCGCACCGCATTGGCGCGGTCGGCGGAGAGATCGAAGGCATCATAGCCGGGGCGCGGCGAGGTGAAATCCGACGAGGTGTGGCCGACGATCGCCACCCGCAGCGGCGACTGCCGCAGCGGCGCCGCCAGCTTGCGGATCAGCATGCGCGTGCGTTCATACGGCTCGCGCGAGCCTTCCGCGAACATCGAGCGGCCATCCTGATCGACGATTTCGAGGTTGAGGCCCTGCTTGGTCTCCTCGAACATGATGTGCTTGGACAGCTCCGTCATCTCCGGCATGTCCTGCAAGGCCTGCCGCAACGAGGCCGACGCCAGCGCGAACTCGCGGTCGGTCTTGATGCGGACGCCGTAAAGCTTGGCCTGTTCCTTCTCATCCGGCGACGGCGTATTGGACGCCTCCTCCGGCGGAATGTGATCGATATTCTTCAGCTTGGGCCGCGTCGGCAGGCCGTCGGTTTCGATCACCCCCGAATAGCGCGCGTTGGCCACGCCGAAAGCCTCGCGCATCGAGCCCGCGACGATCTTCAGCTTGGTCTGGTCCTGATTGGAAAACGCGACCAGCATGACGAAGAAGCTCATCATCAGGCCCATCAGGTCGGCGAAGGTCACGAACCAGCCGTGTCCTCCCCCATGGGCCTCGCCGCGTTTTTTCTTGGCCATGGTGCTGCCCCTGCCCCGTGCGGGCGCCGCTTACGCGGGCACCGGCTCGCCGGCTTCGTGCCGATGCTTTTCCGGCAGGTAAGCGAGCAGCATTTCGCGCACCAGAGTCGGGCTCTTGGCGTCGCGGATCATCAGGATGCCGTCGATGATGATGGTGCGGTTGGTTTCCTCATCCAGCAGCTTGCCGTGCAACTTGTCGGCGATCGGCAAGCAGAACAGGTTAGCGATCACCGCGCCGTACAGCGTCGCGAGCAACGCGGTCGCCATGTAGGGCCCGAGTTTGGAAGGATCGGTCATGTTGGCGAACATCTGCACCATGCCGATCAGCGTGCCGACCATGCCGAACGCGGGCGCGCAATCGCCCACTGCGCGATAGATCTTGCTGCCCTCGTCGAGATGCATCAGGAAATTGTCGCGATCCCGCTCGAGGTTGTCGCGAATGAAATCCATGTCGTAACCGTCGGCCACGTAGCGAATGCCCTTGGCCAGGAACGCGTCCGGCGTCTCCACCTTCTCGAGGCCGACCGGACCCTGCTTGCGTGCGATCTCGGCAACGCCGGCGAGTTCATCGACCAGACCGCGCGCGGTGGTGCGGCTCATGGTGAAAGCGTATTTCGCGCCGAGCGGCAGACCGTGCAGAATGGAGACCAGCGGAAAGCGGATCAGCGTCGCGGAAATCGAACCACCGAAAATGATGATCATGGCATGTTCGCTGATGAACATGTGCAGATCGCCGCCAGTCAATATCAGCGCGACAATGACAATGCTGCCGGCGACGAGGCCGATGCTGGTGGTAATATCCATGAAGTACTCCGACGCGCACAACGGCCATTCTGAGCCGCGTTTGCAAACCGTAGCGTCGGCGCGATTAAATTCGCGTAAAACTTACGAAACATCGGGAGCAAAAGACCTCACGCTCCGCGCGAGAGGCCGCCATACGCGGCGGCTCGCGCCATCGTGGTTAATAATTTGAAAAGATCGCCGGTGTAATCTTTGAAGGATCAACCGCCGAGAACTGAAATGACTGCGATCAGCAATTCCATTTCCTCGCAGGCCACCCTGGCTCAGGCCCAGGCCAAGCTTGCCGCGGACCAGGCCGCCAAGGCCGATGAAGCCACGATCAAGGCCGATCAGAAGGCCGTCGACGAAGCCCAGCAGGCTTCCCAACAGACCGCCACCTCGTCGCAAGGCGGCGGCGCAGCCCCGGCGGGCGGTGTGAATATCACCGCCTGACAGTCATCTGGCGAAATCAGTTCAGCCGCGTCGGCCGGTCGGAGGTTTCCGAATCCGATGGCGGCGCGAACGCCGGCTCCGGCCCAGTGGCGGAAGCAACGCCCTGCCCCGCGCCCTGCTGCGCGCGGAAGGCCCGTTCCTGCTTGCGGAAAGCAGCCCAGCTGATCGGCAGCGCGGCGAGGTAGATCAGCGATCCGACACTCAGCACGTACCACGGGTAGCTGATGAGCACGGCGATAAACAACACCGCGAAGATCACCAGCGGCACGGCCCCTTCCGGCGACACCCGCGCGCCGAGCTTCTTGCCGGAATAGACCGGCAGCCGCGACACCATCAGGAACGCCATGGTCAGCGTGAAGATCAGGATGATCGTCGTCGGCAGTTGCGGCAGCCCGATCAGCACCAGATACATCGGCAAAAGGACACAGAGCGCGCCAAGGGGCGCCGGCACGCCGGTGAAATAATTCGCCGCGAACGGCAGATCGCTCGGCTGGTCGATCTGCGTGTTGAAGCGTGCGAGCCGCAGGCAGCTACTGATCGCGAAGATGATCGCGGCGATCCAGCCGACATTGTTGAAGTCGTGCAACTGCCAGAAATACAAGATCAGCGCCGGGGTGACGCCGAAATTCACGAAATCGGCGAGACTGTCGAGTTCGGCTCCGAAGCGCGACTGCCCCTTGATCATCCGCGCCACGCGGCCGTCGATGCCGTCGAGAATGGCCGCGAACACGATCGCGCCGAGCGCCAGCTCGTTGCGTCCCTCGATCGACATGCGAATGGCGGACAGGCCCGCGCACAGCGCCAGAAGCGTGATGACGTTTGGCACCAGCACCCGCACCGGAATGGAGCCGAACCGGCGGCGTTGCATATCGGGCTGGTCGGAATGGGGAAACATGCTCATGGCCCTTTATATGGGGAATACCCCACCCCGCCAACATAACTTGAAGCCATGCGTGAGGCTGCGGCTCTCCCGCAATCGCATGGCGACAAGGTTAATCCGTCCGGTAAACGCGGCCGCCATCGCCGATCTGGAAATCGGCCAGCACGGTCTCTCCCGCCACCGCCGTCTGCCCCACCGCCACCAGCGGCTTGGCTCCATCGGGGAGGAAAACATCGAGGCGCGAGCCGAACCGGATCAGGCCGAAGCGTTGTCCCGCCGCGAGGCTCTCGCCTTCGCGCACGAAGGAGACGATGCGGCGCGCGACAAGCCCCGCGATCTGGATGACGCCGATGCGCCCCGCAGGCGTCGCGATCACCAGCGAATTGCGCTCGTTGTCCTCGCTCGCCTTGTCGAGTTCGGCGTTGATGAACTTGCCGGGGCGGTAGGCGATGCGCTCGATCCGGCCCGCCACGGGGCTGCGGTTCACATGGCAATTGAACACGCTCATGAAGATGGAAATCCGCATCAGCGGCTTGTCGCCGAGGCCAAGCTCGGCAGGCGGCACCACCGGCTGCACCATCGACACCCGGCCGTCGGCGGGCGCCACGACAAGCCCTTCCCGCACCGGCGTGGTGCGGACGGGATCGCGGAAGAACAGCGCGCACCAGACCGTCAGCACGACGCCGATCCAGCCGAGCGGCGTCCACAGCCAGAACAGGATCAGGCTCGCCAGCGCGAAGCCGCCGATGAAAGGATATCCCTCCTGATGGATCGGCGGGATCTGCGCACGAATGGAATTGGCGATCGACATGGGACTCCGAAAGATATCTGCTTTACAGCGATGGAAATGAGTGGTCCGGCAACTGCCGTTTTCCCGTTTCGGCGAGAGAACGGGAATCTTTGCCTATTCTAGGGCGCACGCCGCAAAAAGTCTCGGAAAAGCGCCTGCCGTCAGAGCCCGATATCTCTTACTCCGCGGCATCGCGCGCAGGCGAAACATCCCCGGCCTGTCCGTCCTTCCCGGCCAGTTCGTCGTCGCCGAACTGGGCGAGCTTCTCGCGTGCCTCGTCGGCCTCGCGCTGCCTGTTCCACATGCTGGCGTAGAGGCCGTTCATCGCCAGAAGCTGCATATGCGTGCCGCGCTCCGCGATACGCCCGCGTTCCAGCACGATGATCTCGTCGGCACTGACGATGGTGGACAGGCGGTGCGCGATCACCAGCGAGGTACGATTGCGCGAGACCTTTTCCAGTTCGTCCTGGATTTCCCGCTCGGTATGGCTGTCGAGCGCGGATGTCGCCTCGTCCAGCACGAGGATCGGCGGCCCCTTGAGAATGGTGCGAGCGATGGCGACGCGCTGCTTCTCGCCACCCGAGAGTTTCAGCCCGCGTTCGCCGACTTCGGTCTCGTAACCCTGCGGCGACATGCGGATGAAACCGTCGATCTGCGCCATCTGCGCCGCAGCCTCGACATCGGCATCGCTCGCATCCCAGCGGCCATAGCGGATGTTGTAGCGGATGGTGTCGTTGAACAGCACGGTGTCCTGCGGCACCATGCCGATGGCCGCGCGCAGCGATGTCTGCTGCACATCGCGAATATCCTGACCGTCGATGGTGATGCGTCCGCTGCTCAGATCGTAGAGGCGAAACAGCAGCCGCGAGATCGTCGACTTGCCAGCGCCCGAAGGCCCGACGATGGCGACGGTCTTCCCCGCCGGCACCTCGAACGAAATGCCCTTGAGAATCTCGCGGTCGGGATCGTAATGGAAATGCACGTCCTCGAAACGCACCGTGCCGGATGTGACCTGTAGCGGCTTCGCGCCGGGCCTGTCCTTCACTTCCGGGTTGCGGCTGAGAACGCCGAACATCATCTCGATGTCGATGATCGCCTGCTTGATCTCGCGATAGACGAACCCCATGAAATTCAGCGGCTGGTAAAGCTGGATCATCATGGCGTTGATCATGACGAAATCGCCGACGCTCTGGGTACCGTTGCGGATGCCGATGGCGCACATCACCATCGTCGCGGTAATGCCGAACGAGAAAATCACCGCCTGCCCGGTGTTGAGCCACGCGAGCGACGTATAAGTGTTGACGCTGGCGCGCTCGTAACGCTCCATCGAAACGTCGTAGCGTTTCGCCTCGCGCGTCTCCGCGCCGAAATACTTCACCGTCTCGTAGTTGAGCAGCGAATCGATGGCCTTGGTGTTGGCCTCGGTGTCGGACTCGTTCATGCGGCGGCGAATATCGATCCGCCACTCGGTCGCAACATAGGTGAACCACATATAGGCCAACACGGTGCCCACCGTGACCAGCACGTAGCGCCAGTCGAACTGATACAGCAGCACGACCATCATCATCGTCAACTCGACGACGGTCGGCGCCAGTTGCTGCACGGCAAGCCGCACGATGGTCTCGATGCCGGTGCGGCCGCGCTCCAGAACGCGCGTCAGGCCGCCGGTCTTGCGCTGGAGATGAAAGCGCAGCGACAGTTCGTGCATGTGCACGAAGGTGAGATACGCGAGCTTGCGCACCGCATGCATCGCCACCCTGGCGAAGATGCCGTCGCGCCATTGCGTGAACACCGCCATCAGAATGCGGGTGGCGCCGTAACTCACTGTCAGGATGATCGGCGAGGCGAGCAGCCACATCATCCAGTCCGACGGCGCGACCGGCGCGCTCCCCTGCCCGTTCAGCGCATCGATCGCCCATTTGAAGGTGAACGGCACGATCATGGTGAGCGCCTTGGCGATCACCAGCAGCACCATCGACCAGACCACCCGCATTTTCAGGTCGGCCCGCTCTCCCGGCCAGATATACGGCCAGAGCTGCACCAGCGTCGCGGTCAGCGAGGCATTCCCCACCGCGCGGGCGGGACGATTTTGATCGGGCGTATCAGAGACGGTCATTCACAATCCTGCGGCCTCGGGACAAAACGCCCCGCGCCGGGCTTCGATTCGGCAACATAGACCTGTCATATAGGATGGCACAGCCGGTTCCGCATCCGGCCAAGGCGATTTTCTGCCTTCCGGACAGTTGCAGGATAGCCTTTCGTGAAGCCCCGGCTCGTCTTGACGGCGTCATGAGGCAATGCCACATCGAGTCGATGACCAAGACCAATACTATCAAGACTGTCTGCGTTTATTGCGGTTCCGGCCCAGGTACAGACCCCCAGTTCATGCAAGCCGCGAGCGCCCTCGGCAAAGCCTTTGCCGAGGAAGGCATCGGCCTTGTCTATGGCGGCGGCTCCATCGGCCTGATGGGCGCGGTCGCCAATGGCGTTCTCGACCATGGCGGCAAGGTCACCGGCATCATCCCGGATTTTCTCACCGCGCGCGAGAATGCGCTGGACCGCGCGCAGGAACTGATCGTCACCAAGAACATGCATGAGCGCAAGCAGCTCATGTTCGAGTACTCGGATGCCTTCGTCGCCCTGCCCGGCGGCATCGGCACGCTGGAGGAACTGGTCGAGCAGATGACATGGGCGCAGCTCGGCCGCCACGCCAAGCCGGTGCTGCTGGCCAACATCGGCAACTTCTGGGAGCCGCTGCTGTCGCTGCTTGCGCACATGCGCCAGACGGAATTCATCCGTCAGGGACTGGCGGTGAATTTCCTTACCGCCAACCGTGTCGAGGACATCGTGCCGAAGCTGCGGGCGGCGGCACCGGACGGCCCGGCTGTCCTCCAACCGGCGGAAGCCGTTACGGCGCAGATGTGAATTCGCAATCCCCGCCGCGCGACTCCTTGCACTGCTGGTTCCGGCTCGCCGGGATCGCGGGCATTATCGGCGCGCTGTTCTGGATCGCGGGTGACGCGATGATCATCGGCGCGAAAGCGCAACTCTCCGACTATCCGCTGCTGCTGCAAACCTACGCAGGCCGTATCGGCTTCGGCGCGCTGGACATGATGCTGCCCTCCTCCGAGGCGCGGCTTGCCGCCGGTGCGCTGGTCGCGAATGTCGGCATCGTGTTTTATCTCGCAGGGAGCTGGCACCTGTTTCGCGCGCTGCGGCCGGCGGGGCCGAAACTGGCGTGGGCCACTTTTATTCTGCTGATGTGCGGCAACGCATGGTCGCCGCTCGGCCATGCCGCCTTCTATTACGTCGGCATGGTCTACAAGACCGTGCTTGAGGTGCCGGAAGCCGCGCATGGCGCGCTGCTCGCGCTCGGCGAGCATTTCCATCGCGTGCTGATGATTGCGTGGCTCCTGCCGGTCGTCACGCTTGGGCTGGCGTTGCTCCTGCTCGCGATTGCCATCGCGCGCGGCGGTACACTCTATCCGCGCTGGATCGCCCTGCTGTTCAACCCCGTGACATTCCTCGCCATCGGCATCGGTGTGCCGCATTTGCTGCCGCAGCCGCTCCACACATGGTTTGAGGGCGCGGGATTCAACATCGGCTGGCTGTTCGTCTACGGCCTTTCGACCGCGCTATTGTGGCGCGGCCCCGCTACGAGTGCAGCCGAGCGTCAGGCGGGCGCGCCGGACTTCACCAGCTTGTAGGTGAGCGAATCCATCAGCGCCTGGAACGAGGCGTCGATGACGTTGGACGACACGCCGATGGTGGTCCAGCGCGCGCCGTTCTCGTCCTCGCTCTCGATCAGCACGCGCGTCACCGCCTCGGTGCCGCCGTTGAGGATACGCACGCGGTAGTCGGTGAGCTTCAGGCCGTCGATGTATTTCTGGTACTTGCCGAGATCCTTGCGCAGCGCGACGTCGAGTGCGTTGACGGGACCGTTGCCTTCCGCCGCCGAGATCAGCACCTCGCCCGCGACCTCGACCTTCACCACCGCCAGAGCGACGGTCTGTGGACCCTTCCCGTTGGTGCGCTGCTCGACATTGACGTCGAACTGCACGACGCGGAAATAATCCGGCACATGGCCGAGCGTGCGACGCGCCAGCAATTCGAACGACGCATCGGCGGACTCGTAGGCATAGCCGCCCGCTTCCCGCTCCTTCATCTCCTCGACAAGGCGCGTGACCTTCGGATCGTTCTTGTCAAACGCGATGCCCGCGCGTTCCAGCGCCGCGAGCACGTTCGAGCGCCCGGCCTGATCGGACACCAGCACCTGACGGCGGTTGCCGACGGCTTCCGGCGCGATGTGCTCGTAGGTGTGCGGGTCCTTCATCAGCGCCGAGGCATGGATGCCGGTCTTGGTGACGAATGCGTTTTCGCCCACATACGGCGCGTGCCTGTCAGGTACGCGGTTCAGGATGTCGTCGAGCGCGCGCGACACATGCGTCAGCGTCGCGAGCTTCGCATCCGACACGCCGATCTCGAACTGATCCGCGAACGGCTGTTTCAGTTTCAGCGTCGGGATCAGCGAACACAGATTGGCGTTGCCGCATCGCTCGCCGAGACCGTTCAGCGTGCCCTGAATTTGCCGCACGCCCGCGCGCACCGCCGCCAGCGAGTTCGCCACCGCCTGCCCGGTGTCGTCATGCGCATGGATGCCGAGATGCGTGCCGGGGATGTGCTTTGTCACCTCACCGATGATCTTGGTGATTTCCTCTGGCATGGTGCCGCCATTGGTGTCGCACAGCACCACCCAGCGCGCACCGGACTCATACGCAGCCTTCGCGCAGGCCAGCGCGAATTCCGGATCTTCCTTGTACCCGTCGAAGAAATGCTCGCAATCGAGCATCGCTTCGCCGCCTTTTTTCGCCGCCGCGCCGATGCTGTCGCGGATCGCCGCGATGTTCTCTTCCTTCGTCGTCTCCAGCGCGACGCGCACCTGATAGGCGGAGGATTTCGCGACGAGGCAGAAGGCATCGGCCTTGGCTTCCAGCACGCCGACGAAACCGGGATCGTTCGACGCCGAACGGCCAGCACGGCGCACCATGCCGAACGCGGTGAACTTCGCGCGGGCGAATTTCGGGTGCGTGCTGAAGAACTCGCTGTCAGCCGGGTTCGCACCCGGATAGCCGCCCTCGACATAATCCAGACCGAGATCGTCGAGCATCTGCGCAATCACACGCTTGTCGTGCAGCGTGAAGTCCACGCCGCTGGTCTGCGCGCCGTCGCGCAGCGTCGTGTCGAAAAGATAAAGTCGTTCGCGGCTCATGATGCCAACCCTGGATTATCATTGGACGGCGTATCGCCGAGTGCCTTGGTCATGGTGGTGTTGGCGAGCCATTCGTCGCCGATGGAAATCGAATTGCGCCGCTGGCCGAGATAGCCGCGACCCGCGAAAAACTCCTGCGCGGAATCGCTGGCATCGACACTGATGCGCGCGGCACCTCGCGCCGCCGCGAGTTTCTCGATCGCATCGCACAGCGTGCTTGCCACACCCTGCCGCACCGCGCCCGGATGCACGAACAGCATGTCGAGATGGTCGGCGCCCCTCAGCGAGGCAAAGCCGACCGGCGATCCCTGCACCGTCGCGACCAGTGTCAGTTGCGCGCCGAGTTTCTTGCCGAACGCCGCCTCATCCTCGGCGCGCGAGGCCCATGCCTCGCGCTGCGCCTCGGAATAGCTATCCTCGGTCAACTCCTCGATGCTGGCGATGAAGATCGCGGCGAGAATCGAGGTGTCGGCCGGCAGGAACGGCCGCAATCCCACTTTCCGAAGCGCCTGTGCCATCACCAATATCCGAAATACTTGAGTGCGAGCGCGGCCGCGCCTGCGATCACGCACCATTTCAATACGATGTAATATTTCCAGCGACGCGGAAAAGGCGTTTCCGGCGGTTTCATCGCGCGATCTCCCAGGTGGTGCCTTCCTTGGAATCCTTGATAGCGACGCCCATGGCCGCGAGTTCGTCACGGATGCGGTCGGATTCCTTCCAGTCCTTGCGCGCGCGGGCGGCGGTGCGGTCCGCGATGAGCGCGGTGACCTGCGCGGCATCGACTCCGCTCGCTTGCTGCTTGCGCGCATCCCAGTCTGCCTGCGTCTGCGCGAGGAATCCCAGCAGCCGCAGCGAGGCCACGAACTCGGCGCGCGGCGCTTCGCCGCCCTTCTCCGCCTGATGGCGCAAGCCATGCAGCGCCGCGACGGTCTGCGCGGTGTTGAGATCGTCCGCGAGCGTATCGAGCACGGCTCCCGCAGGTTTACTTCCAGCGACATCGCCCGCCGTCGCGTACCAGTCGTCCAGAACCTTCGCGCTCTCCTCCAGCCCCTTCACCGTCCAGTCGATCGGCGAACGATAATGGGTCTTGAGCATGTTGAGACGCACGACCTCGCCCGGCCAATCCTTCAGCAGATCGTTGATCGTGACGAAGTTGCCGAGCGACTTCGACATCTTCTCGCCTTCGACTTGCAGGAAGCCGTTGTGCAGCCAGTAATTCGCCATCGCATGGGTGCCGTGGGCGCAGCGCGATTGCGCGATCTCGTTCTCGTGGTGCGGGAAGATCAGGTCGAGGCCGCCGCCGTGAATGTCGAACACGTCGCCGAGATAGGCGGCACTCATCGCCGAGCATTCGATGTGCCAGCCGGGGCGTCCCCAGCCCCACGGGCTGTCCCAGCCTGGCTCGTCTGCTGAGGATTGCTTCCACAGCACGAAGTCGGCCGGGTTCTTCTTGTGCGCGTCCACCGCGATGCGCGCGCCGGCCTGCTGGTCTTCAAGTTTGCGGCCTGAGAGCTTGCCGTAATCCGGCATCGACGCGGTGTCGAACAGCACCTCGCCATTCGCCGGGTAGGCGTGGCCGCGATCGATCAGCGTCTTGATGAGCGACACCATATCGGCCTTGCCATCAGTGCGCGGCAGCACGAAATCGGTCGCGCGCGGCTCGACGGTCGGCGGCAAACAGCCGAGCGCATCGACATCGGCGTGAAACTGTGTCGCGGTCTTTTCCGTGACCTTGCGGATCGCCTCGTTCAGCGGCAGGCCGGGATAGTCGCGCAGCGCGCGGTCGTTGATCTTGTCATCGACGTCGGTGATGTTGCGCACGTAGGTGACGTGGTTCTCGCCATAGATGTGCCGCAGCAGGCGGAACAGCACGTCGAACACGATGACCGGGCGCGCGTTGCCGATATGGGCGAAGTCATAGACCGTCGGCCCGCACACATACATCCGCACGTTGCGCGGATCGAGCGGCACGAAGGCACGCTTTTCCTTCGACAGCGTATCGTAGAGTTTCAAGTCCATAGACAAACCGTCCGGTTGGGCCGGGGGCGTCCACTACTCTCGATGTGAGAAAAGACGGCTCCAGCCAGCGAATCGCTAGCTAATAATCTCGCGGCAAATGCCGAAAAACGAGGAAGAACCGTTCATGGCCGGCACAATGGCCAGCGGAGGTCGCCCCGTCAAGAGGCAGCCCGGAGCCTTGGTCAATGGCGGCGCAATTCCGCCAAAACGGCCGAGTTAATGATTTTTAACATTTTGGCCTTATCCGTGTCGGTCTCGTGATTCCCGGCTGGTGCTTCCATGCGATTGAGTTCCGCGGCTGCGTTATGCGCCGTTCTCCTGACGACCTCCCCTGTTTTTGCCGACAGCCGGGTTTTCATCGTGGCCAACCAGCCGGACGGCTATGGCATCGACGAATGCCTTGCCAATGGCGCGAGTTGCGGCGCTTCCGCGGCGCGGATGTATTGCGAATCCCATCAATTCGCGCGGGCGAGTTCCTATCACCGCGTCGATACCGACGACATCACCGGCGCCATCCCGGCCTCCACCCGCCCAGCTTCGCGCGCCGACACTTACGTCGCCATCACCTGCCAGCGGTAAATCGCGGCCTCGCCGGCCTGCGTTATTCACCGGAACGCCCGGCGCTGCCTTGAGAGCGCCCAGAAATCGGCGTGACCTTGCCCCCTGAAACGGCTATGCAAACCCGCATTGGCCGCCCCTGCGGCTGCTTTCCCGGATAAGTACTTGGCGATGCTCCCCCGATCCCTGCCGATGCTGGCTGTCCTCGCTGTCGCGGGACTGTCGGCCCCCGCTTTTGCGCAGAATTTCGCCCCGGGCGGCGGCCAGGGCAGCCCGATGTGCCAGCGCCTCGAAGGCCAGTTGGCCGCCATCGACCGCAGCCAGGGCGGGGGCGATGCCGGCAAGGCTGACCAGATCCGGCGCTACGAAGATGCGGCGAACCGCCAGCAGGCTGAACTGGAGCGCGTTCAGGCCCGCGCCCGCGATCAGGGCTGCGACAGCTCCGGGTTCTTCTCGCTGTTCAACGGCCGCTCGGCGCAATGCGGACCGATCAACAATCAGATCCAGCAGATGCGCCAGAACCTCGACCAGATCACCTCCAATCTGGAGCGGCTGCGCGCGGGTTCTGCCAACGGCGCCGACGACCCGCAGCGCCGTTCGGTGATCCTCGCGCTGGCGCAGAACAATTGCGGCCCGCAATACGCCAACATGGCGCGCTCCGGAAACTTCCTGAGCAATTTGTTCGGCGGCGGCCCCTCCGACAACAATGGCGCGGTCGATCCGAACGCGCCGCAATCGGGCACCTACCGGACCGTCTGCGTCAAAAGCTGCGACGGCTCTTACTTCCCGATTTCATTCGCGACCGTGCCGAGCCGCTTCGCGGACGACGAGCGCACCTGCAAGAGCCTGTGCCCGAATGCGCAGGTCACGCTCTACACCTATCACAATCCGGGCGAGGACATCGCGCAGGCCGTCTCGATCAACGGCCAGCCCTACTCGCAATCGCCGAACGCCTTCCACTTCCGCACCCAATACGACAAGACATGCAGTTGCCGCGCGCCGGGCCAGAGCTGGGCCGATGCGCTGAAAAATGTCGATACGTCGAGCGGAGCGGAGCAAGGCGACATCACCGTGACCGAGGACCGCGCCAGGCGGATGTCGCAGCCGCCGCGCACCGCGCCGGTCAGGCAAACCGGAGCGCCGCAGACGGCGGCACCCGCCGCACCGGAGGCGAACACCGATCCGGGCAAGATCCGCTCGGTCGGACCGACCTTCATTCCGAACAATCGCTGAGGCGAGCGTCGCTCAGCCGTCGAAAACCTCGGTCGAGTCCCGGCGCGAGCGGGTCACCAGCGCGTGGTCGGGCTCGGGATCGCGGTCGCCATTGTCGCGAAAGCGGTTGGTGATCGGGTAGCGGCGGTCGCGGCCGAAGTTCTTGCGCGTCACTTTCACACCCGGCGCGGCCTGCCTGCGCTTGTATTCCGCGAGGTTGAGCAGCCGGTCGATGCGCAGCACGGTGTCGCGCTCGAAGCCCTCCCCCACGATCTCGGCGACCGACATGTCGCGTTCGACGAGCCGCTCCAGAATGCCGTCGAGAATGTCGTAAGGCGGCAGCGAGTCCTGATCGGTCTGGTTCTCGCGCAACTCCGCCGTCGGCGGGCGCGCGATGATGCTGACCGGAATGACCTTGCCGGACGGGCCGAGCGCGCCTTCCGGCTTCCACGAATTGCGCAGCGAGGACAGGCGAAACACTTCGGTCTTGTAGATATCCTTGATCGGGTTGAAGCCGCCGTTCATGTCGCCGTACAGCGTCGCGTAGCCGACCGACATTTCGGATTTGTTGCCGGTCGTCACCAGCATGTCGCCGAACTTGTTGGAGATCGCCATCAGCAGCACGCCGCGGGTGCGCGCCTGCAAATTCTCCTCGGTCACGTCGCGCGGTTTGCCCTTGAAAACATCCTTCAGGATGCCCTCGAAGCCATTCACGGCGGCGGCGATCGGCAGCACGTCATAACGGATGCCGAGACCGCGCGCGATCCGCGCCGCATCGTCGATCGACTCCTGCGCGGTGAAGCGGAACGGCAGCATCACGCCGCGTACGCGCTCGACGCCGATGGCATCGACCGCGATGGCAAGGCACAGCGCTGAATCGATGCCGCCGGAAACGCCGAGCAGCACGCCGGGAAAACCGTTCTTGCCGACATAGTCGCGCAATCCCAGAACGCAGGCGGCGTAGTCGGCGCGGTCGCCCTCGATCGGCGGCGCGGCCGGCCCCTTGCAGACCCATCCCTTCTCGCCCTTCGCCCACGTCAGCGTCGTGATGGCTTCCTCGAAACAGGGCAGCTGCGCCGCGAGCGAACGGTCGGCATTGAGCGCGAACGACGCGCCGTCGAACACCAGTTCGTCCTGACCGCCGACCTGATTGAGATAGACGAACGGCAGGCCGCTTTCGGTGATGCGCGCCACCGCCATCGACAGGCGGATGTCGTTCTTGCCGCGCGCGTAAGGCGAGCCGTTCGGCACGATCAGGATTTCGGCGCCGGTCTCGGCGAGGCATTCGACGACGTTCTCGTACTCCGCCGACTCCTCCATCCACGTGTCTTCGCAGATCGGCACGCCGACGCGCACGCCGCGAATGGTGAGCGGCCCCGCCGCAGGCCCCCGCGCGAAGATGCGCTTCTCGTCGAACACGCCGTAGTTCGGCAGGTTGGCCTTGAAGCGCAGACCGGCGATGCGCCCGCCATCCAAAAGCGCAACCGCGTTGTAGAGCTTGCCCTCCTCGACCCACGGCGTGCCGATCAGCACCGCCGGACCGCCATCGGAAGTCTCGCGCGCGAGCGTCTCGATCTCGGCGCGGCATCGCGCCTGAAACGAGGGCTTGAGGACGATGTCTTCCGGCGGATAGCCGCACAGGAAAAGCTCGGACAGCACCACGAGGGCGGCGCCATCCGCCGCCGCCTTCGCACGCGCGTCCCGCGCCCTGGCGGCGTTTCCGGCGATGTCTCCCACCGTCGGATTGAGCTGCGCCAGCGTTACTACGAATTTTGCGGATTCAGTCATGGGCCTGTTGTAGCCCGCACCGCGCGGCTTCCGCAATTGCGGGCTTTGCGGCGCATGTCAATCAGATGACCCCGATCCGCTCGGCGATGGCGAACAGCCACGTCAAACCGGCGATGGCGAGCATGACGCCGACCGCGGCCGATCCCATGTCCTTGACCCGGCCGATCTGCGGGTCGTGATCCAGCGTCAGACGATCGGCCAGCTTCTCGATCGCGGTGTTGAGGAGCTCCACCACAAGCACGAGGAGGACGACAACCACCAATTCCACCTTGCGCGCGGACGTGACCCCGACCAGCCACGACAAGGGAAACGATGCGACCAGCGCGACAACCTCCTCGCGGATCGCCTGTTCGGAGCGAAACGCGAAGAGAAGCCCGTTAAGGCTGTTGATGGTCGCGCGCCAGACGCGCAGCACGTCAGAGGCCAGCCACCGCAGGCAGCGGTTGCGCCTTGCGCTCCCGGCCCTGCTTGAGGAATTCCGCGATCAGGAATGCCATGTCGATGGACTGTTCGGCATTCAGGCGCGGATCGCAGACCGTGTGGTAACGGTCGTTGAGATCCTCGTCGGTGATGGCGCGCGCGCCGCCGATGCACTCGGTGACGTCCTGACCGGTCATCTCCAGATGCACGCCGCCGGCATGGGTGCCTTCCGCCGCGTGAACCTCGAAGAACGACTTCAGTTCGGACAGGATGCGGTCGAACGGCCGCGTCTTGTAGCCACTGGTCGAGGTGATGGTGTTGCCGTGCATCGGATCGCACGACCATACCACCGCCTTGCCTTCGCGCTGCACCGCGCGGATGAAGTGCGGCAGCGTGTCGCCGACCTTGTCCGCGCCCGAGCGGTTGATGAGCGTCAGGCGGCCCGGCTCGTTATCCGGGTTGAGGATGTCGATCAGCTTCAGGAGTTCGTCCGGCTTCAGCGACGGGCCGCACTTCAGGCCGATCGGATTCTTGATGCCACGGAAATACTCGACATGCCCGTGGTCGAGCTGGCGTGTGCGGTCGCCGACCCAGAGCATGTGCCCGGAGGTCGCGTACCAGTCGCCGGTGGTGGAATCGACGCGCGTCAACGCCTGCTCGTAGCCGAGCAGCAGCGCCTCGTGGCTGGTGTAGAACTCGGTCGCGCGCAATTCCGGATGGCTCTCGAGATTGAGGCCGCAGGCGCGCATGAAGTTCAGCGCGTCGGAAATGCGGTCCGCCAATTCCTTGTAGCGGCGCGACTGCTGCGAATCTTTCACGAAGCCGAGCATCCACTGATGCACGCTGCCAAGATTGGCGAAGCCGCCGGTCGCGAACGCGCGCAGCAGGTTGAGCGTCGCCGCCGACTGCCGGTAGGCCGCAAGCTGACGGCGCGGATCGGGCACCCGCGCTTCCGCCGTGAAGGCGATGTCGTTGACGATGTCGCCGCGATAGCTCGGCAGCTCAACGCCGTTGATCTTCTCGGTCGGCGAGGAACGCGGCTTGGCGAACTGACCGGCGATACGGCCGACCTTCACCACCGGCAGCGCACCGGCATAGGTCAGCACCACCGCCATTTGCAGGAAGACGCGGAAGAAGTCGCGGATGTTGTTGGCGCCATGCTCGGCGAAGCTCTCGGCGCAATCGCCGCCCTGCAACAGGAAGGCTTCGCCGGCGGCCACGCGGGCCAGCGACTTCTTCAGGTTGCGCGCCTCGCCCGCAAAAACCAGAGGCGGAAAGGTCGCAAGCTGCCCCTCGACATCCGCCAACGCCTTCGCGTCCGGATATTCCGGCACCTGCAACACCGGTTTCTTGCGCCAGCTATCGGGCGTCCACCGCTCAGCCATAATCGAAAACTCCTGCCTGATCGTCCCATGATCGGCCGGGGCTTATATACACAGCCCATGGTCCGCTTTCCACCCGCAATTCGTCCTGTCTGGTCAACCAGTTAAGCGGGGGTCCGCGCCCTGCCCGGTCTTGAGCGGAATCCTGGCGCGAAAAGGCCGCCGCCAGTTAGGGACCGGCGGCGGCCTTGCGATCACCTGTCATTCCGGGAGGCGGCAAAGCCGCAGACCCGGAATCCAGAACGTCCGGATTCCGGGATCGCTCGCTTTGCTCGCGCCCCGGAATGACTCGTCGTCAGTCGGCGATGCGGATGCCCGCCGGACCGTTCACCTTCAGCGAGGCGCTCTTTTTCAGCTTCTTGCCGTCGAAGTCGAACACCATGATCTCGTTCTCGATCATGCACTGGACCAGCACCTTCCTGGCATCCTTGTTGAAGGTCACGCCCTGGCACCAGTGGCCGACATTCGTCTGCGTCACGAAGGACAGCTTCTTGTCCTTGAGGCGATAGATCTTCAGGAAGCCGTGGTCATTATAGATCGGCGCGGACCTGGACTTGTTCGAGCCGTTCATGACCGCAAGCGCAAGATACTGCCCGTCGCGCGAAAGCGTCATCCCCTCGGGCGTCGGGCCGACGGTAACCGCATCGATGGTGCGCGGCGGATTGGCCTTCACGTCGATGATGCTCACCGTGTCGTCATCGCCGTTGCCGTTGTTGAGGCCGAGATCGGCCACCACCGCCACGTCGCCCTTCGGCGACATGTTGATGCCGTAGGGCCGCAGACCCGCGCCGACATCGCGTTTGGTGTATTCGACCTTGTCGCCGTCGATCTTCAGCACCGACACCTTGTTGTCGCCGTCGCGGGTGACGAAAGCGAGCTTGCCGTCCGGGGTGAACGCCACCGCGCAGGGACCGGATTTCGGCGCGCCGAAATCGACCTTGCCGGCGGGCGTCAGCGTCTTGCCGCTGATCTTG
The DNA here is from genome assembly GCF_029030725.1 of [Pseudomonas] carboxydohydrogena. Taxonomy (NCBI): domain Bacteria; kingdom Pseudomonadati; phylum Pseudomonadota; class Alphaproteobacteria; order Hyphomicrobiales; family Nitrobacteraceae; genus Afipia; species Afipia carboxydohydrogena. The sequence continues at coordinate 2,077,586 of NZ_CP113162.1, forward strand.
AAGATCGAGACGGTGCCATCATTGCGATTGGCGACGAGCGCCAGATTTCCCGCGGGATTGATGGTGACGCCCGCAGCACCCGGACCTGCTTCCAGCGTCGCGGTCACGACCGGCGGCTTCGCCTTGAGGTCGATCACCGAGAGCCTGTTATCGGGCACGACCTTCTTGCTCTCGGCATCGACCTTCATCGCGCCGGTGACAAGCGCGATCGATTCATCCCTGGCGATGGCGACGCTGGTCGGCGGTCCCACCGCGCTGGCGGGCGCGGCCACCTCGCCGATGATCTTCGGCGGCGTCTGGTTGAGATCGATGATGGACACGGAATCCGCCACGAGCGGATTGCGCATCTCGGGCTTGCCGTCATTCAGCGCCGATTTGCCGTCATTGGCGGACACGGCGATCTGGGCCGTCGCCGCCACCGGCGTCAGCAACGCAAGCGCCACGACGAGGGCGCAGGTCTGCGGTACTCGATGAACCATGGATGTTCTCTCCCCCCGGTGTTTTTTGAGCAAGCCGGTACCCGGGCAGCCCCGGCCTGACAATGCAGCTAACACCGTCGCGGGTAAATTCGTCCACTACGAAGTTGGTCGGGAGTTATTCCGCCGCTTGCCGCACATGCCGCGCCGTGGGCGTGCGCATGGTGACGAGTTCTTCGGCGCTCGTCGGATGCAAGGCCATGGTGGCGTCGAAGTCGGCCTTGGTCGCCTTCATCCTGATGGCGATGGCCACCACCTGCGTCAATTCGGCAGCTTCGGGGCCGACGATATGGCAGCCGAGAACGCGATCCGTGGAGCCATCGACAATAAGCTTCATCAGCACGCGGCTTTCGCTGCCGGACATCGTCGCCTTGATCGGGCGGAAATCGACCTTGTAGATATCGACGCGGTCATACCGCGCCCGTGCCGCCTCTTCGGTGAGCCCCACCGTGCCGACCTGCGGCTGCGAGAACACCGCGGTCGGAATGCTGTCGTGATCGACCACGACCGGCTTGTGGCCGAACACCGTGTCGGCGAAGGCGTGCCCTTCCCTGATCGCCACCGGCGTCAGGTTGATGCGATGGGTGACGTCTCCCACCGCATAGATGTGCGCAACATTGGTGCGCGAATGCTCATCGACAGCGATGCCGCCGTTGGCGGGGTTGAGCGAAACGCCGGCCTTTTCCAGCCCCAGCCCGTTGACGCAAGGATGACGGCCGATGGCGAACATCACCTGATCGGCGGCGACGCTGGAACCGTTCGACAGATGCGCGGTGAAAGTGTCGCCGTGGCGTTCCACGCGATCGACCGTGCAGGAGGTCAGAAGCGTGACGCCCGCCTTCTCCATCTCGCCACGGACATGCCTGCGCACATCTTCGTCGAAGCCGCGCAGGATGTTGTCGCCGCGATAGATCAGCGTCACGTCCACGCCGAGGCCGTTGAAGATCGAGGCGAACTCGAGCGCGATATAGCCGCCGCCCTGGATGACGATGCGTTCGGGGAATTTCTCCAGATGGAAAACCTCGTTCGAGGAAATCACATGCTCGATGCCGGGAATCGCCGCGCCATGATTGGGCATGCCGCCGGTCGCGATCAGGACGTGTTCGGCTGTGACCTTTTCGCCGGTCGAGAGCCGCAGCGTGTGCGGGTCCTCGAACACCGCGCGCGCCTTCACCGTCCGCGCCCCGGCCTTTTCCAGATTGGTCGCATAGATGCCTTCGAGGCGCGCGATTTCCTTATCCTTGTTGGCGATCAGGGTGGTCCAGTCAAAATTCGCTTCGGGAATGGTCCAGCCAAACCCGGCGGCGTCCTTCACCTCGGTCGAGACCAGCGAGGCCAGCATCATCAGCTTCTTCGGCACGCAGCCGCGGATCACGCAGGTGCCGCCGAAGCGATATTCCTCGGCGATCATGACACGCGCGCCATAACCGGCGGCGATGCGGGCCGCGCGGACGCCGCCGGAGCCGCCCCCGATCACAAACAGATCGACGTCGAAGTTTGTCATGTCCTGCCCGCGCGCCCGAAGCCGGTCATTCGCGGGCATGCCGCGATGACCGGTATATTGGCGTCAGATGGCCTTGCCGCGCGCCTTCATCTCGGCGCGGAACTTGTCGATGATCTTCTGGGAGAAAGTCTGCGCCCACTGATCCATGAAATTGCGCGAGGCTGCGAAGATCTGCGGCTCCTGCTCGATCACTTTCTTGCCGAGTGGCGACTTGTACCAGGCGGCGATATCCTTCAACTCCTGTTCGGAGAAGCGGGAGGCATAGATTTTTGCGATCTCGTCGCCGATCTCCTTCTCGCCACCGACGAGATCCTTCGCCACCTTGGGCGCGAGTTCGTTGAGATCCTTCTGATAGTTGAGGTTGCTCGATACGAGCGTCCCCTTGGCGCGCTCGACAAGGCTCGGCACGGCCTCCTTGTAGAGTTCCTCGATATGCTTGTCGGCAAGGATCTGCCTGGCGGTCGCAATCGCCGCCGGCGACGGGTTGGGATTCGACTGCGCGAGAGCCGGGCCTGCCATCACGCCGACAAAGCCAGCCGCCAGAAGGGCGTAAATCGTCTTCTTCATTTCAAAGCTCCTCAAACCCGGCCTGCCGGCCGATCAACGATACGAAGCCCCTGCGATCCGGCCAGAATAACCGTCTTCGCAAGGCCGATGAACAATCCATGCTCCACCACACCGGGAATGGCGCTGAGCAGCGATGCAAGGCGCGGCGGGTCCGGGATGCGTCCCAGATGAGCGTCCACGATCCAGTGGCCGCCATCGGTGACAAAAGCATGGCCATCCTTGCCCTGCCGGAGGCTTATTTCGCCCCCGACCCCGGCCTGTGCGAATGCCGCCGCCAGCGCATGGCGGGTCGCCCCGAGGCCGAACGGGATGACTTCCACCGGCAACGGAAACCGTCCGAGCGTGTCCACCCATTTGCTGTCATCGGAAATCACCACCATCCGCGCCGAGGCCGCCGCGACGATCTTCTCGCGCAAAAGCGCGCCGCCGCCGCCCTTGATGAGATTGAGCGAGGGGTCGATTTCGTCGGCGCCATCGACGGTCAGATCAAGATGGTCGATCTCGTCGAGCGTCGTCAGCGGCACGCCGCAGCGTTCGGCATCGGCCCGCGTCACCTCGGAAGTCGGCACCCCGATCACGCGCAGGCCGTCACGCACGCGCTCGCCCAGCAATTCCACGAAATGCTTCGCCGTCGAGCCGGTGCCAAGGCCGAGTTGCATGCCGTTTTCGACATACGCCAGCGCCTGCGCGGCCGCGGCCCGTTTCAGTTCTTCCTTCGACATTGCGCCAGCACCCCCATCACCCGGACGGCGCGGCTTTCTACTCTCGATTTGTCCCGAGGAACAGGGTTGCGCCCCCTGAAATCCGCTGATTTTTCCTGCCCCTTGCGCTGGCGGCGGCTGCGCGGTAGCGAACAATTATGAGCAATCTCCCCCTCATTGTTTTCGATCTCGACGGCACGCTGGTGGATAGCGCGCCGGACCTCGTGAATGCCCTGAACTTCGTGCTGGAGCGCGAGGGGCTGTCCCCCGTTCCGCTCGCACCGGCACGGAAAATGATCGGCGCCGGCGCGCGCGCCATGATCGATCGGGCGCTGGAAGCCGAGGGCCGCGTCTGCACACCCGATTACGTTTCGAAAATGACCGACGATTTCATCGCGTTCTACGCCGATCACATCTCCGACAATACGCGCCCGTTTGAAGGCACCGAAGCCGCGCTCGACGAACTCGCACACCGGGGGCACCGGCTCGCCGTCTGCACGAACAAGCTCGAGTGGCTGTCCAACCGGCTGCTCAACAACCTGAACATGAGCGCGCGCTTCGCTGCGATCTGCGGCGCGGATACTTTCGGTGTCCAGAAACCCGACCCCGCCATCCTGCGCCAGACCATCGCCCGCGCGGGCGGCACTCCGGCGGCCGCGATCATGGTCGGCGATTCCGGGGCCGACATCGGCGTCGCCAAACGCGCCGGCGTTCCCGTCATCGCCGTCGATTTCGGCTACACGCCGATCGCGGTGAAGGATCTCGACCCCGACCGGCTGATCTCCCACATGCGCGATCTTCCGGCTACGGTGACGGACCTGCTTGTTGCCGCAAGTAATTGATATAGATCAATTTTAGGTCGCACCTTCAGAAGTCGCATTAACCGCGTCTGTTAAGATGCCGCGCCGTCCGGTTGCGCTCATATGCCGCGACCCCTATGCTTGTTGGCGGGGATTGTGTGCTTGGCCGTGGGGATCGTGTGCCAGCCACATCAAAAACGGATGTATCCATGCGTGTTGTTCTCATCGTTGCGGCAGGGCTCAGCCTTGCAGGCTGCTCCTCCACGGATTTGTTCAAATCCACGCCGCCGCAGGTGACCCTGCAACTGGATTCCACGCCTCCAGGGGCCGATGCGACGACATCCGTCGGGCCGGGATGTAAAACACCCTGTTCCGTACAGGTCCCGGCGGGAGAGAATTTCACCGTGACCTACGCGCTGGCGAAATATCAGCCCGCGACCATGGAGGTCACGGTCGTCAAGCAGTCCGGCGCCGATCCGATCCTCGACCCGAACCCGGTGGTCGCCGAGCTTCAGCCCGCCACCCCGCCCAAGAAGCCGAAACGCAAGCCGCATCCGAAACCGAAGGCGGCGGCTCCCGCGGCCCAGCCCGCACCTGCCGCGACCGCTTCACCGCCGCCCGCCGGCCTGTCGCCGTTCCCTCCGGTCCGCTGAACCGTTCGGTCTAAAAAGCCCCCCTGCGTCGGATCGCCGATTGTGCCAGGCCCTTGCAGCGCCTAAATAAAGCAGGTTGCCCGGCCGTGAGGACGGGCGGCCTATGCTGGCGGAACATGATGGACGCTCCTCTGGATACAACGGGCAAAACCACTCCGATGATCGATCCGTTCGGGCGGACGATCAGCTATCTGCGCGTCTCGGTGACCGACCGCTGCGACCTGCGCTGCTTCTACTGCATGTCCGAGGACATGACCTTCCTGCCCCGCAGCGATCTGCTCACGCTGGAAGAACTCGACCGGCTGTGTTCCGCCTTCATCGCCAGGGGCGTGCGCAAGCTGCGCCTCACCGGCGGCGAACCGCTGGTCCGCCGCAACGTGATGTCGCTGTTCCGCTCGCTCTCGCGCCATTTGCAGAGCGGTGCTCTGAAAGAACTGACGCTCACCAGCAACGGCTCTCAACTTGAGAAATATGCAGCCGAACTCGCCGATTGCGGCGTACGCCGGATCAACGTGTCGCTCGACACGCTCGACCGCGACAAGTTCCGCGCCATTACCCGCTGGGGCGACATCGACAAGGTGCTTGCCGGGATCAAGGCCGCGCAGCGCGCCGGTCTGCGGGTGAAGATCAACGCCGTCGCGCTCAAGAACATGAACGAGGACGAGATCCCGTCCCTGATGCGCTGGGCGCACGGCGAAGGCATGGACATGACGCTGATCGAGGTCATGCCGATGGGCGACATCAGCGGCGGCCGTCTCGACCAGTATGTGCCGCTGTCGATGGTGCGCTCACGTCTTGCGACCCAGTTCACGTTGGCCGACCTCTCCGAGAGTTCCGGCGGCCCCGCCCGCTACGTCCATGTCGGCGAGACCGGGGGCAAGCTCGGCTTCATCACCCCGCTGACGCATAATTTCTGCGAATCCTGCAACCGCGTCCGCATCACCTGCACGGGAACATTGCACACCTGCCTCGGTCAGGAGGATGCTTCCGACCTGCGCAAGCCGCTGCGTGCGTCGCCCGACGATACCCTGCTGAGCGCCACGATAGATCGTGCGATAGGCTTGAAACCCAAGGGCCATGATTTCGTGATCGACCGCCGCCACAATGGCCCGAGCGTCAGCCGCCACATGAGCGTAACTGGTGGTTGATATACCACCCCGATACCCCGGACATCTCCAAACTTCCAATTGACGCCAGCCTGAGGCGCTGATTGTGTGCCCCACTATTGTAGTGCCCGCAAGGTTGCCTGCTCCTATTGGAGCATAAGAAGCAACCGGCCGAGAGCATCTGGGGAATTAACAGAGTGGATATTCTTAAACTCACGCGCGCGGTGGATCGCGTCAGCGATGTCGCTGGCTATATCGCGAAGTGGCTGGTGCTGCTCGCCTGCCTCGTCAGCGCCGGCAACGCCGTCATCCGTTATCTGTTCAGCTACAGTTCCAACGGCTGGCTCGAAATCCAGTGGTACATGTTCGGCGGCATCGTCCTGCTCGGCGCGGCGCAGACGCTGCGGCTGAACGAGCATGTCCGCATCGACCTGCTCTACTCCAACGTATCCGACCGGGCCCGGCTGTGGATCGACGTCTTCGGTTTCGTCGTGTTCCTGCTGCCGGTCATGGCCTATCTGGTCTATCTGACGTGGCCGTTCTTCCTCAATTCATTCCGCTCCGGTGAAGTCTCGATGAACGCCGGCGGCCTGATCCTGTGGCCCGCCAAGATATTGCTGCCGACCGGCTTCGCGCTGCTGTTCCTGCAAGGCCTCGCCGAACTCGCCAAGCGCATCGCCGCCCTGAAGGGTGCGATCAAAATCGACACCCATTACGAAGCTCCGCTTCAATAGCCGCGAGAGACGACGATGTTTTCCCACGGCATCATGCCTCCTCTGATGTTCGGCACCATGATCTGCTTCATGGTGCTCGGCTTCCCCGTTGCGTTCTCGCTGAGCGCGGTCGGCCTGTTCTTCGGCATTATCGGCATCGAGACCGGCCATTTCGATCCGGCCTTCCTGCAAGCCCTGCCGTTCCGCTTCTACGGCATCATCTCCAACGACCTGCTGCTGTCGATTCCGTTCTTCACCTTCATGGGCGCCATTCTCGAGCGCTGCGGCCTCGCCGAAGATCTGCTCGAAGGAACCGGCCAGTTGTTCGGCAAGGTTCCGGGCGGTCTTGCCTATGCCGTCATTATCGTGGGCGCGATCCTCGGCGCCATCACCGGCACCGTCGCGGCATCCGTCATCGCGATGGGCGTGATCTCGCTGCCGATCATGATGCGCTACGGCTACGACATGAAGCTCGCCACCGGCGTGATCGCCGCGTCCGGCACCATCACCCAGCTCATTCCTCCCTCGCTGGTTCTGATCGTGCTCGCCGACCAGCTCGGCCGTTCGGTCGGCGACATGTATCTCGGCGCGATCGGCCCTTCGATCCTGCAAGTCCTGATCTTCCTCGGCTACATCGTGCTGCTGTCGATCATGCGGCCCAACGCGATGCCGCCGATTCCGGAATCGGCGCGCGAGCCGATGAACTGGCGGCTCGTCAGCCGCGTGCTGTGGGGCATGATCCCCTCCATCGTCCTGATCTTCCTCGTGCTCGGCACCATCGGCCTCGGCCTTGCGACGCCGACCGAAGCCGGAGCGATGGGCGCTGTCGGCGCGATCCTGCTCGCCGCCATGCATCGCCGCCTCACCTGGCCTCTGGTCGAACAGGCGATGACCTCGACGATGCGCCTCACCGCGATGGTGGTGTTCATCCTGATCGGCTCGACCTGCTTCAGCCTCGTCTTCCAGGGCATGGACGGCGCGCGCTGGATCGAGCACATGCTGACGGGGCTGCCGGGCGGCGTGGTCGGCTTCCTGATCTTCGTCAACATCTTCGTCTTCTTCCTGGCGTTCTTCCTCGACTTCTTCGAGATCGCCTTCATCATCATCCCCCTGCTCGCGCCCGTCGCGAGCAAGCTCGGCATCGACCTTGTCTGGTTCGGCGTGCTGCTCTGCGTGAACATGCAGACCTCGTTCATGCACCCGCCGTTCGGGTTCGCGCTGTTCTACCTGCGCGGCATCGCACCGCCGGAAGTGAAGAGCTCCGACATCTATTGGGGCGCGATGCCATGGGTGTTCATGCAGGTCATCCTGGTGATCGTCGTGATCTACTGGCCAGGCGCGGTGACCTACTGGATCGACACCAGCAAGGTCGATACCACCAACGTCAAGATCGAGATTCCGCAAATCGAAATGCCGAAACTCGATCTCGGAATACCCAACTTCAAGTAGCCGGCTATTCTGGAAAATTGATTTGAAAATGCGAAAGCCCGGCCTCACAGGCCGGGCTTTTACACGCCGTCAGACGTTTCCCGCATCAGCCGCGGCTTCGAGAGCGTATCTGGAAACTATCGAACGTCAGTTCGGCGACCTGCCACCACAGATACTCATCGTTGCGATAGGCCTGCATCGCATCGATCGACTGCTTGAAGCTCGGATTCTTGGCGGACAGGTCCGCCCACAATTCGTTCGTCGCCTTGAGCGCCTCTTCCAGAATGTCCTTGTTAAAGGGACGCAGCATCGTGCCGCTCGCGACAAGGCGCTTCAAGGCCGCCGGATTCTGCTCGTCATAACGCGCCGCCATATAGATGTTGGCGTTCGCCATCGCATTGGCGACGATCGCCTGATAGTTTTTCGGCAGCGAATTCCACTTCGCCAGATTGGTGAAGACATGGATCATCGGGCCGCCTTCCCAGAAGCCGGGATAATAATAGAACGGCGCGACCTTCTGGAATCCGAGCTTTTCGTCGTCGTAAGGCCCAACCCATTCGGCCGCGTCGATGGTGCCCTTTTCCAGCGCCGGATAGATGTCGCTGCCCGCGAGTTGCTGCGGCACGACGCCGAGCTTCGCCATCACCTGCCCGGCGATGCCGCCGATGCGCATCTTCAGGCCGCGCAGATCGGCGAGCGTCTTGATCTCCTTGCGAAACCAGCCACCCATCTGGGTGTTGGTGTTGCCGCACGGATGCGCGATCACGCCATACTTCTGGAAGAAGGCGTTGCCGAGCTGTTCGCCGCCGCCCTGGTACCACCATGAATTCTGCATCCGCGCGTTCAGCCCGAACGGCACGCAGGAATAGATCGCGAAGGTCGGGTCCTTGCCGACATAGTAGTAAGCCACGCTGTGGCTCATCTCGACGGTGCCGTTCGCGGCCGCGTCGAGTGCCTGCAAACCGGGAACGAGTTCGCCCGCGGCGAACACCTCGATCTGGAATTTGTTGTCGGTCATTTCGGCGACCTGCTTCGCCATCATCACGCCCGCGCCGAAAAGCGTATCGAGCGATTTCGGGAAGCTCGACGTCATCCGCCACTTGATGACGGGCATCGACTGCGCGATGGCCGGGGATGCAATGGATGCGCCTGCGGCACCCGCTGCCGACACTTTCAGAAAATCGCGACGCTTCATGAATATCCCCCGGACTATGCTGGAACCGGGTCTATCGGAATTACGCGCGCCAAAAAAGGATTATCGCCGGGCTCCCGCACGGGAGTGTCCCTGTGCAACGCAACAGAATATTCCGCGCAGCAAAAAGCCCGGCCTGAAAGGCCGGGCTTCGATTGGCTTTGCCGTGGACCGATCAGCCGCGGGTGCGCGAGCGGATCTGGAAGCTGTCGAAGGTGTATTCGGCGACCTGCCACCACAGATATTCGTCGCCGCGATACGCCTGCATCGCATCGATCGACTTCTTGAAATCCGCATTCTTCGCCGAGATTTCAGCCCACAGGGTGTTGGTGGCCTTCAGGGCCGCCTCCAGCACTTCATTGCTGAACGGGCGAAGCTGCGTGCCGCCCGCGACCAGACGCTTCAGCGCGCCGGGGTTTTGCAGATCGTAACGCGCGGCCATGAGCGTATTGGCGTTGGCGTTCGCGTTGGCCAGAATGGCCTGATAGTGCTTCGGCAGCGCATTCCACTTCTCAAGATTGGTGAGCGAGTGGACCATCAGGCCGCCTTCCCAGAAGCCGGGATAGTAGTAGTACGGCGCGACCTTGTTGAAGCCGAGCTTCTCGTCGTCATACGGACCGATCCACTCGGCCGCGTCGATGGTGCCCTTTTCCAGCGAGGGGTAGATGTCGCCGCCCGCAAGCTGCTGCGGCACGACGCCGAGCTTCGCCAGCACCTGCCCGGCAATGCCGCCGATGCGCATCTTCAGGCCAGAGAGATCGGCAACGGTCTTGATCTCCTTGCGGAACCAGCCGCCCATCTGGGTGCCGGTGTTGCCGCAGGGATGTGCGATCACGCCATGCTTCTTGAAGAAATCGTTGGCGAGCTGTTCGCCGCCGCCCTGATACCACCAGGAGTTCTGCATGCGCGCATTGAGGCCGAACGGGACAGCCGCATAGATCGCGAAGGTCGGGTCCTTGCCGACATAATAATAGGTTGCCGTATGGCACATTTCGACGGTGCCGTTCGAGGTGGCATCGAGCGCTTGCAGACCCGGCACGACTTCGCCAGCGGCGAAGACCTGGATCTGAAACTTGTTATCGGTCATTTCGGCGACCTGCTTCGCCATCAGCTCGGCCGCGCCATAAATCGTATCCAGCGACTTGGGGAAGCTGGACGTCAGCCGCCATTTGACCTCAGGCGACGATTGAGCAATCGCCGGCGAGGCGACGGCCGCCGTTGCTGCGCCCGCAGCCGTGACTTTGAGAAAATCGCGACGCTTCATATACTCCTACCTCCCTATGGCAGACCTTCGAGTCCGCTAAACTTGCCGTCTAGCACGGAACTTTCAAGTTCAAAACGCGACAAGTCGTGCAGCGATGCTAAACACAAGGTCGCATAAGAGCGGGCCTCGAAATTCTGCCGCTCAGGCAGCGGCCGTTTGCAACCGCAATCCGTTTTTGATCTTTTCGGCGATGGCACGATAGATTTCCGCATACTTGCCGGACGGATCGCTCTCCAGTACCGGGCGGCCCTCATCCGAGCCCTCGCGAATGGCGATATCGAGGGGTATTTCGCCCAGGAACGGAACGCCGAGCCGCTCCGCTTCATGCCGCGCCCCGCCATGCCCGAAGATATCGGACCTCGTATTGCAGTGCGGGCACAGGAAATAGCTCATGTTCTCGATAATGCCGAGGGTCGGAACGTCGACCTTCTTGAACATCGTGATTCCGCGCCGCGCGTCGATCAGGGCAAGATCCTGCGGCGTCGAGACGATGACCGCGCCCGCCAGCGGCACATGCTGGGCGAGCGAAAGCTGGACGTCGCCAGTCCCCGGCGGCATATCGACCACCAGCACGTCGAGTTCTCCCCAGGCGACATCCTGCAACATCTGCTTGACCGCCGACTGGATCATCGGCCCGCGCCAAATCATCGCGGTTTCTTCCGCCACCAGGAATCCGATCGACATCAGCGTCAGGCCGAAGCGCTGCAACGGGATCATCTTCTTGTCGTCGGTGAGCTTCGGCATCTCCTTGAGGCCCGTCAGCCTCGGCACCGACGGTCCGTAGATATCGGCGTCGAGCAGCCCGGTTTTCAGCCCGAGGTCACGCAGGCCGAGCGCGAGATTGAGGGCCGTTGTCGATTTGCCGACCCCGCCCTTGCCTGAAGCCACCGCGATGATGGTCTTGATGCCGGGAATGGCCTTCTGCCTGCCCATCGGCGAATCCCCGCCCGCGCCGTGATGATGCGAGGCCGCCGGCTTTACGCCACCTGCCGGCCCGGAGCCCGGGCGCCGCTCGGCCGTCAGCGCGACCATCACCGTCTTGATCCCCGGAAGGGCGCGTACCGCCGCCTCCGCCTGGGCCCTGATCGCTTCCCAGGCGCGGGCTTCCGCCGCATCCACCGTCAGGGAGAAAAACACCTTGCCGTCGATTGCCGTGATCTCGGACAAGACCTTCGCGGCCGGGAGCGGCACCCCCTGGGGGGTCTGAATCCTGGCTAAACTGCTCAAAACGTCGTCTTTGGTCACGCTCACGTCGGGGTCTCCTGCCAGCCGGATCGCGGGGTCTTTTCCCCCATGGCGGGCCTCCCCGTCTTCGCGATCGGAATCGTCATACCACCACGACACCGGCGGTACCACCGCTGCCCCGGCGGCATTTTTTCAGTCCAACCGGCCCAGAATTGATCCTCCTTAAAGCGGTGGATGAAGATTTTTGACGCGGAAAATTCTGCGACACGCAACAAAAATGACATAAAAGGTTCACACGAAGCGGTAGCGGGGATACATTCATGCGGTGGTTCAAGGCATTGATGCCAAAGGAACATTCGTTCTTTGAGCTATTTGCCAGACACTCCCGGACGCTCGTCGAGGGAGCGGAATCCCTCCAGGGCATGCTCCGGGGCGGGGCCGAAATCGAATTCTACTGCGACAAGATCAGCCAGTATGAGAACGAAGCCGACAACATCACCCGCGAGGTGATGATGGCGATCCGGCGCTCCTTCATCACGCCCTTCGACCGCGGCGACATCAAGAACCTCATCGCCGCGATGGACGACGCCATCGACCAGATGCAGCAGACCGCGAAAACGGTGCGGCTGTTCGAGGTCAAGGAATTCGACCAGCCGATGCAGGAGATGGGCGCCATTATCCAGCATTGCGCCGAACTCGTGGTGCGCGCCATCCCGCTCCTGCAATCGATCGGCGCCAACGTCGGCACGCTCTCCTCCATCACCGAGGAGTTGACACGGCTCGAAGGCAAGGTGGACGACCTGCACGATCTTGGCCTGAAGAAACTTTTCCTCAAGCACCGCAGCGGCAACGCCATGGACTACATCGTCGGCTCCGAAATCTACGATCATCTCGAGAAAGTCGCGGACCGTTTCGACGACGTCGCCAACGAGATCAACAGCATCGTGATTGAACAGGTCTGACCGGACAATCTCGTGACCGCTTCACTCACGCCCCAGTTCCTGATCGGCCTGATCGCGGTCGCGCTGCTGTTCGACTTTCTCAACGGCCTGCACGATGCAGCGAATTCGATCGCAACCATCGTTTCCACGCGCGTTCTCAAGCCGCAATATGCGGTGCTGTGGGCGGCCTTCTTCAATTTCATCGCGTTCCTGTTTTTCGGCCTCCACGTCGCCGAGACGCTGGGGACCGGCATCATCGATCCCGGCATCGTCGATCCGCATGTGATCTTCGCAGCCCTGATGGGCGCGATCAGCTGGAATCTCATCACCTGGTGGGCGGGTATTCCCTCCTCCAGCTCCCATGCGTTGATCGGCGGGCTGGTCGGCGCGGGATTCGCCAAGGCCGGCATCGCCGCCATGGAATGGTCGGGACTCACCAAAGCCATTGTTGCGATCTTCCTGTCTCCGATGGTTGGATTCGTGCTCGCGCTCATCCTGATGGTGGTCGTGGCGTGGTGCTCCGCGCGCTCCACGCCTTTCATGGTGGACAGCGCCTTCCGCATCCTGCAATTCGGCTCCGCATCGCTCTATTCGCTCGGCCATGGCGGCAACGATGCGCAAAAGACCATGGGCATCATCGCGATCCTGCTGTTCTCGCAGGGCTATGGCGGCGACCATTTTCATGTCCCGCTCTGGGTCGTTCTGGCCTGCCAGACGGCGATGGCGCTCGGCACCCTGATGGGCGGCTGGCGGATCGTGCGCACCATGGGCAGCCGCATCACCCACCTCAATCCGATGCAGGGCTTCTGCGCCGAAACAGGCGGCGCGCTGACGCTGTTTGCGGCGACCGCGCTCGGCGTTCCGGTTTCGACCACCCACACCATCACCGGCGCCATTGTCGGCGTCGGCTCGGCGCGACGGCTCTCCGCCGTCCGCTGGAACATCGCAAGCTCCATCGTGGTGGCGTGGATCATCACCATTCCCGCCGCCGCCACCGTCGCGGCTCTTGTGTATTGGCTCGTTCCGATCTTTCATTAGCTCCCCCGCGAGATGGAGCGCCGATGATCAGCAACATCAGCAACGTCGAAATCCTTCTTCGGCTGGCCGCCGCCGCCGCTCTGGGCAGCATGGTCGGCTTCGAACGCGAACGCCTGCTCTGGGCCGCCGGCATCCGCACCCACATGCTGGTGTGCGTCGGCTCCTGTCTGATCATGATCGTGTCGGCCTATGGATTCGCGGGCGTACTCGACCAGCAGCACACCGTGCTGGACCCTTCCCGCATCGCAGCCCAGGTGGTCTCCGGCATCGGCTTTCTCGGCGCGGGTTCGATCCTCGCGCGCGGCGAGATCATCAAGGGGCTGACCACGGCGGCCAGCATCTGGACCGTCGCGGCGATCGGACTCGCCATCGGCGGCGGCCTTTACTTCGCCGGCACCGCCTCCACCATCCTGATCCTGATCATTCTGGCCGGTGTGAAGCCGCTGGAGGAGGCCTATCGGGCCCGCAACCAGACCGTCCATTTCAAGATCTCGGCGGAGCGCGGCGCGCTGACCCCGGAGGAATTGCGTCAGACACTGTCGCTGCGGGTCAGCCAGATCAAACGCTTCGTGGTGGAAAATCGCAGCGGAGACGAGGGTAACGACGAAATCCTCGTCCTTTTGAACAAGGTCTCCTCGCAGGATATCGCGGATTTCAAAAACAGGTTGAACGAGGTTCCGGCGATCCGCCGGGTCGACCTCATCAGCCGCTCGGCTGCCGACAACTCGTCCGCCACCTGATCCCGTTCGGCTCATACCGAAAAGGCACGGCCGCATGGCGGCGGCACGCCGCAAATTTACTTTTCATTAACCTGATTAAATCTGTCTTTAAGGCCCCTCTTAAGAATTTCCCGCCAGAAATGGAGGCGGGAAAATCCGTGCCCTGCGCGTACCGGGAATTTGTTTGTAAATGAGTGATCTCGTGCCCTCTCCGGCCGATAGCGTGGCCGCTGCGCCTGCCAGGACGCGGCGCGTGGCCGCCCAGCGTGTGAGGGAAGCGCGCGACCGCCTGACCTCGTCGAGCGGCACCCGGCCCGCATTCGATCACGAACTGCTGCGTCAATATGCCCAGACGCGCATGTCCGCCTCGCTCGTGGTGATCCTGCTCGTCGTCGCGACGGGAGCGCTCACCAGCCTCTGGTTGCCGGCGCTGTATGCGGGCATCTGGACCTGCGGGATTCTGGCGATTCATGCCGTCGTCATCCGCCTCTGCTCGATATTCCTGAACCTGCCGCCGTCGCCCGCGACCACGCGCAAATGGCGGCTCCGTTTCGTGGCGCTCGACCTGCTCTACGGTCTCGGCTGGACGCTGATCCTGGTTCATCCCTCCGGCATCGACGCGGTGTCGAACACGTTGATGCTGTTCCTGATGCTGCTCGTCGTCGCGGTGTCGAGCATGCTCGCGGCAAGCCTGCCGATCGCGGCCTTCGCCTCGACCATTCCGGTGACGGCGGCGATCGCGCTGAATTTCGTGCTTCGCGGAACGCTCGACGCCTACATTCTCGCGGCGCTTGCGGTCGCGGCAGAATGCTATTTCGCCCTGCTCGCCCACCGCCTGCACTCGACCACGCTGGCCACGCTGGAAGCGCGCGCCGAAAAGGACGCGCTGATCGGCGAGCTTGAACAGGCCAAGGCCATCTCGGATGAAGCGCGGCACCGTGCCGAGGCCGCCAACGTCTCGAAGTCGCGTTTTCTCGCGCAGATGAGTCACGAACTGCGCACGCCGCTCAACGCCATTCTCGGCTTTTCCGAGGTAATGAAGAGCGAGATTTTCGGCCCGCATGAAGTCGCCGTCTACAAGGACTATTCCGCCGACATCCATAATTCAGGCGTGCACCTTCTCAATCTCATCAACGAGATCCTCGATCTGTCGCGCATCGAGGCCGGCCGCTACGAGCTGAACGAGGAGCCGTTCTCGCTCGTCCATGTCGTCGCCGATTGTCACCACCTTCTGAAGCTGCGCGCATCGAGCCGGGGCATCACCATCCACGAAGTCTTCGAGGATGAAATGCCCAAGCTGTGGGGCGACGAGCGCGCCACGCGCCAGATCGTGCTGAATCTTTTGTCCAACGCCATCAAGTTCACCCCGCAGGGCGGCGAGATCTGGCTGAAATCAGGCTGGACCGCATCCGGCGGGCAGTACCTCAGCGTCAAGGACACCGGCTCCGGCATTCCCGAGGATGAAATCCCGATCGTGCTGGCATCCTTCGGGCAAGGCTCGAACTCGATCAAGTCGGCCGAGCAAGGCGCGGGCCTCGGCCTGCCGATCGCCAAGAACCTGATCGACATGCACGGCGGCACCTTCACGCTGAAATCGAAGCTGCGCATCGGCACCGAGGTCATTATCACCTTCCCGCCCGAGCGGGTGATGGCGGCGCTGGCCCCGATGCCGGAGGGCCCGCCGCTGCAACCGGACCAGTCCGACATGACCGACGAACGGCACCGGCCGCGCGGACGCCCCATCATGAATGCGGGAACGGGACTCTGAGCCATGGCGGCGACACGCACGGCTTGCGCCGAGACATTGGGGGGCCTTTATAGGAGGCATGAGCTACGAGTCGCCGTGCATCTCCGTCTGCGTGATGAGCCCCGAGACCGGGCTATGTCTGGGCTGCGGCCGGACGATATCGGAGATTTCAGACTGGGCCGCTCTCACGCCCGAGGAGCGAGCCGCGATCATGGTCACATTGGTACGGCGCATGGCCGATGCCGGCATGAACGTGCCGCCCGCGCTGGTGCGCTGGCTCGAGGTCAGTTGCTGATCTCCAACAGCGCCAAGGCAGACGGCATCATGGCGGGCGCATCATGATCCGGCTTCTAACGGTCATCATCGTCCTGCTCGGCACCGCCGGCTCGATCTACGCCGTGCAGAATCCGAGCGGCTTCGAGAGCGCCAAGCGCACCGCGCTGAACGCAGTCAGCCATTACACCCGCGGCAATACCCGCGCGGTGGAAATTTCCCGCACCCATAGCGGTGAATTCGCGCTCCGCGCCAGGATCAATGGTGTCAAGACGCCGATGGTGATCGACACCGGTGCGACATCGGTCGTGCTCACTTACGAGACCGCGAAAGCCGCGGGCCTGCCGCTCGATCTCGCGACCTATGATGTCGAGGTCGAGACCGCGGGTGGTCACGTCCGCGCGGCGCGCGTCACGCTCGACCGGCTGGCGGTCGGAAAACTTGTCGAACTGTCGGTGCCTGCGCTCGTGGTGCCGCGCGGCCGGCTGAAAACCAACCTGCTCGGCATGAGCTTCCTCAACAGGCTTGAAAGCTGGGAAGTCCGCCCCGACAGGCTGCTGCTGCGCGGCTATCCCTAATCAGGCAGCGGCGCCTTCAGTCTCGGCGGGTGCAATCAGTTTCAAAGCGTTGCGCAACTGCTCAACGCCTGCATCGGCCTTCACGCAATTTTCCGCCAGCGCGCGGCGGAATGCCCGCGCACCGGCCACGCCATGAAACGCGCCGACCATGTGGCGGGTAATCGCGTGCAACCGCGTGCCGCGCGTGCGCTCCCGCTCGATATAGGGATACATCGACTCGATGGCTTCATGCATCGAGGCGTGGGGCGCTGACGCACCAAACAGGTCGGGATCGACAGCGAGCAACCGCCACGGTTCATGATAGGCGGCGCGGCCGAGCATGACCCCATCGACGTGCCTGAGATGATCCTTCGCCTGCGCGATCGATGCGATGCCGCCGTTGATCGAGATCGTCACGTCCGGCATCGCCGCCTTCAGCCGATAGACCCGACCATAATCGAGCGGCGGAATGTCCCTGTTCTGCTTCGGCGACAATCCATCGAGCCACGCCTTGCGGGCGTGCACGATCAAGACATCGGCGCCTGCCGCCACCACGCTTCGCGCAAGCACGTCGAGCGCCTGTTCCGGGTCCTGATTGTCGACGCCGATGCGGCACTTCACCGTGACCGGCACGCGGACCGCAGCCTTCATCGCCGCCACGCAATCGCCGACCAGTTGCGGCACCATCATCAGGCAGGCGCCGAAGCGGCCATCCTGCACGCGGTCCGAGGGACAGCCGACATTGAGATTGATCTCGTCGTAACCAAAACTTTCGCCGATCTTCGCACTCTCCGCGAGATCGCGCGGATTGGACCCGCCCAGTTGCAGCGCCACCGGATGCTCGCAGGCATCAAAACCCAGCAGCCGCTCGCGGTCGCCGCGGATCACCGCGCCCGTCGTCAGCATCTCGGTATACACCAGCGCCCTGCGCGTCAGCGCACGATGGAAGACGCGGCAATGCCGGTCGGTCCAGTCCATCATTGGGGCCACAGAAAAAGTCGTGGGCGAGAGACGATTCATGCCCCTCTTTTGTCCAATCTGCCGCTCCGGGTAAAGGGCGATCGACCCGGGCAGACCGCCCTTGCGCCGCCCGCGTCCTCAGGTTCCGTGCCCGGCGATACAAGCCGCGCTATTTGCCTCCGAACCACACCGGCGCGACAGATGCCTTGGGTGCCGCCACCAGCATCAGTTCGACCGGGCCGTTTCCGGTGCGGGCGAAGTGCTTGGGGTCGGTATCGCGCAGGACGATGACGCCGCCCGGCGCAACCGTTTTCAGGCCGGCTTCATCGAATTTGTCGCCAAGGCCGACCTGGAAATCGCCGGACAGGACCACAACGATGGCGACCTTCCCGGCCGGATGCGGATGCGGGGCGATATCGCTGTTGGCCGGCAACGAGACGCGGGCGGAAACGACATCGCCGCCCTGTTGCAGGAACGGCCGAACGATTGATTTACCGGGCGTCGTCTTGCCCGGTAGCGCATTGAGCGCCGCCGCATCGAAGGTGAGCAAATTTTCAGCGCCCGCGACACCCGTCATCGCAAGCAACGCAGCAATCCCGAATGATACGGACACGGCTTTGAGCATTTTCCGCATGTTTCTCTTTCTCCGCATGGAACAGACCAATGACGCTTTTTAAAATGTATTCTACATATATCTTATAGGGCGTATCGATGCCGGACAAGACGCGCATTCCCAGAATTGCCATCCACGCGTTTAGAGACCCTCCAGCCTATTGCTTTTGAGAAAGCCACCGCCCTGTGCCATTCTGCCGGTTCGGATCACACCAAGGCAGTCGGCACAGCCATCTCCAATGCGCGTTATCTATCTTATTCTCGGTCTGGCGTGCGTTGCCCTTGGATTCATCGGCGCATTCCTGCCCGTGCTTCCGACGACACCATTCCTCATCCTCGCCGCAGCCTGCTTTGCGCGTTCATCGCCACGGCTGGAAAACTGGCTGCTCTCGCATCCGCTCTTCGGGCCGATGCTGCGCGCATGGCGCGAACGCGGTGCAATTCCACGCAAGGCGAAGCTCATGGCGCTCGCTGGCATGAGCGTCGGCTTTATCGCGTTCTGGATGGGCAGCCACCCCGGCCCGCTGCTGATGGCGGGCGTCGGGATCATCATGCTTTCAGGCCTCGCGTACGTTTTCAGCAGGCCGTCGGCGTGATTGAGCTCGGGGCTTAAAGCGACCGGGCACGGCCGCCGCTTTCGCCTTTGGATGATAGCATCCATTTTCCGGCCGATTTCCTTTCCACCAACACCAAGGCGAGCGGCCGGGGAGCCGGAATCCGCTTCGCCGGACATTTCAGGATTCCACATTGACTCAATTAGGAGTCCTAATTATTGTCCGGCCATCCTGGAGCATTGGCCGTGAGCAAACAGCCGCCCTTCGATTTCGAAGCCGCCAGCCAGCCGGTCGCAACCCGCGCGGGCGCCGGGCTCGCCAAGATCGGCATTGCCCTCAAACATCACGCATGGCGCGATGGAAGCCCTGAGCGCCTCACGCCGACGCAAGGCCAGACGGTTGTCATCCTCAAAAACGCACGGCGCGGTTTACGTCTTGACGAAATCGCCGCGGCGCTCGGCGTCACCGCCCCGACCGCGAGCGAGGCGGTCAAATCGCTGGTGCAGAAGAAATTCGCGGCGCGACGAAGCTGCAAGGACGATGGCCGGGCCGTATCCGTGACGCTGACGGCGCGTGGCGAAGAACTCGCGGATCGTGTCGCCAACTGGCCGGACTTCCTGCTGCGCGCCCTCGACACGCTCGACGCGGCCGAGCAGACCGCCTTTCTACGCTCGCTGATGAAGATCATCCGCGGGTTGCAGGACGCTGGCGATATTCCCATCCAGCGCATGTGCATCGGTTGCCGCTACTTCAACCCGCATTCGCACGCCGATCCAGTGCGGCCGCATCATTGCGCGTTCGTCGATGCGCCGTTCGGCGACCGGCATTTGCGCCTCGATTGCAATGAATACGAAGCCGCCGCACCGAACGCAGCCCGCTCGAACTGGGGTGCATGGAGCGGCAATGCACCGGCGTCCGGCATCGAAGGAGCGATATGAGCTTTCCGTGAGCTTCCCCGGCAGATCGACCACAAATCATCTGCCGGTTGAAGAAGTGCGACCGCCGACTGGCATCGGCGGCCGCGTATGAAAACCACCCTACCGCAAAGCAAGGAGAGTCTTCATGACCCGAGTAAATCTCGTCGATCCCGCGTCCGCAAGTGGGGCCGCGGCCCCCCTTCTCAAGGACATCACCGGCGCCTTCGGCGTCACGCCCAACATGTTTCGCGCCGTCGCGAACTCCCCCGCCGCTCTCAAGAGCATGTGGGGATCGTTCGGAGCCCTCGGCAGCGGAAAGATCGGGGCCAAGCTGGGCGAGCAGATCGCTGTCGCCATCGCCAACCGTAATGCCTGCCAATATTGCCTGTCGGCTCATACCGTGCTTGGCCAGAAGGCCGGCGCAACAGCGGAGCAGATGGCGAATGCGCAGGCCGGGCGTTCGTCCGATCCCAGGACCGCGGCGGCACTCACCTTCGCTCTCAAGGTGGTCGAACACCGCGCCCATATCAGTGATGAAGACGTTCAGGCGTTGCGCGCGGCCAGCTTCGGCGACGAGGAGATCGTCGAAATCCTCGCCCACGTCGCGCTCAATCTGTTCACTAATTACGTCAACGTCGCCTTCGACGTGCCGCTGGATTTCCCGGCGGTGGCGTTTCGCAAGGTCGCCTGACGCAGCCCACAAACAAAACTGCCGCCATGAATATGGCGGCAGGCTTTGTGCGATCATGGACGGGGCCGCGAGCTAGAGCCCGAGATACGCCTTGCGCACCTGCGGATCGTCGATCAGGTCCTTGGCCGTGCCACTATGGACGATGCGCCCCGTCTCCATGACGTAGCCGCGATCCGCGCCCGACAGAGCCAGATGGATGTCCTGCTCGACAAGCAGCACGGTCACACCGTCATTGCGGATCGAGGCCAGCACGTCCATCAACTGCTCGGCGATCACCGGCGCGAGGCCGAGGCTCATCTCGTCGATCATCAGCAGTTTCGGCGCCGCCATCAGGCCGCGCGCCATCGCGCACATCTGCTGCTCGCCGCCGGACATGCTGCCGGCGAGTTGACGGCGACGCTCCGACAATTTCGGAAACAGCGTGTACATCTTGTCGAGGTCGCGCGTGACACCCGCCTTGTCCTTGCGCTGGAACGCGCCCATCAGGAGGTTGTCCTGCACCGTCATGCGGTCGAACAACTGCCGCCCTTCCGGCACCTGCACGAGGCCGACACCGAATGCCTGGTCCGAGGTCATCGGCACGAGGTTCTTGCCGTCGAGAATGATCTCACCCGTGCAGGCCAGAACGCGCGACAGCGCGCGCAGCAATGTCGTCTTGCCCGCGCCGTTGCTGCCGACCAGCGCCACGATCTCCGCCGGATAGACGTCGAGCGACACATCGTTGAGCACCGGCATGCCGCCATAGCCGCCGCTGACGCCGCGCAAGCTCAACATCGCATCTGTCTTGTTCGCAACCGCCGCCATCGTCATGCGCGCCTCTTGCCGAGATAGGCTTCGACAACAGCCTGATTGGAAAGAACGGTGTCCGGATCGCCGTCGGCGATCTTCTCGCCGTGATGCAGCACCATGAGCCGGTCGGACAGGCTCTTGATCGCCTTGATGACATGCTCGATGACGAGAACGCTGATGCCCTCGTCGCGCACCTTGCGGATGACGTCGATCACCTCGTCGATCTCGACGTGGTTGAGGCCGGCCATCACCTCGTCGCACAACAGCACCTTCGGCTGCATCGCCAGCGCCTTTGCCAGCTCCAGCCGCTTGCGGCCCGGCCCGCCCAACTCATCGGCGCGCTGATCGACGAATGCGCCGAGACCGACGAAATCAAGCTGCGCGCGCGCCATCTCGCGCGCCCGCGACAATTGCGATTCACCACCGCCATGGCCGAACAGCGCCCCGACCGCCACGTTGTCGAGTACCGACAGGCCGGGAAACGGCCGCATGATCTGGAAGGTGCGGCCGATGCCGATCCGCGCGCGCTGGTACGTCTGCAACGCGTTGATCGACTTGCCTTCGAACAGGATGTCGCCGGAGGTCGGCGCGACCGTGCCGCTGATCAGACTGATCAGCGTCGTCTTGCCCGCGCCGTTCGGGCCGATGATCCCGAGGATCTCCTTCGGCTGCAACGAGAAGCTGACGTTGTTGACGGCGATCAGGCCGGCAAAGCGCCGCGTGACGTTCTGAACATCGAGAATAGCGCTCACAGCCGGGTCGCCTTGATGTTTTCGGAGAAATAGCGCCAGCCCGTCTTGCGGAACTGACGGATGATGTCTGCGAGACCACGCGGCATCAGCACCACCGCCGCGACCACCACGACGCCGAAGAACAGGCCCGCGATGCTGGTGACTTCGCTGGACAGGACTTCGGAGATGGCGGACAGCGACAACGCGCCGACGATCGGGCCGAGAACGGTGCCGGGACCGCCGAACACCGCCATGATGATCATCTTGACGTTGAGGCTGATGTCGAACGCGCTTTCCGGATCGATGAAGGTCACCCAGTAGGCGTGGATGCCGCCCGCGAGCGCGCTGAACACGCCCGACAGCGCGAATGCCATCACCTTGTAGAGCGTCGTGTTGACGCCCATCACCGCGGCGCCCTCCTCGTTCTCGCGGATCGCGATCAGGCCGAAACCGAACTTGCTGCGCGACAGCCACCAGATCGTCAGCGTGGCCGCGACAAGCAACGCAAGCGCGGATTCATAGAACAGCATGTCGTTGTTCAACGGCGGCAACACGAGGCCGATGTTCTGGCCCGCCAGCTTCACGTTGGAGACGATGGCGGCCATCACCTGCGCCAGCGCCAGCGTCGCGATCGCGAAATAATGGCCCCTCAACCGCAGCACCGGAAGGCCAAGCAGAATAGCGAACGCGACAGACAGCAACACGCCGAAGGCGAGGCCGACGCCGAATGGCAGATCCCACTGAACCATGGCGATGCCGACGCCGTAGCTTCCCAGACCGTAGAACGCCGAATTGCCGAAGGAAGCATAACCGGTGTAACCGCCGATGATGTTCCAGCCCTGCGCCAGCACGGCCAGCAGCAGCGCGTTGATGCCGAACTGCACCAGCACGTCGGAGCCGAACCACGGCACCGCGATCAGAACAGCCAGCGCGATCAGGATGAGGATGATGCGAAGCGCTTTCATGCTGTTTTTCCAAGCAGGCCGCTGGGGCGCACGATCAGCACCAGCACCAGCACGCCGAAGCTCGCCACGTCGGCGAAGGTCGCGCCGATGTAGAGCACCGCGAGCGATTCGATGATGCCGAGGAACAGGCCGCCGACGATCACGCCGAGCGGATTGTCGAGACCGCCGATGATGGCGATCGCGAACGATTTGGCCGTCAGCGTCGCGCCGATATAGGGATTGATCTGCGACACCGTGCCGTACAGACCGCCCGCCGCACCGGCGAGGCCGATGCCGATGCCGAAGGTCATCGCATAAAGATGGCGGGGCTCGACACCATAGAGGCGCGCGGCGACGAGATTCTGCGCCGTTGCGCGAATGGCGCGGCCAAGCCGGGTATGAAGAAGAAACAGCCACATCGCGAGCGTCAGGACGATCGCTATGCCGAAAGCGAGAAGCCGCGCCAGCGGCAGCACGACGGTGCCGACCTGGATGCTGTCACCCGCGTAGGACGGATTGATGGTGCGGAAGTCGGCGGAGAATGCGAGCTGCGCAAGATAGGTCAGCACGACTTCCAGCCCGAAGGTGATGAGCAGCGTGTTGAACATCGGCGCCTTGACGACGAGGTTCAAAAGCCCCCGTTGCATGACATAGCCGACCATGAACATCGCCACCGCCGTAATCGGCAGTCCGAGGAAGGGATCGATGCCAAGATACGTATAGAGGTGCCACGACAAATAGGCGCCGAGCATGATGAATGCTCCGTGCGCCAGATTGACGATGTTGAGCACACCCCAGACCAATGCAAGGCCCAAGGCCATAACGGCGTACAGCCCTCCGAGCAGTACGCCGTTGACCAGAATTTGTATCAGCAGATGCAAGGTACCCCTCCCCTTCAGCTTGGAACAGCGACGCTAAGCCAAGGGCTTAGCGCGCATTCCAGGCCGGCATCGGGTACTTCGCCGGGTTGATCGCGCCCTTGGTGCCATGGATCGCGACGAGCTTGTCGCCCTGCACCTGGATCACGGTCTGCGGCAGATCGATCTGGCCGTTCTCCGCGAACGCGATCGGGCCGTAGATGCTCTCGAACTTCACCTTGGCGAGCGCATCGCGAACCTTGGCGGGATCGGTCGAACCGGCATCCTCGATCGCCTGAGCCAGCGCCTCGACATCGGCGGCGCCGGAAGCGGCGTGATAGTCCGGCTCATAGTTGAACTTGGCCTTGTATTCGGCCTCGAACTTCGACGCGTCGCCGAACCAGCGGTCCTTCAGATCGGCCGAAGGCAGCCAGGCCGTCATGCCGAAAGCATAGTCGGCATCCTTGCCGAGCGCCTTGCGGAAATCCTCGCTCGGCACGCCGACGGTGAACGAATACATCTTCGGCGCAACCGTCAGGCTCTTGGCCTGGCGGACGAAGTTGAGAATCTCGGTCTCGTGACCCGCGACCAGCACCGCATCGACGTTCTTGCTGCGGATCTGCGACAGCAGCGAGTTGAAGTCGGTCGCGTTGGTGCTGTAGCGCTCGTCCATCACGATATCGAAGCCCGCCGCCTTCAGCTTCGGCCGGGTGCCGTCACCCACCGACACGTCGAAGGAGTCGTCGGCGTACAACAGCGCCACCGACTTCGGCGCAGGCTTCAGACCCTTCATCATCTCGATGGTGGAGCCGAAATAGTTGCTGGCGGGCGCCAGCGTGCCGAAGATGTACTTGAACTTGCGGGCGAAGATCTGGTCCGAAGCGCCGCCGCCCTGCACCATCGGAATCTTGTACTTTTCCGACACGGCGGAGTCTGCCAGCGCGAAGTTGCTGGCGAACGGCCCGAGCAGGAAATCAACCTTGTCCTGCGAAACGAGCTGGGTGTACTGCCGCACGCTCAAATTCACATCGGACTGGTTGTCATAAATCTTGAGGACGACCTTGCGCTTCTCGTTGCCGACCTTCACGCCGCCGGCTGCATTGATCTTCTCGATCGCAAGCTCATAGGCATCGCGATAGTAGCGGCCCGTGTTGGCGACCGGACCGGTCAACTGCACAGACGCACCGAAAACAATATCCTTTGCAACCGCCGGATTGGCGGCAAGCGCCAGCACGGCAGCAGAAGCCGCCGCAATCAAGGTCTTTTTGGAGATCAATCCGTTCGACATGGCCATCACCCGCTCTCTCACGAAAATGCGATATCGTTTGATAAGGCTGCGACAGAAAAACGCAACCGTCGAGGCTTGCCACTATCGTTTAAAGGTGCCGTGGATTTGCTGCGGCACGGAATCGCTCGTGCGGAAAGCCGCACAATCCTTCATCGCAGAGCGATAGAAATAAAAAAAGGCCGGGACTTAGTCCCGGCCAGGTCATCCTCGGGGGAGAGGCTTGAATTACTCAGCGGCGAGCGGAACTTCGCCGAGCGCGCCGGACGAACGGATATCGCCGATCTGGTTTTCGGAGAACTTCAGAACATCACGCAGGATTTCGTCGGTGTGTTCACCCAGCAGCGGCGAGCGGACAACATCCGCCGGGCTGTCGGACAGCTTGATCGGATTGCCGACCGAGATGTACTTGCCACGCACCGGATGATCGACCTCGACGAGAGTGCCGGTCGCATACAGCGACTTGTCCTCGGAAATTTCCTTCATCGACAGGATCGGGCCGCACGGAATATCGACCTTGTTGAGGATGTCCATGCACTCGAACTTGGTCTTGGTCATGGTCCACTGTTCGATGCGGCCGAAGATCTCGTTCAGGCGCGGCAGACGGGCGGCCGGCTTGGCGTAGTTCGGATCGGTCTTCCAGGTGGGCTCGCCGATCACGTCGCAGATCTTCTCCCAGACCGGGGCCTGAGTGATGAAGTAGAGGTAAGCGTTCGGGTCGGTTTCCCAGCCCTTGCACTTCAGGATGCGGCCGGGCTGGCCGCCACCGGAATCGTTACCAGCGCGCGGGGTGGCTTCGCCGAACGGAATGCCTTCGCCGAACTGGCTGTATTCCTTGAGCGGACCGTGAGCGAGGCGCTGCTGGTCACGCAGCTTGACGCGGCAAAGGTTGAGCACGCTGTCCTGCATCGCGACGGTGACGCGCTGGCCCTTGCCCGAGTGGGTACGATGGAACAGAGCGGTGACAATGCCGAGCGCGAGATGCAAGCCGGTGCCGCTGTCGCCGATCTGGGCGCCGGTCACGAGCGGAAGGCCATCGCGGAAGCCCGTGGTCGAAGCCGAACCGCCGGTGCACTGCGCGACGTTTTCGTAAACCTTGCAATCCTCGAACGGGCCGGGACCGAAGCCCTTGATCGAAGCGACGATCAGCTTCGGATTGATCTTCTGGATGTTCTCCCAGGAGAAGCCCATGCGATCGAGCACGCCGGGCGCGAAGTTCTCGACCATCACGTCGCAGCTCTTCATGAGAGCCGTCAGGACGTCCTTGCCCTTCGGGTTCTTGGCATCGAGGGTGATGGAACGCTTGTTGTGGTTCAGCATCGTGAAGTACAGGCTGTCCGCGTTCGGAACATCCTGAAGCTGACCGCGGGTAATGTCGCCGGTGCCGGGACGCTCAACCTTGATAACGTCCGCGCCGAACCACGCGAGAAGCTGAGTGCAAGTCGGTCCTGATTGAACGTGGGTAAAATCGAGAACACGAACTCCGTTGAGCGCCTTCGTCATAGCCTTCCTCCAGTTGATTCTTTTATTGGCTCTCCCCGGCGTTCCTTTCCGAAGAAAGGAGCGCCGGGGTTGTTACTCATTTCTTCTTCACAACCACGCTCTGCGGGTTGAGGCTGCCGATGTTGCCGCTCTCGGTACCCGCCGCCGGATCGATCACCGCGTTGATGAGGGTCGGCTTGCCGGAGTCCATCGCGGCGGAAACAGCGCGCTTGAGTTCATCCGGCGTCGTGACGTGAACGCCGACACCGCCGAACGCTTCCATCATCTTGTCGTAGCGGGCGTCCTTCACGAACACCATCGGCGCGACATCCGCCCCGCCCGTCGGATTGACGTCGGTGCCGCGATAGATGCCGTTGTTGTTGAAGATCACGACGCAGACCGGCAGGTTGTAACGGCAGATCGTCTCCACCTCCATGCCGGAGAAACCGAAGGCGCTGTCGCCCTCGACAGCCAGAACCGGCTTGCCGGTCTCGACCGCGGCCGCCACGGCGAAGCCCATGCCGATGCCCATGACACCCCAGGTACCGACATCGAGACGCTTGCGCGGCTGATACATGTCGATGATGCCGCGCGCGAGGTCGAGCGTGTTGGCGCCTTCGTTGACCAGGATCGCATCCGGCCGCGCCTTGATGATATCGCGCAACGCGCCGAGCGCGCTGTGGTAGTTCATCGGCGAAGCGTTGTTCATCAGCTTCGGAGCCATCTTGGCGATGTTGGCTTCCTTCTTGGCGTTGACGGCGCCGGTCCAGTCGGACGGTGCTTTTGCCCACTTGCTGTCCATACCGCCGAGCAGCGCGGACACGCAGGAGCCGATGTCGCCGACGAGCGGCGCAACGATCTCGACGTTCGAGTCCATTTCCTTCGGCTCGATGTCGATCTGGATGAACTTCTTCGGCTCGGAGCCCCAGCTCTTGCCCTTGCCGTGCGACAGCAGCCAGTTGAGCCGCGCGCCGATCAGCATGACGACGTCTGAGTCCTTGAGCACGGTCGAGCGCGCAGCGCCCGCCGACTGCGGATGCGTATCCGGCAGAATGCCCTTCGCCATCGACATCGGCAGGAACGGAATGCCGGTCTTCTCGATCAGCTCACGGATCTTGTCGTCAACCTGGGCGTAGGAAGCACCCTTGCCCAGAATAATAAGAGGACGCTTGGCGCTCTTGAGAACATCGAGCGCGCGCTTGACGGCGGACGGCGCGGGAATCTGCTCCGGCGCGGCGTCGATCACCTTGACGAGCGACTTGTTGCCCTCTTCCGCGGTCATGACCTGCGAGAAGAACTTCGCCGGCAGGTCGAGATAGACGCCGCCGGGACGGCCAGAGCATGCGGCGCGGATCGCGCGGGCGATGCCGATGCCGACATCCTGCGCGTGAAGCACGCGGAAGGCCGCCTTGCAGAGCGGCTTGGCGATCGCGAGCTGATCCATTTCCTCGTAGTCGCCCTGCTGCAAATCGACGATCTCGCGCTCGGACGAGCCGGAGATCAGGATCATCGGGAAGCAGTTGGTGGTGGCGTTGGCCAGCGCGGTCAGACCGTTGAGGAAGCCGGGAGCCGAAACGGTGAGGCAGATGCCGGGCTTCTTGGTCAGATATCCGGCGATCGCGGCGGCGTTGCCGGCGTTCTGCTCGTGGCGGAACGAGATGACACGGATGCCTTCGCCCTGCGCCATGCGGCAGAGGTCCGAAATCGGAATCCCCGGCACTGCATAAATCGTGTTGATATCGTTCAGCTTGAGCGCGTCGATGACGAGATGGAAACCATCCGTCAATTCCTGCTCCGCCGCGTTGGCATCAATGTTTGCTACTGCTGCTACTGACATCAGTACCCTCCCAGGGTTTATTCCGCTTCACGCGGTTTTTGATCGAGGTGACTAGCTCGCGAGGACCGAGCCGTTTGCGTGTTGATGGATCGTCGTACGTAAAATCATGGCTCAAAGATGAGGTTTTACATCCGCTGTAGACCTATCCAGCCCGTGAACGTGTGGTCGGCTGCCATGGACCGCAACCAATCGTCACTGCCGAAGCGGTGAAGATATTGGCCGAGGCAGGCGGACTCCACTGATCGCCACAACCAGATTGCATCCGACAGACCGCATATGAAATGCGCCATCGTTGCTGGGAAAATTCATTGGCATACTAAATACCAACTGTCAACGAGGAAGCGCCACCGCACCCTTCCCTCGCGACAGGCCAAATGTCGCGCGGCAAACACGCCTTCCGACACTCTAAGACATGCAGGCCATTCCGTGATGCGGAATCCGCCAAAGCCGTGTCACCAAGCCTCAGAAAGGATCGGAAAAATTTCTTCTTTAATTATAGCGTGTAACGCAGACGTCCTTGTCCAAATCTTGAGTTCGCATCTGCGAAAAGGGCGAACAACCAGGCAGTTTTGAACACGACCCTCTTGCCTATTGGCATATCATATACCAAAATCACCCCACGCACTTCGACTAAAGAAGGTGCTTTGGGAGGAATGTTATGACGGTATCGGCAGGAAATGACGCCACCCGTGTCAGTGACGGCTATCGCTGGACTCAGCTAGCGATCGGCGTCGGCTGCATGGTGATGATCGCAAATCTTCAATACGGATGGACGTTCTTCGTCCCCGACATCCAAAAGCAGTTCGGCTGGGATCGCGCATCGATCCAGTGGGCTTTCACCCTTTTCGTCCTTTTCGAAACCTGGCTCGTGCCGGTTGAAGGCTGGATCGTCGATAAATACGGCCCGCGCCTCGTCATCATGATGGGCGGCGCCTTCTGCGCCATCGGCTGGGTTATCAATGCTTACGCAACATCGCTGACCGGCTTCTACGTCGGACAGATCATCGCTGGCGTTGGCGCCGGCGCCGTGTACGGCACCTGCGTCGGTAACGCGCTGAAGTGGTTTCCGGACAAGCGCGGCCTTTGCGCGGGCATCACCGCTGCGGGCTTCGGTGCAGGCTCCGCATTCACCGTTGCTCCGATCCAGGCCATGATCAGGGATTCCGGCTTCCAGGCCGCCTTCTTCAACTTCGGCATCGGCCAGGGCGTGATCTGCATGATCCTGGCGATCTTCATCATCGCGCCGAAACCCGGCCAGACGCCGCAGCCTGTGGTGAACACCAACATCCAGCAGACCCGCCGCGACTATGGTCCGAGCGAAGTCGCCAAGACCGGCGTGTTCTGGCTGATGTATTTCATGTTCGTCATCGTCGGCGCAGGCGGCCTGCTCGTCACCGCCAACCTGAAGCCCATCGCGGCCGACTGGAATATCGCCAACTCTCCGGTCACGATCGCGGGTCTTACGATGACTGCGGTGACCTTCGCCGCGACCATCGACCGTGTCCTGAACGGCCTCACCCGTCCCTTCTTCGGCTGGATCTCCGACAAGATCGGCCGCGAGAGCACCATGTTCATCGCATTCGGTCTGGAAGGCATCGGCATCGCGGCGCTCTATTTGTGGGGCCACGATCCGCTGTGGTTCGTGATCCTCACCGGCTCGGTGTTCTTTGCCTGGGGCGAGATCTACAGCCTGTTCCCGGCGGCTTGCACCGACACGTTCGGCTCGAAGTTCGCGACCACCAACGCAGGCATGCTTTACACCGCGAAAGGCTTTGCCGCGCTTCTGGTCCCGTTCGGCAATTACATGCAGCAGTCCACGGGTAGCTGGGACGGTGTCTTCCTGCTTGCTGCGGGTGCGAACATCCTTGCGGCCCTGCTCGCTGTCTTCGTGTTGAAGCCCTGGCGGAAGTCTGTTGTTATGAACAGCCAGCTTCCAAACGCCGCAGGTCAGTTAGCCGCTTAAAACCCTATCAAAATCGAGCCCGCCGGGATTCCGGCGGGCTTCCGCCTTTGACAAATCCAACATCAAGCATGTCTAATATCTGGTATGCCACGCCTGATATTTGGAATGCCAAAGGGGCAAAAGCATTTGAAAACAGCTACGCCACCCGGCAAAAGCGGCGGCGACAGGATTACAGGCCGATTGCTCTGACATGGCCGTAGCGGCCATCGGATCAAGCTCGGAAACCAATCTGAACGGACGGCAACGTCCCGTTCGATACAAGAAGCAACGCCGGTAGCCACCGGCAGACGCGACGATCAACGTTGAAAACATCGGAGTTCACTTATGGCAATCGACAAAGCATCCGTCCGCAAGGTTCTTGACAAGGTCAAGGCCGACGGCCGCAACAGCTTGACTGCGCCGGAAGGCAAACTGGTTTGTGACGCCTATGGAATCGCCGTCCCCGGCGAAGGCCTGGCGAAGTCCGCTGACGAAGCGACCAAGCTCGCCAGCAAGATGGGCTATCCGGTCGTGATGAAGATCGTCTCCCCCGACATTCTGCACAAGACTGAAGCCGGCGGTGTCGTGGTCGGCGTCAAGGACGACGGAGCGGCGAAGGCTGCCTACGACCAGATTCTGGCGAACGCGAAGAAGTACAAGGCCGACGCCAAGATCGAGGGCATCCAGGTTCAGCAGATGCTGCAAGGCGGCACCGAAGTCATCGTCGGTTCGATCACCGACGATTCATTCGGCAAGCTCGTTGCCTTCGGCCTCGGCGGCGTGCTCGTCGAAGTGCTCAAGGACATCACCTTCCGCATGGCGCCCGCGACCAAGGAAGATGCACTGTCGATGCTCGATGGCATCCAGGCCAAGGAAATGCTGCACGGCGTTCGCGGCGGCGATGCGGTGAACCGCGACGCGCTCGCCAACATCATCGTCGGCGTTTCGCAGCTCGTGACCGACTTCCCTGAAATCGTCGAACTCGACCTCAACCCGGTGTTCGCCACCAAGAAGGATGCGATCGCGGCCGACGTCCGCATCGTCGTCGACTTCAACTACAAGCCGAAGGCTGCTCCGCGTCCGGATTCGGAAATCGTCACGGCGATGAACCGCATCATGATGCCGAAGTCGGTCGCGGTCATCGGCGCTTCCGCCGAAGACGGCAAGATCGGCAACTCCGTGATGAAGAACCTCATCAACGGCGGCTACAAGGGTAACATCTACCCCGTCCATCCGAAGGCCGCCGACATCCTCGGCCACAAGGCCTACAAGAGCGTCAAGGACATCCCCGGCGACGTCGACGTCGCGGTGTTCGCGATTCCGGCGAAGTTCGTCGCCGGCGCGCTGACCGAGTGCGGCGAGAAGAAGATTCCCGGCGCCGTTCTCATTCCGTCGGGCTTCGCCGAAGCCAACGAGCCTGAGCTTCAGGAAGAGATCGTCAAGATCGGCAAGAAGTACGACATCCGCCTGATGGGGCCGAACATCTACGGCTTCTACTACACCCCGGCCAACCTCTGCGCGACCTTCTGTACCGCGTTCGACGTCAAGGGTTCGGCGGCGCTGTCGTCGCAGTCCGGCGGCATCGGCATGGCGATCATCGGCTTCTCGCGTTCGGCCAAGATGGGCGTGTCCGCGATCGTCGGTCTCGGCAACAAGTCGGACATCGACGAGGACGATCTGCTCGCCTTCTTCGAGCAGGACAAGAACACCAACGTCATCGCGATGCACTGCGAAGACCTCAAGGACGGCCGCGCCTTCGCGAACGCCGCTCGCCGCGTCTCCAAGAAGAAGCCGGTGATCGTGCTCAAGGGTGGCCGCACGTCAGCGGGCGCCAAGGCAGCCGCGTCGCACACCGGTGCGCTCGCCGGTAACGACAAGATCTACGAGGATGTCTTCAAGCAGTCCGGCGTGATCCGTGCCCGCTCACTGCGCCAGCTTCTCGAGTTCGCCCGCGGCGTTCCGCTGCTGCCGACCCCGAAGGGCGAGAACGTCCTCATCATCACCGGTGCGGGCGGTTCGGGCGTGCTGCTGTCGGACGCGGTGGTCGATAACGGCCTGTCGCTGATGACCATGCCTGCCGACCTCGATGCAGCGTTCCGCAAGTTCATCCCGCCGTTCGGCGCTTCCGGCAACCCGGTGGACATCACCGGCGGCGAGCCGCCGATCACCTACGTCAACACCGTGAAGCTCGGCCTCACCGACGATCGCATTCATTCTCTGATCCTCGGCTACTGGCACACAATCGTGACGCCCCCGATGGTGTTTGCGAAGAACATGGTGCAAATCAAGAACGAGATGAAGGCCCAGGGCTTCGAGAAGCCTATGGTTGCTTCCCTCGCTGGCGACGTAGAGGTTGAGGAAGCATCCGAATACCTTTATCAGAACGGCATTCCGGCCTACGCGTATTCGACGGAGCTTCCGGTGGAAGTGCTCGGTGCGAAGTACAAGTGGGCGCGCGGCGCCGGCCTCATCAAGTAAGGGTCCTACAGAATGAATATTCACGAGTATCAAGCGAAAGCCGTGCTGAAGGAGTTCGGGGTGCCCGTTTCCAGGGGCATTCCGATCCTGAAGGCTTCCGATGCCGAAGCAGCCGCCAAGGAACTTGGCGGCCCGGTGTGGGTGGTGAAGAGCCAGATCCACGCTGGCGGCCGCGGCAAGGGCAAGTTCAAGGAAGCCTCTGCCGGTGACAAAGGCGGCGTCCGTCTTGCGAAGTCGGTCGACGAGGTGAAAACCTTCGTCCAGCAGATGCTGGGCGCCACCCTGGTGACGGTGCAGACCGGCCCCGTGGGCAAGCAGGTCAATCGCCTCTATCTCGAGGAAGGCGCGGACATCGACAAGGAATTCTACCTGTCGGCGCTCGTTGACCGCGAGACCTCCCGTATCGCCTTCGTGGTTTCCACCGAAGGCGGCATGGACATCGAAAAGGTCGCCCACGATACCCCCGAGAAGATCGTGACCTTCTCGGTCGATCCGGCGACCGGCATCATGCCCCACCACGGACGCAAGATCGCGCAGGCGCTGAAGCTGAAGGGCGACCAGGCCAAGCAGGCCGAGAGCCTCGTCAGCAAGCTCTACGCTGCGTTCGTCGCCAAGGACATGTCGATGCTGGAGATCAATCCGCTGATCCTCTCCAAGCAGGGCGAGCTGCGCTGCCTCGACGCCAAGGTGTCGTTCGACTCCAACGCCATCTACCGTCATCCCGACGTGCTGGCGCTGCGTGACGAGACCGAGGAAGACGCCAAGGAAATCGAGGCGTCGAAGTACGACCTCGCCTACATCGCGCTCGATGGCACCATCGGCTGCATGGTGAACGGCGCGGGTCTTGCGATGGCAACCCTCGACATCATCAAGCTGTACGGCGAAAGCCCGGCCAACTTCCTGGACGTCGGTGGCGGCGCTTCCGAGGAGAAGGTCACGGCTGCGTTCAAGATCATCACCGCCGATCCGAACGTGAAGGGCATCCTCGTCAACATCTTCGGCGGCATCATGAAGTGCGACGTCATCGCCGCCGGCGTTGTCGCCGCGGTGAAGGCCGTCGGCCTGAAGGTGCCGCTGGTTGTCCGCCTCGAAGGCACCAACGTCGAGGAAGGCAAGAAGATCATCCGCGAGAGCGGCCTCAACGTTCTGCCAGCCGACGATCTGGACGACGCTGCTCAGAAGATCGTCAAGGCCGTGAAGGGAAAGTAAGCCAATGTCAGTCATGATCGACAAGAACACGAAGGTCATTTGCCAGGGCTTCACCGGCAAGAACGGCACCTTCCACTCCGAAGCGGCCATCGCCTACGGCACCAAAATGGTCGGCGGTACCTCGCCGGGCAAAGGCGGCCAGACCCACCTCGGCCTGCCGGTGTTCGACAGCGTCGCCGAGGCCCGCGCCAAGACCGGCGCGGACGCCTCCGTCGTCTACGTGCCACCGCCGGGCGCCGCGGATGCGATCTGCGAGGCCATCGACGCGGAGATTCCGCTGATCGTCTGCATCACCGAGGGCATTCCGGTGCTCGACATGGTGCGGGTGAAGCGCGCCCTCTCCGGCTCGAAGTCGCGCCTCCTCGGGCCGAACTGCCCCGGCGTCGTGACCGCGGGTGAGTGCAAGATCGGCATCATGCCGACCAACATCTTCAAGCCGGGCAATGTCGGCATCGTGTCCCGTTCGGGCACGCTGACCTACGAAGCCGTGTTCCAGACCACTCAGGTCGGGTTCGGCCAGACCACGGCGGTCGGTATCGGCGGCGACCCGGTCAAGGGCACCGAGTTCATCGACGTGCTGGAGATGTTCCTTGCCGACGACAAGACGGAATCGATCATCATGATCGGTGAAATCGGCGGTTCCGCCGAGGAAGACGCTGCCCAGTTCCTCAAGGACGAGGCCAAGCGCGGCCGCAAGAAGCCGATGGTCGGCTTCATCGCCGGCCGTACCGCCCCTCCGGGACGCCGCATGGGCCATGCAGGCGCCATCGTGGCGGGCGGCAAGGGCGACGCTGAATCCAAGATCGCAGCTATGGAATCGGCCGGGATCGCGGTCTCGGCCTCCCCGGCCCGGCTCGGAAGCACGCTGGTTGACCTCCTGAAAGGGAATAAGCCAGCAAAAAGAACTGCTTAAAAAAGACTAACCAAGGCCCCTTCTGGGGCCTTGGTTTTATAGGCCAAGACCCTCTAGAATAGGAATCGGACCCTAAGCACACCACTGAACAGCCAGTTACTGGCATACGGCGGGATATATGCCAGATCATACCGGGATAGAGCGCGTGAAACCTATCGCCCAGCGGGCACACTTGAAACCAGCCCCTGAACTCGTCGTCGGCCGGTTCGCTCCCGAACAGACTTTCAAGACCCGCGCCTACGAAGCCTTGAAGCAAGCTATCCTCGATATGGATATCTACGCCTCCTCCGAGCCCGCGTGGATCGACGAACGGCAGCTCTCGGAACAGCTTGGTGTCAGCCGCACGCCTGTGCGCGAAGCCATCGTGATGCTCGAGCATGAAGGTCTCGTCAAATCGGTCCCGCGCAAGGGCGTGATGGTCTTGAAGAAGACCAAGCGCGAAGTCGTCGATATGATCCAGGCATGGGCCGCGCTGGAAAGCATGGCCGCCCGCCTCGCCACTTTGCACGCCAGCGACGAAGCCATTGCCGGCCTGCGCCGCCTGTTCCGTGGATTCGACGACGGCCACAAGCCTTCCGATCATCTCAGCGAATACTCCTCGGCCAACATCCTGTTTCACCAGACCATCGTGAAACTGTCCGGCTCGCAGGTGCTGGTCGACATGACCGAGCAGATTCTGCTGCATGTGCGCGGCCTGCGCCAGATCACCATCGGCCGCGACGATCGCGCCTCGCGTTCGATCGTGGATCATCTGGGCATCATCGACGCGATCGAGAAGCGCGACACCGAGCGCGCCGTGGTCCTGTCCCGCGACCATACACTCGGCCTCGCCGACTACGTGGCCGCCCACAGCGACGGCATTTTCGAATAAGCCCGTCCCTCCTCTGAATCGAAAAAAGCCGCCTCCGATCGCAGGCGGCTTTTTTTAATTCCGGATCATCCGAAAATACTCTGCCCTTGTCATTGCGAGGAGCGTTAGCGACGAAGCAATCCAGTTCTTTGTTGCGACCGATATCGGTCTGGATTGCTTCGCTTCGCTCGCAATGACGATGAAGGCAGCGTCTTTTTAGTTCTCGTACACGTTATGCAACGTGCCGATGCCCTCGATAGTCACGTCCATGGTGTTGGTCGGCTCCTTCATGGTGCCGACGCCGATGGAGGTGCCGCAACAGATCAGGTCGCCGGGGTTCAGCGTCATATCGTGCGACAGCAGGCTGACGAGCTTGTGCGGCGGGAAGATCATGTCGGAGAGCTTGTAGTTCTGCCGCTCCGCGCCGTTCAGGACGAGGCGAACCGATTCCTTGGTGGGGTCGATGCCGGTCGCGACCACAGGGCCGAACGGGCCGAACCCGTCGAAGCTCTTGGCGCGCACCCACTGGGCGAAGCTTTCATCCTTCGAGATGATTTCCGCCGCCGTGATGTCGTTGACGCAGGTGTAGCCGAAGATCGCCTTCGCGGCCTCGTCTTCCGAGGCATTGGTGCAGGTCTTGCCGATGACGATACCGAGTTCGCCCTCGTACACGACCTTGCCGGAATAGGACTTCGGCCGCTTGATGGTGGTGTTCGGCGAGGAGATGCTGGAATTCGCCTTCATCAGATAAAGCGGCTCCGGCGGAATCGACTGCTTCAGCTTGGCGGCGAGTTCGCGGAAGTTATTCCACAGCGCGATCACCTTGGTGGGCTCGGACGGCGGTAGCACTTCGACGCTCGCGAGCTTGAGCGTCTGTCCGGTGGCCTTGGGCGAGGCGAACATGTCGCCGCTGTGCTCGGCGATGGTATCCCCGCTCAGCGTGCCGAAGCCCGCCTTGCCGTTCACGCGATATCGAATCCACTGTGTCATCGTTTCCTCTACTCTTACGCTTTATGGCGATCGCGACCGGTCAGACGGTCACGACGCGCAGATTGTTGGTCGAGCCAGACTTGCCGAACGGCACGCCCGCGACAACGACGATGCAGTCGCCGTCCTTCGCAAGCCCGCTGTCCTTGGCATGGTGGACCGCATGGCTCACCATTTCGTCATACGATGAGATATCGTCCGAACGCATGCTCGTCGAGCCCCACAGCCAGGACAACTGGCGGGCGGTGGATTCATTCGGCGTCACGCTCAGGATCGGCGTCGGAGAGCGCTGACGCGCGATCCGATAGGCGGTGGCGCCGCTCGAGGTGAAAGCCACGATGCAGGCTGCGCCGATGGAATCGGCGACTTCCGCGGCTGCGGCCGCGATCGCGTGCTGCGGCAGCGGCTCAACCTGCGGGTGCAAAGCCTCGACGATATTGCGATAGGCCTTGTGCTGCTCGGTGCGGCGGATGATGCGATCCATCGTCTGGACCGCCTGAACCGGAAACTGCCCGGAAGCGGACTCCGCCGACAGCATCACCGCGTCGGAGCCGTCATAGATCGCGGTCGCGACGTCGGAGGATTCCGCGCGCGTGGGCGTCGGCGTGTGGATCATCGACTCCAGCATCTGGGTCGCGATGATGACCGGCTTGCCCGCGAGGCGGCACAGCCGCACCAGATCCTTCTGCGCGCCCGGCACGTCCTCCGGCGGGATTTCCACGCCGAGGTCGCCGCGCGCCACCATGATGGAATCCGACAGCGCCACGATATCCTCGATCACCGACATTGCCGCCGGCTTCTCGATTTTCGACATCACCCCTGCACGGCCGCCGACCAGCGTGTGCGCCTCGATCAGATCGGAGGCACGCTGCACGAACGAGAACGCGACCCAGTCCACGCCAAGCTCAAGACCGAAGGCGAGATCGGCGCGATCCTTGTCGGTAATCGGCGACAGCGCCAGGATCGTATCCGGCAGATTGACGCCCTTGCGATCGCTGACGATGCCGCCGGAAATCACCTTGGCCTCGATATAGCCATCGCCTACCCCGGTCGCCGACAGGCGCACCTTGCCGTCGTCGATCAGAAGCTGATTGCCCGGCACGATGGCGTCGAACACTTCCTTGTGCGGCAGCGGCAACTCATTGCCCTTCGCGGCCGCGTTACAGACGAAACGCACGGTGCTGCCATTGGTCAGTTCGCGCTTGCCGCCTTCCAGCGGCCCAAGGCGGATTTTCGGGCCCTGCAAATCCTGCAAGATCGCGATCGGGGTACCGACATCGCGCTCGACCGCGCGGATCGCTTCATAGCGCGCGCGATGATCGTCATGGCTGCCGTGGCTGAAATTGAGCCGGAACATATCGACGCCCGCATCATAGAGTTTGCGGATCATCTCGGGCGAGGAACTCGCCGGGCCTAGCGTCGCAACAATCTTCGCGCGCCGATTACGGCTCATCATCAAATCCTTCCGTGAGCAACCAGGACAATCATGGTTTCAGATAATCCGATTCAGGCTGCAAATAAATATATCCTGCACGACACGTGCGCGAAAACGGACGATCGCAGGGAGAGGCACCGTATGCCGGGTGAGTATCCGGCATACGGAATATCAAATCAGGCCGTGACCGCTTCGGGGGTGCGGACTTCTTCCGGGAAAGTCGGATAGACGCCGTTGGAGCGGCCCATCTGCTGCACCAGCGCCAATACCGTATCGATGTACGGCGTCTTCACGTTGGCCAGATGCCCCATCTCCTGCACCGAGGTCAGCAGCGCGTCGATTTCCAGCGGCCGCTTCTTGTCGAGATCTTGCAGCATCGAGGTGCGGTGCGCGCCGACACCGGCGGCACCATTGATGCGGCGCTCCACATCGACGCGGAAATGCGCGCCGAAGTGCTGGCCGATCTGCTGGGCTTCGAGCATCATGGCCTTCGCCACCGCGCGCGTGCCGGGATCGGTCGCGACGATGTCGAGCGTGGCATGTGTGAGCGCGGACAGCGGATTGAAGCACAGGTTGCCCCACAGCTTGATCCAGATGTCGTCGCGGATGTCGTCATACAGGCGCGGCTTCAGCCCGCCCGCGGTGAGCGCATCGGCGAATTCGGTCAGGCGCGCGCTCGGCTGGCGGTTCGGCTCGCCAAGACCGAACTGGTCGCCATAGATGTGCTTGATGACGCCCGGCTCGGTGATCTCGGTCGCCGGATAGACGGTCGCACCGATCACGCGCTGCGGGCCGATCGCATTCCACTGGCGGTTGCCGGGATCGACACTCTTGAGCCGCAAATCGGCGAACTTTTCGTCGAGGCCGTAGAAATACCACCACGGCACGCCGTTCTGCGCGGTGACGACCACCGTGTTCGGGCCGAGCAGCGGCTTAAGCTGATCGACGGATTCCCACGCCTGATGCGCTTTCAGCGCGATGATGACGTAATCCTGAGGGCCCAATTCCCGAGGATCGTTGGTCGCCGGCATGGCCGCCGACAATTCCTTGTCCTTGAACACGACCTTCAGGCCATTGGCCTTGATGGCGGCAAGGTGGGGTCCGCGCGCGACGAGAGAGACATCGACGCCGCCACGTTTCATCATCACGGCCATATAGCCGCCGATCGCGCCAGCACCGAAAATACAAACTTTCATGGACCCCTCCTGAATTATTGTTCTGCGGACATCCGGGGTCGAGCCCCGGATGTCCGATGTTGGATTACTTCTTGCCGGCGACCGGATGGTTGGCCATCAGCTCCAGCGCCTTCACCATGCCAGAGTGATCCCACGCCTTGCCGCCATTGGCGGCACAGGTGTTGAACAGCTCCTGCGCGGTCGCGGTGTTCGGCAGCGCCACGCCGAGCGCCTTGGCGCCTTGCAGCGCGAGGTTGAGATCCTTCTGGTGCAGTTCGATGCGGAAGCCCGGATCGAAGGTGCGGTTGATCATGCGCTCACCGTGCACTTCGAGGATGCGCGACGATGCAAAGCCGCCCATCAGCGCCTTGCGCACCTTGGCCGGATCGGCGCCCGCCTTCGATGCGAAGATCAGAGCCTCGGCAACCGCCTCGATGTTCAGCGCGACGATGATCTGGTTCGCGACCTTGGTGGTCTGGCCGTCGCCGTTGCCGCCGACATGGGTGATGTTCTTGCCCATGAGTTCGAAGTACGGCTTCACGGTCGCGAAGTCTTCGTCATGGCCGCCGACCATGATGGTGAGCGAGGCGGCCTTGGCGCCGACTTCACCGCCGGAGACCGGCGCATCGAGATAACGCGCACCGAGCTTCTCGACCTTCTCGGCGAACTTCTTGGTCTCGATCGGCGAGATCGAGCTCATGTCGACCACGATCTTCCCTTTGCCGAGGTTTCCGGCAATGCCATTCTCTCCGAACAGCACGGATTCGACGTGCGGCGTATCCGGCACCATGATGATGATGATGTCGGCGTTCTTCGCCACTTCGGCCGCGCTCTTGGCGGCTTTGCCCTTCTTGGCAAGATCGGCAGGCACGCCTTCGATGGTGTAGAGGTGAACCTCGTGACCGGCGGCAATCAGATGGCCCGCCATCGGCGCGCCCATCGTGCCCAATCCGATAAAGCCCAGTTTCTTAGACATCAGAAAACTCCCTAAGTCTCTATGAGGATGGCAACAGCTTTTGTTATTTCGGCAACCAGCCGAGACCTGCGACCGTGTCGGTCTTAGGCTTGTACTCGGCACCGATCCAGCCCTTGTAGCCGATCTTGTCGATGAACTCGTACAGGAAGGGATAGTTGATCTCGCCCGTGCCCGGCTCGTTGCGGTTCGGATTGTCGGCAAGCTGGATGTGCGCGATCTTGGCCAGATTGGCCTCGATCGTGCGGGCCAGATCGCCCTCCATGATCTGCATGTGATAAATATCGTACTGGTCGTACAGGTTGTCCGAACCAACCTCGGCGATGATGTCGATCGCCTGCCTGGTGTGGGTCAGGAAGAAGCCCGGAATGTCGCGGGTGTTGATCGGCTCGATCAGGAGCTTGATACCTTCGTTCTTCAGCGCGGAAGCCGCGAACTTCAGGTTCGACACCAGCGTATCGTGATGCTTCTTCTTGTCCGCGCCCTGCGGCATCACGCCGACGAGGCAGTTAAGCTGGCCGCACTTCAGCGCCTTGGCGTAGGTGATCGCCTTGGTCACACCCGCCTTGAACTCGTCAACGCGGTCCGGGAAGATCGCGATGCCGCGCTCGCCCTTGCCCCAATCGCCCGCGGGCAGATTGTGAAGAACTTGCGTCAGACCGTGCGTCGAAAGCTGCTTGGCGAGCTCCTCGGCCGGGAAATCGTAGGGAAACAGATATTCAACGCCCTTGAAGCCGGCCTTCGTCGCGGCGGCGAAGCGCTCCATGAACGGGACTTCGTTGAACAACATCGTGAGATTGGCTGCAAAGCGCGGCAAAGCGCCCTCCTTCATTTCCGGTTTGTGACAGATAGCGGGATCGCCGCTACAGCCTAGACGGGCTGTAGCTTGCGAGGATTACCCTGACCTGCCGGCACTTCGTCAAGCGGAAGGTCGAGGACCTCCTCGAACTCGACGACGTTGTCGATCTCGGTGCCCATGGAGATGTTGGTCACGCGCTCGAGAATAAACTCGACCACCACCGGCACGCTGAACTCCTTCATCCACTTGCGGGCCTGCGCGAACGCGGCCTGCGCATCCTTCGGATCGGTGACGCGGATAGCCTTGCAGCCGAGGCCTTCCGCGACCTTGATGTGATCGACGCCGTATTCGCCGATCTCGGGCGTGTTGATGTTATCGAACGAGAGCTGCACCTGATAATCCA
This sequence comes from [Pseudomonas] carboxydohydrogena, assembly GCF_029030725.1. NCBI lineage: Bacteria > Pseudomonadati > Pseudomonadota > Alphaproteobacteria > Hyphomicrobiales > Nitrobacteraceae > Afipia > Afipia carboxydohydrogena. The sequence goes on from NZ_CP113162.1 coordinate 2,119,273, forward strand.
TGTCGAAGCCGCGCTGCGACTGGCGGATCAGGCCGAGATAGGAATTGTTCACGAGGACATGGATGTAGGGCAGCTTGAACTGCGCGCCCACCGCAAGCTCCTCGATCAGGAACTGGAAGTCGTAGTCGCCCGACAGCGCCACGATCTCGCGATCGGGATCAGCCGCGCGCACGCCCAGAGCGGCGGGCAGCGTCCAGCCGAGCGGGCCGGCCTGACCGGCGTTGATCCAGTGGTTCGGCTTGTAGACGCCGAGGAACTGACCGCCCGCGATCTGCGACAGGCCGATGACGCTGACGTAGCAGGTGTCGCGACCGAACGCCTTGCTCATCTCCTCATAGACGCGCTGCGGCTTGATCGGCACGTTGTCGTAGTGGCTCTTGCGCAGCATGGTGCGCTTGCGATCCTGACACGCGGCCGGCCACGCCTGGCGCTCCTTGAGCTTACCGGTCTTCTTCCATTCCTTCGCAACGGCAACGAACAGTTCCAGCGCCGCCTTGGCGTCGGACACAATGCCGAAATCGGGATTGAACACGCGCCCGATCTGCGTCGGCTCGATATCGACGTGAACGAACTTGCGGCCCTTGGTGTAGGTCTCGACCGAGCCGGTGTGGCGGTTGGCCCAGCGGTTGCCGATACCGAGCACGAAATCGGACTCCAGCATGGTCTTGTTGCCGTAGCGGTGGCTGGTCTGAAGACCGACCATGCCAGCCATCAGCACGTGATCGTCGGGAATCGACCCCCACCCCATCAGGGTCGGGATCACCGGCACGTTCAGCGTCTCGGCGAACTGCACCAGAAGATCGGAAGCACCCGCGCCGATGACGCCGCCACCGGCGACGATCAGCGGCTTCTCGGCGGTGTTGAGCATCTCAAGCGCCTTCTCGATCTGCTTGCGGGTCGCCGACGGCTTGTAGACCGGCAACGGCTCGTAGGTGTCGATGTCGAACTCGATCTCGGCCACCTGCACGTCGAACGGCAGGTCGATCAGCACCGGACCCGGGCGGCCCGAACGCATGATGTGGAAGGCCTGCTGGAACACGCGCGGCACCAGAGCCGGTTCGCGCACCGTCACCGCCCATTTGGTGACCGGCTTGGCGATCGATTCGATATCGACGGCCTGGAAGTCTTCCTTGTAGAGGCGCGCGCGCGGCGCCTGCCCGGTGACGCAGAGGATCGGAATCGAATCCGCGCTGGCGGAATACAGGCCGGTAATCATGTCGGTGCCAGCGGGGCCGGAGGTACCGAGGCAGATGCCGATATTGCCGGGCCTGGTGCGGGTGTAGCCCTCGGCCATGTGAGAGGCGCCTTCGACGTGGCGCGCCAGCACATGCTTGATGCCGCCGCTCTTTTTCATCGCCGAGTACAGCGGGTTGATAGCCGCTCCCGGAACACCGAACGCCTGAACGATGCCTTCCTTCTCCAGAACGGCAACAGCGGCGTCTACTGCTCTCATACGGGCCATAGCGGCATCTCCCTGAATATTTCTTCAATCTGGCATACAGAATGCCAAATGGCTTCCGTCGTCAACTCATTTCAGAATATTTTTCCAGTTTTGTCTATGTATATTTTTTCTTATAATATCAATTAGTTGAATTTATAAATCGAGCAATCTGATTTCATTATAAAAAATGTTTCCGTAATATGTGAAACAAGAGGCAGCCTGGAGTTCAGATCGGATGAGCACGGTAGACCACCGCAAGCGAGGGCGGCCGCGTAACTTCAATCCTGCAAAGGCCGGATCGATCCAGGCGCTGGACCGAGGGCTTGCGTTGCTGCGGCTGATCTCGGAGGCCGACGGACTGACGCTGACCGATCTCGCACAACGCTCGGGCCTCGCCCCCTCCACCGTGCACCGCCTCTTGTTCACGCTCGAGACGCATCGCTTTGTGATGCACGATGAAGAGCGCGGGCTTTGGCTGATCGGCGTCGATGCCTTCAAGACCGGCATGACATTCCTGCGCAACCGCCGCCTCGCCGGCATGGGCCGCGAGGTGATGCGCCAGTTGATGGAACAGACCGGCGAGACCATCAATCTCGGCATCGAGGACAATGGCGAGGTGGTCTTCATCTCGCAGATCGAGAGCCACAACACGCTGCGCGCTTTCTTCCGCGCTGGCTCCCGCAGCCTGATGCACGCCTCCGGCGTCGGCAAGGCCCTGCTCGCTGGATTGCCGGAAGCACGCGTGAAGCAGATCCTCTATGCGAAGGGATTGCAGCGCTTCACGGAGAAAACCCGCGTCGATCCGGCCGAATTGTTCGCCGAGCTTGCCGAAAGCCGCGAGCGTGGATGGGCAATCGACGACGAGGAGCGCACGCCCGGCATGCGCTGCATCGCGGCACCTATCTATAACGAGTTGGGGGAAACCATTGCCGCGGTGTCGATCTCCGGACCGACGGTGCGGCTGACATCGCAGCGGCTCGGCGAGTTCGGCCCTCTCATCATGCGGGCGGCGGATCAGATCACATCGTCGATCGGTGGAGCGACACCGCACCGCGACGCTTGAGCGGGAAACCTTCCCGCGCTAACCAGTCCCGGGTTCACGCGAACATCCGGAAGGTTACATGGCCAAGACCTACAGCGGCGGATGCCAGTGCGGCAACGTGCGATATGAAGTGCAGCTCGATCTTGCCGGCGTCATTGCCTGCAATTGCTCGCGCTGCGTCCGGCTCGGCTCGCTGCTGGCCTTTGCACCGGAAGAAGCGTTCACCCTCCTGAAGGGAGCGGATGCCACGACCGAATACACCTTCAACAAGCACGCCATCCATCATCTGTTCTGCGCGACATGCGGCATCCAGTCCTTCGCGCGCGGAACGGCGCCGGACGGCCGGAAGATGGCGGCGATCAACGTGCGTTGTCTGGATGACGTCGATATCGACGCCCTGCCCGTGCAGAAGGTCGATGGGCGCAGCTACTGAACGCTACGCTCAGTTCATCTGCCGCAGCGCCTGACGGATCGTCGCGCCGACCAGATGCGAACTCGGCGCGACCTGCACACCCGCCCGCTCCAGCGCCGCGATCTTGCTGTTGGCGTCGCCGCGCCCGTACATCGTCAGCGTGCCGGAATGACCCATGCGGCGCTCGGGCGGCGCGTATTGCCCGGCGATCAGCGCGACCACCGGCTTCGCCGCCTTGCGGCCCTGCAAATAGTCGGCGACTTCCTGCTCCTCGGTGCCGCCGATCTCGCCGATCAGCACGATGCCCTTGGTTTCGGGGTCTTCAAGGAACAACTCGACGCACTGGACCATGCTCATGCCATGGATCGGATCGCCCCCGACGCCCACCGTGGTCGATTGGCCAAGTCCCTCGGCTGAAATCTGCGCCACCACTTCGCTCGTCAGCGAGGCAGAGCGCGAGACGATGCCGACATTGCCGGGCCGCTCGCTGCCGGTCGCCATCACGCCGATCATGCAGATCCCGGGTGCGAGAATGCCCTGCGAATTGGGCCCGATCAGCCGGGTCTTCGAGCCATCGAGTGCCTGACGCACACGCACCATGTCGAGCGCGGGAACGCGCTCGGTGACCGCCACGATCAGAGGAATTTCAGCCTCGATGGCTTCGATCATCGCATGCGCCGCATTGGCGGGCGGCACGAAGATCATGCTGGCGTTGGCTTGCGTCTCGGCCTTCGCCTTGGCAACGTTGTCGTACACCGGCAGGTTGAGATGCGAACGCCCGCCCTTGCCCGGCGTCACGCCCGCGACCACCGTGGTGCCGTACTCCATCATGCGCGCGGTGTGATGCGTGCCCGCCCACCCGGTCATGCCCTGACACAGAACTTTTGTATCCTTGTCGACGAGGATGGCCACCTCATCCTCCCTTCTGTGCAATGGCGACGACCTTGGTCGCAGCGGTCCACATGTCCGGACAATCGGTGACCGGACAACCGAAATTGACGAAGCGCGAGCGCGCGAATTCGGCGTTGTTGCCCGCCAGCCGCGCCACCACCGGCAGCGAGCGGCCGGTGCGGCGCATGGCGATGCCGAGCCCTTCCGCGATGGTGTCGCAGGGCTGCATGCCGCCGCCATGGACGTTGAGGAAGATCGCGCGCGTCGCGGGATTGTCGAGCAAAAGACCAAAGCCGTAGGCCACGTCGAGGCTCGTCGCCGTGGTGCGGATATCCATGAAGTTGGCGGGCTTGCCCTTCGCCGCGTAAACCAGATCGACGCTCGCAAGCCCGAGGCCCGCGCCATTGGCGACGATGCCGATATTGCCGTCCATGCTGACGAAATTGAGCTGATGGCGCTGCGCCTCGACCTCGCGCTGGTCGATCTCGTCCTCGTCGCGCAAGGCGGTAAGGTCGGGGTGCCGGAACAACGCGTTGTCTTCCAGCACCATCTTGACGTCGAGCGCCTGGAAGCTGCCGTCGCGCAGCACCGCCAGCGGGTTGATCTCGATCAGGCTGGCGTCGAGCTCGACGAAGGCGCGGCGCAAACCATCGACGATGGCGCCGAAGGCCGGGACGGACGCGCCGTCGATACGTATCTTGCTTGCGAAGGCGGCCACTTCATCGGCGTGGCGCTTCGAGCCATCGCCAAGGCCGAGACGTTCGAGCCGCAGTTCTCCGCGTGCGGCCCGCTCCTCGATGTCGCCGCCGCCATGGGCGCTGCCGAACAATGTGAGATGACCGGAGGAACCGTCGATCAGCAGCGCGACATGCAGTTCGCGCACCGGCTCGACAGCCTTCTCGATATAGATACGGCGGACCACGCGCCCGGCCGGGCCGGTCTGGGCGGTCACGAGTTTCTTGCCGAGGAGCGAGGCCGCGACCGACTTCGCCTCTTTCTCCGAATGGACGATCTTGACGCCGCCGGCCTGAGCGCGGCCACCGGCGTGGACCTGCGCCTTGACGGCGATGGCACCGCCGCCCAGTTCGTTATAGATCGCGACGGCCTGATCCGGCGTGATGGCGACCTTGCCGCCCGGGGAAGGCAGGCCATAGCCCGCCAGGATTTGTTTTGCCTGAAACTCGTGCAGATTCACGCGTGCATCTCCAGCCGGTGGCTTCGGCCGATGCTGCGTAGGTTCGCCCCTCGATTCAACAATAAAGGGCCTTCAGGCCAACTTCGCACCGAACGACTTGTCGCCACCGGAATATCAAACTCGCAGCATGTCCGCAACGCGCGAGGCTGCGAGGGCTGGCCTGCGGCAAGGGCGGACCGGGCGCATGCAAAACAGGCAAACCGAAGGACCCGCGACAGCCAAAATCGTGTGGCGGCCCCTGCTCCGTCTCGCCGCAAAACAATCGCGGACAATCGCGCTCCGCAAGCTGATGAATCGCATGATCCGCGCAGCAGGACATCGATCGTTCCCGGTTCGGACTCAAAAAACCTGTGCTCGCGACACCAAAAGAAGCGTTGGATAAAATTATTTTCGATTAAGGATTCGTTGACTCTCGACAGCGTGGGAAAACTGGATTCAAATCAGCTTGCGATTCGAGAGCAAGTTGCGCGTCAGCTTTCGGAGGGGACAACGGCAAATCCGGGGGCTGTTAATGGCGCGCGTTCACGCGACGAGTTCGTGTGTCCAATCCGATTCGATCAAGGGATTGGCACAGTCGATAGCTCAACCAGCTTATAACCGCCTCCTCATCGCCGAACCCCTTCTTCGTCGCGCCGTTCCCATCCTCATCATTGCTTTCCTCGTCACGATCCTGATCGGCGCCTTCGTGCAGGTGCTGGACCAGAACCGTCAGAAGCATGCCGCCACGACACGCGAGATCGCTTCCCTCGCTGACCTGATGAAGGAACGCATCGACCATCTGGCGGCACGGCGGCCTGATCGCGCGCTGTCGGCGACCAGACTCCAGTCCACCCTGCCCGGTCTCGTGCCGTCATGGGCCAGCGCCTCCGGACGGCACATCCTCGTTACCGGCCTCGACCGGCAGGAGGGCGTGCAGCTTGCGCTCGATGGCAGCAACGACGCAGCCTTCGATGCCGTCACGCCCGCACAGGCTCAGGCCCTCAACGACACCGGCGAGGCCGTGGTCGAACTGCCATTGCCTGACGGACGTATGGCGCTGGCCGCCCAGCGCACGCTGGACGCAGCGTCCGGCAGCGTCATCGTCATGCAGGCGCAGAACGCAACCTCATGGCGTTCCGACACGGCGCTGCAAATCACACTGTCGGCCACCACCGGTTTCGTGGTGCTGATCCTGGGCTTCGCCTTCCACTGGCAATCCACCCGCGCACGCGAAAGCGACCTCATCAACGACGCCGTCCGTGGCCGCATCGACACCGCGCTCAATCGCGGCCGCTGCGGATTATGGGACTGGGACCTCTCGCGCGGGCGTGTCTTCTGGTCGCAATCGATGTTCACGATGCTGGGGCTGGAAAGCCGCAACGACCTCCTCGCGTTCGGCGAAGTCAACGCGCTAGTCCACTCCGAAGACATCGACCTGATGGCGATTGCCGACCAATTGCTGTCGGGACAAATCAGCCATATCGACCAGACCTTCCGGATGCGCCACGCCGACGGCCACTGGATCTGGCTTTGCGTGCGTTGCGAACTGACCGAAGCCGGCAGCAACGGCGGCAGCCATCTGATCGGCATCGCGCTCGACATCACCGAACAGAAGAGCCTCGCGGCTCGCTCGGTCGAGGCGGATCTGCGCCTGCGGGACGCCATCGAGACGATCCCGGAAGCATTCGTCCTGTGGGATTCGGAAAACCGGCTGGTGCTCTGCAACTCGCACTTCCAGCGGCTGCACAAGCTGCCGGATTCGGCCGTCACCGCGGGCACGCCCTACGAGACGGTGATCGAGGTCGGGCACATGCCGGAAATTCGCGCCCGCGTCGCCGACACCGAGATTTCCGCGCCGGGTTCGCGGACCTTCGAGGCGCAGCTCAATGACGGAAGCTGGCTGAACATCAGCGAGCGCCGCACCAAGGACGGCGGCTTCGTGTCGGTCGGCACCGACATCACCCAGATCAAGCGCCACGAGCAGCGGCTGGTAGACAACGACCTGCGGTTGACCGCCTATGTCGTCGATCTCAAGCGATCGCAAGTGGCACTCGAACAACAAGCCCGGGAGCTGGCCGACCTCGCGCAGAAATATGCCGAAGAGAAGCGCCGCGCCGAGGAAGCCAACCAGACCAAGTCGAAATTCCTCGCCAACATGAGCCACGAACTGCGCACGCCGCTCAACGCCATCATCGGCTTTTCCGAAGTGATGGGCCGCGGCATGTTCGGCCCGCTCGGCTCCGGACGCTATCAGGAGTACTGCCAGGACATCCTGACGAGCGCGAATTACCTTCTCGACGTCATCAACGATGTCCTCGATATGTCGAAGATCGAGGCCGGGCGCATGAAGCTCGCCCCCGAGAAGCTCGACCTCGCCGAAACCGTGTCGGAATCCACGCGCGTCGCCTCGAGCTGGGCCGACGGCAAGCATTTGACGCTCGACAGCCGGATCGACAGCGCCATTCCGATCGTCGCCGACCGCCGGGCGATGAAACAGATCCTCGTCAATCTCTTGTCGAATGCGGTGAAGTTCACGCCCGATGGCGGACGCATCGTGGTGCGTAGCCGCATGATCGGCGACCGAGTGATGGTGACGATCGCCGACACCGGCATCGGCATTCCGAAGGAAGCCCTCGCCCGCCTCGGCTGCCCCTTCGAGCAGGTCGAAAGCCAGTTGACCAAGAGCTATCACGGCTCCGGCCTCGGCCTCGCGATCTCCAAATCGCTGGTCCAGTTGCATAACGGTTCGATGAAACTGCGTTCGCAACTCGGCGTCGGCACCGTGGTTAGGATCGACCTGCCGTGCGCCGTGGTGGAACCGGTTAAGGTCTCGCCTGCATCAGCTTCAGGAAAATCTCGCGCACCTCGGCTTGCGTCTCCCGAAGGCGAGCCTCGACCGCGGAAAAGTCGGGCGCGTCGGCAGCCCGAGTCATCACGCGCAAAAGATCTTCCCCAGCCGTATCTGGTTTGAATTTCTCCGACACGCACAACCGCAGCACCTGCGTCAGGTTTTGATAGAGCCGCGCGGCGGGCCGCAGGATTTCCGCATCGGATGAGGCCAGCACGCCGAGCTTCACCGCGTTGTCGTAGACCTGCATGGTGTTAACGTTGAGGATGCCGGGCTTCTGCGCGGCGTGAATAAGTTGCAGGTACTGCGCCAGGAATTCGATATCGACGATGCCGCCCGCGGCATATTTCAAGTCCCAGATGTCGTTCTCGCCCTTCTCATCGGCCACCGCCTTGCGCATTTCCAGCACGTCGTTGGCGATGATGTCGATGTCGCGCGGGCGCATCAGCACGCGGGCGATCAAGTCCTCAATCTGTTTCTGGAAATCCGGCGGCCCTGAGATCACACGGGCGCGGGTCAGCGCCATGTGCTCCCACGTCCAGGCCTCGTTGTCCTGATAGTCCGCGAAGGCATCGAGCCGCGTAGCGACCGGACCGGCGCGCCCTGAAGGGCGCAGCCGCATATCTATGTCGTAGAGCACGCCGTAATTAGTCCGCGTCGTGAACGCGCTGATGAGGCGCTGGGTGTAGCGGGCGAAATATTGCGCGCCGTGCAGCGAGCGTGATCCGTCCGAATCCGGATGATCATGGTCGAAATCGTAGATCAGGATCAGATCGAGGTCGGAGGACGCGGTCATCTCCCGGCCGCCTAGCTTGCCCATCGCGAGGATGGCGGTCTGCTGGCCCTTGATGAGACCATGCTGTTCGGCGAACTGGCGCGCGGTGAGATCGTGCACGGTATGCACGATGCCTTCCGCGACATCGCCGAACGCCGTGCTCGCCTGCCGCGCCGACACGGTACCGGACAGGATGCGCGTGCCGGTCAGGAACAGGCTTTCCTGACCGAACATCCGCAGACGGTCGAGAAACTCCTCGTAGGAGTCCGCGTCCGCCAGTGTCGCGGTGAGGCGCGCCGACAGTTCGTCGCGATCCGGCATCGCGCCGAAGAAGCGCGGATCGATCAACCCGTCCATGATCTGCGGATGGCGCGCCAGCATGTCGCCGAGCCGGGGCGCCGCGCCGAGGATCAGCGCCACCAGCGCGACCACGTCCTTGTTTTGCGCCAGCAGCGAGATCAGCCGGCCGCCACGGGTCAGCGCTTGCAGGAAGCGGTCGAATTCGTTGATGGCGGCATCGGGATGTTCGGCGCGCGACAGGCCACGCAACAGGTTCGGCACGAATTCGCGGAACGCCTCGCGCGTACTCTCCACTTTCAATGCGCGATATTCGCCCGCCATCCAGTGCTGCACGGTTTCCGCCACCGTCCGCGGCGTCTTGAAACCGAGGCGGCGCAATTGATCGAGCAGCCGCGCGTCATCCGGCCCCGCGCCGTAATCGACATCGGGGGCCTTCTCCGGCTCGGACGGATCGCCCTCGAACAGGCGCTCGTAATGACCCTGCACGCAATTGAGGTGGCGCAGCAGGTCGGCGGCGAACGACGCACGGTCGGCATAGCCGAAGAATCGCGCGAAACGCTCGATGCCCTCGCTGTCGGCCGGCAGCGTGTGGGTCTGCTCGTCGGCGATCATCTGGATGCGATGCTCGACGCGGCGCAGGAATTCATAGGCGCTCGCCAGCTCCTCGCGTACGCTCTGCGCGATCCAGTTGTTGGCGGCGAGAATGTCGAGCGCCACCAGCGTCGGCCTCACCCGCAATTCAGGGTGCCGCCCCCCCGCGATCAATTGCTGGGTCTGCGCGAAGAACTCGATCTCGCGAATGCCGCCGCGCCCGACCTTGACGTTATGGCCCTCGACCGAAATCTCGCTCTGGCCACGGAAGCTCTGCATCTGCCGCTTCATATCGTGGACATCGGTCAGTGCCGCGAAGTCGAGATGCTTGCGCCAGACGAATGGGGAAATTTCCGAGAGCAATGCATCGCCGGATGCAAGGTCGCCCGCGCAGGGCCGCGCCTTGATCATCGCCGCGCGCTCCCAGGTGCGGCCCTCGCGCTCGTAGTAATGGAGCGCGGCCTCCACCGACACCGCGGCGGGCGTCGAGGCGGGATCGGGCCGCAGCCGCAGATCGACGCGGAACACATAGCCGTCGCCGGTGCGCTGTTGCAGCAGGCGCGCAATGCCCTGCGCCAGACGCGCGAAGAACGGCGAGGCCTCGACGCTGTCGGACAACTGGCCCTTGTCGGGGTCGTAGAACACGATCAGGTCGATGTCGCTGGAGAAATTCAATTCGCCCGCACCCATCTTGCCCATCGCGAGGACGATCAGCCCGCTGCCCTCCTCCGGGTGCTGGGGATTTTGGGCGAGAAGCCGCCCGCGCTCCACCTCCTGCGATAAAAGGAAATGCACCGCGCACTGCACGGACGTGACGGCCACATCGGTCAGCGCCGATGTCACCTGCCCGACCGGCCACACGCCGCCGATGTCGCACAGCGCGATCAGCAACGCCGCCTCGGCTTTCAGCCGCCGCAGGGCCACCATCACGGCAGACTCGCTGGCGGCCGCCGCCGCTTCGTTCCGGGCTTGCGCGATCAGCGCCGTCATATGATCTTCAGGCCGGCAGGTGAACACCCGCAGGCCGCGCGCGGGATCAAGCCGGATCAGGTCGAACAAATAAGGAGAGAATTCAGCGATGCCGTGAAGGATCGCATGGGCATGGGAATGCCCGTCGATGACAGCCTGCCACGCCCCGGCATCCTGCGCCGGCAGGTCGGCAAGCCAGCCCGCGACCCGTTGCTGCGCCTCGTCGGGCGCGAAGGATGTCGGATTTGTTACAAAACGGGCAGCCAGCGGTCGGGAATCCGTGGCGCCTGCACTCGTTGACGTCATACCCCCGCTTGTTCCACGTCTCGCCCCGGCATGGCAAGGGTCGCGCGCACGCCGGGCTTCGCATCGCCCAGCCGCAGTTCGCCTCCATGCAGAACGGCGACCGCCGAAGCTAGACTTAAGCCCAATCCCGAACCCGGCAGGGTCCGGCTGGCTTCGAGGCGCACGAAGCGCTCCATTGCCCGCTGACGGTCTGACTCTGGAATACCGGCGCCGTGATCGGTGACGCTGAGCTTGACGCCTTCGTCGTCGTGGCGCGCCTCGATCAGCACCGAAGGCTTCACATCTGGCGCAAGTTCGGCTGGCTTGCCGTATTTGAGGGCGTTCTCGACGAGATTGGCGAGCGCCTGGCTGATGAGTTCGCGGTTGCCGTGAATGAACGCCGGCTCGGTTTGAACCTCAAGCGCGAGGCCGCTGTCTTCCGCCAGTGGCTCGTACAATTCCTGGATATCGCGGGCGACGATGGCGGTGTCGAAATCGACCATGTTATCGCGCGCCTGCCCCGATTCCGCTCGCGCGATCATCAGCAGCGCATTGAAGGTGCGGATCAGGCCGTCGGATTCCTCGATGGTGCGCTCCAGCGCGGCGCGGTATTCCGCCTCGTTGCCGGCGTCGGCCAGCGCCTCCTCGGCGCGGTTGCGCAGCCGCGTCAGCGGCGTCTTCAGATCGTGGGCGATGTTGTCGGAGACCTCCTTGAGCCCCGCCATCAGCGCCTCGATCCGCTCCAGCATCGCGTTGAGATTTTCCGCGAGCCGGTCGAGTTCGTCGCCGCTGCGCCCGACCGGAAGCCGCTCGCTCAGGTCGCCGCCCATAATCCGCTGCGCCGTTCCCGTCATCGCGTCGATGCGGTGGAGCACACGGCGCGCGACGAAGATGCCGCCGCAAAGCCCGAGCAGCAGTACGATCGCCACCGACCATTGCGCCGCCTTGGCGACGATGCCGAACAGCCGCTGCCGCTCCTCCAGATCGCGCCCGATCAGAAGGCGAAAGCCGCCGGACAATTGCGTGACACGCACCAGCGCGAAATGGTTCTTGGAATCGCTTTCGTCGAGACGATGATAGACGGTATTGGCCCAGCCGGTGGTGTTCATCACGCCGGGCTGGAGCGAGCCGATATTGCCCGCGACCGCCTGCCCCTGCGGCGTCGTCAGCAGATAGAGATTGGCGCCGGGGCGCATCGCCCGGTTCTCGATCGCGAACACCAGCCCGCGAATGCCCCCGCGCGAATATTGCTGATCGAGTTCGCTCAGTTCGCCGTTGACGGTCTCGGTGATCTGCTCGGTGATCATCCGCCGCGTGTTCCAGGCGAAGTAGCCGAGCAGCGAAGCCGCGAACAGCGCGAACAGAAAAAGATACACCAGCGTCAGGCGAAACGCCGTGGTGCGGATCAGTTTACCGAAGGCCGTCACGTATCATATATCCGGCGCCGCGAATGGTGTGGAGCAGCGGCCGCTCCTGCCCCTTGTCGATCTTCGAGCGCAACCGCGAGATATGCACGTCGATGACGTTGGTCTGCGGATCGAAGTGATAGTCCCACACGTTCTCCAGCAGCATGGTGCGCGTCACCACCTGCCCCGCATGCTTCATCAGATATTCGAGCAGGCGAAATTCGCGCGGCTGAAGCGTGATCTCGGTCGCGCCGCGCCTGACCTGATGCGACAGCCGGTCGAGTTCGAGGTCGCCGACGCGATAGCTCGTTTCCTCCGAAGGCCCGCCGCGGCGGCGCGACAGTACCTCGACCCGCGCCAGCAGTTCGGCGAATGAATAGGGCTTCGGCAGATAATCGTCGCCGCCGGCGCGCAGGCCCTTGATGCGGTCATCGACCTGGCCGAGCGCGGACAGGATCAGCGCGGGTGTGGTGTCGCCCTTCTCGCGCAACGTGCCGATCACCGACAGGCCGTCCCGCTTTGGCAACATGCGGTCGACCACCAGCACATCGTAATCGCCGGACTGGGCCAGAGCCAACCCTTCCTCGCCATCGCCGGCCAATTCCGCGACATGGCCAACCTCGCGAAACGCCTTCGCAAGATATTCCGCAGATTCGCGATCGTCTTCGATAATGAGCAGGCGCATCTGCGATGGAGTCGGTTCGGGACTATTGGCTATCACCATGGCGCGACGACCGTTTTCTTTCAAGGGATTGGAAACTGAAAAGAAGATGGGCGGCGAAGCTGGGGAAACCTCACCGCCCACCCATTACCCTTCCGACGGAGGGGGGCGTATTCCATCGAAAGGAACTTCACATGTAGTTAACCCTTGCCGACCGGCAATGCGACGAAACGTGATGAATCGCCGCTCCGGACACGGATCAGGACGCTGTTCTTCTTGTCGGCGCGGGCGATGTTCAATTCGTTGCGGATATCGTCCGCCGTGGCGACCGATTTGCCCGCGACCTCGAGGATCACATCACCTTCCTTCAGGCCGCGTTCGGCGGACGCGCCGTCCGGATTGACATTGGTGATCACCACCCCTTCCTTACCGGCGCCCGCGACGGACTTCGCCGGGGCCACGGTGAGGCCGAGATTCGGCACGTCCGAACCATTGCCGTTCCGGCCGGGGCCGTTATCGTTATCGTTGAAGCCGGTCTTGATCGACTTGGCGTTCGGCAGCTCGCCGAGCGTCAGCGTCAGCGTCTTCTCGGAGCCCTTGTGAAGCACACCGAGCTTGATCGACGCGCCGGGCGCCATGCCGCCGATGGTGCGGGCGAGTTCGCGGGCATCCTTCACCGGCTGGTCGTTCACCTTGTTGATGACGTCGCCCGATTCAATGCCTGCCTTCGCGGCGGGGCCATTGGTCTGCGGCTCCGCCACCAGTGCGCCCTCGGCCTTCTTCAGCCCGAGGCTGTCGGCGATCTCCTGCGTGACGGGCTGGATCTGCACGCCGATCCATCCGCGGCTGACGGTGCCCTTGTCCTTGAGCTGGGCAACCACGTTCTTCACCGTCGCGGACGGAATCGAGAACGCGATGCCGACGCTGCCGCCGGACGGCGAATAGATCGCGGTGTTGACGCCGATCACTTCGCCTGCGGTATCGAAGGCCGGACCGCCGGAATTGCCCTTGTTCACCGGCGCGTCGATCTGGATGAAATCATCATACGGGCCGTTGCCGATGTCGCGGCCGCGCGCGGACACGATGCCCGCCGTGACCGTGCCGCCGAGGCCGAACGGATTGCCGACCGCCAGCACCCAGTCACCGATGCGCGGCTCGCCATCGGACAGCTTCGCGAACGGGAAGTTGCTGCCGCCCTCGACCTTGATAAGCGCGAGGTCGGTGCGTTTGTCTGTGCCGATCACCTTGGCCTTGTAGGTCTTGCCGTCATCGGTCGTGACCTCGACCTTGTCGGCGCCATCGACGACATGGTTGTTGGTGACGGCATAGCCGTCCGCCGAGATGAAGAAGCCCGAGCCCTGCCCGGTCACGAGATTGCCACGGCCACGGCGACCGCCGGGACCACCCGGAAAGCCATCAGGGCCGCCGAAGCGGCGGAAGAACCGCTCCATCGGCGAGCCGGGCGGGAACGGCAGGTCGTCATTGTTGTCCGCCGTCTGCTTCTCCTCGATCCGGACGCGCACCGAGATCACAGACGGCTTCACGCGCTCGACGATATCGGCAAAGCCGATCGGCTGCTGAACCTGCCGCACGTCCTTGTTGACCTGAGCATGCGCGGGGCTAACGAAAGCGTCTGTCGCATACGGCGTGCTGAGGCCATAAGCGGCCGCGCCGAGGCCCGCGACGACGGATGCCATCAAGGCAAATTTGCGCATGGAGAGAAGACCGCGCGGTTTTTTCTGGGGCGGGATTTTCGGGAGGTCGGCGGGGTTGGTCATGGGGTCACTCCGATGAATCGAAATTCGTGACGCGGGGCTGCGTCTTCGGAGTCAAACATGGGGGATGCGCCCTTACGGCGCTCTGTCGGGGGAATTAAGTTTTGGTAATTAAGGGGATACCGCCTGCGAGCTGATGCCGCAGGCATCCCGGCAGTATCGTCTTCAGTACAACGTTGCCTTGATCCGCCCCGGCAATGCCGCGTCGTAAGCCTGACCGTCGAAGGTCGCGATCTCCTCGTTGCGCGCCGTAATATCGCGCAGGATCGTACCGGCCGACGGCAGGCTGGTCTTGTCGGCTTGCCGCTCGGGATTCCAGAGCTCGGCGCGCACGACCGCGCGGGAGCACTGAAAGAAGACCTTCTCCACATGAATAATCATGACGCTCGCAGGCCGCTTGCCGGCCGCCTCGAACTGCGCGCACAGACCCGGATCGCAGGATAGTTCGGCGCACCCATTCACACGCAAGGTCTGCCCGTAACCCGGAATCAGGAAAAGCATTCCAATGCGGTTGTCGGACAAAATGTTTCTGAAAGAATCGAGCCGGTTGTTGCCTCTGCGATCCGGCAACAGCAGGGTTTTCGAATCCCGCACCGTGACAAAACCGGGCGCGTCCCCACGCGGAGAACAATCCAGCCCCTCGGGGCCGGCCGTCGCCAGCACGACAAACGGGGAGGCCGCGATCAGGGTTGCGTAGTTTTCATCCACATGGTCGATCTCCTTGAACAGCGAAGCCGGAGAGGCCGGATTCGGATAGGCATCGGTCAGATCTTCGGATGAAGTGATGCGGTCGCCAGCCATGCGGCCTCCGGGACGAACGGGAATGTTTCGCCCAGTCTAATCGTTCAAGCGGATTTTTCCACGGAGTCCTGATTGGCGATCAGCTTCTCCAGCCGCATCTCCTCCTCGGGCGTCAGCGCGGTAATATCATCGCTGCGCGAGGCCCAGCGCTTGCGGTTGTACAACCACAACCCCGCCCCGCCGCCGATCAGAACGGCAGGCGTAAGCAACCACAGGATCAGCGTGTGTTCCTTGAGCGGCGGCTTCAACAGGACGAATTCGCCGTAACGCGCGACCAGAAAATCCAGCACCTGCCTGTCGCTGTCGCCCGCCGCGATCCGCTCGCGCACCAGCAGGCGCAGATCGCGTGCCAGCGGCGCCTCCGAATCGTCGATCGACTGGTTCTGGCAGACCATGCACCGCAGTTCGCGCGACAATGCCCGCGCCCGCGCCTCCTGCGCCGGGTCGTGCATGACCTCGTCGGGCTGCACGGCGAAGACCGCAGACGGCAGACCCGTCATCAGCACGAACGCAATAATGGCTGCAAGACGCCGCATCGCCCTACTCCGCCGGTTGCGCAAGGCCGCTGAGTTTCGGTCGCGCGGGCTTCGGCGCTCCGACCCGCAGGCGGCGGTCGGACAGCGACAGCATGCCGCCGAACGCCATCAGCACCGGGCCGAACCAGATCAGAAGCACCATCGGCTTGTAGTAGATGCGCGCGGTGATCGAACCGTTGGGCTCCGCCGCGCCGAGCGAGATGTAGAGCTGGCTCACGCCGCGCGTCATCAGCGCCGCCTCCGTGGTGGACATGCCGCGCGTCGTGAAGCTGCGCTTCGACGGCGTCATCGTGCCGACCTCCACGCCACCCTGCCGGATGGTGAAGGTCGCGATGTCCTCGCGATAGTTCGGCCCCTGCCGCGACGTCATGCCGTCGAAGGTCGCGCTGTAGCTGCCGAGCTGCGCGGTATCGTTCAGCCGCATGGTGGCGATGTGCTCGATATTCCACGTCGATTCACAGACGATGCCGATCAGCGCGATGCCGAGCCCCGCATGGGCGAACGCGGTCCCCCATGCCGAGCGCGGCAAGCCCGTGGCGCGGGACCATGAGGTTGCGATCGGTGCGCGGAACAGCTTCACGCGCTCGGCGATATCGACCGCAGAGCCGAGAATGACGAACACCGCAAGCCCGATGGCGAGCGGCGCAAAGGCGCTGCCGCCCCGCTGCCATGCCCAGACAATGGCAATCGCCACCAGAGCGACGATACCCGCCATCATCAGGCGCTGCGCGGCGCCGACGAGATCGCCACGCTTCCATGCGAGCAATGGGCCGAACGGCACCGCCAGCAACAGCGGCAGGAACAGCGGCGCGAAGGTGAGATTGAAGAACGGCGCGCCGACGGAAATCTTCTCGCCGGTCACGACTTCCAGCGCCAGCGGATAAAGCGTACCAACGAAAACAGTGGCGCAGGCGGTGGTCAGCAGCAGGTTGTTGAGCACCAGCGCGCCCTCGCGCGAGATCGGCGCGAACAGCCCGCCCTGCTTCAATGAAGCCGCGCGCCACGCATAGAACGACAGGCTGCCGCCGATGAACACGCACAGGATCATCAGGATGAAGACGCCGCGCCGGGGATCGGTCGCGAACGCATGGACCGAGGTGAGCACGCCCGAACGCACGAGGAACGTGCCGAGCAGCGACAGCGAGAAGGTGAGGATCGCCAGCAGCACGGTCCAGATCTTCAGCGCCTCGCGCTTCTCCATCACCACCGCCGAATGAAGGAGCGCCGTGCCCGCGAGCCAGGGCATCAGCGAGGCGTTCTCGACCGGGTCCCAGAACCACCAGCCGCCCCAGCCGAGCTCGTAATAGGCCCAGTACGAGCCCATCGCGATGCCGAGCGTGAGGAATATCCATGCCATCAGCGTCCACGGCCGCACCCAGCGCGCCCAGGCCGCGTCGATACGGCCTTCGATCAACGCCGCGATGGCGAACGAGAACGAGATCGAGAAGCCGACATAGCCGAGATAGAGCATCGGCGGATGCACGGCGAGACCGGGGTCTTGCAGGATCGGATTGAGGTCGCGCCCTTCGAGCGGAGGATTCGCGATGCGCAGGAACGGATTGGAGGTCAGCAGGATGAACAGATAGAACGCGGTTGCGATCCACGCCTGCACCGCCAGCACATGCGCGCGCAGCGACAGCGGCAGATTGGCGCCGAAGATCGCGACAAGCGCGCCGAACAGCGACAGGATGAACACCCACAACAGCATCGAGCCTTCATGGTTTCCCCAGACGCCGGTGATCTTGTAGATCAGCGGCTTCAGCGAATGCGAATTCTCGTAGACGTTGACAACGGAGAAATCCGACATCACGTGCAGCGAGATCAGCGCGAGGAACGACAACAGGACGAAGGCGAACTGCACGATCGCGGTGGAGCGCGACACGTTCATCAGCGCGGGATCTTTCACCCGCGCGCCGATCAACGGCACGAACGACTGGATCAACGCCAGCCCGAGCGCCAGCACCAGTGCGTAATGCCCGCCCTCGGCGATCATCTCACGGCCCCCGGCGCATCGGCGGCTGAGGTCTTGCCATAACCGCCCTTCGCGGCGTTGCCGTAATCGTCCTTCCAGTGGCCTTCCTTCTTCAGTTCGTCGGCCACGGCCTTGGGCATGTAGGTCTCGTCATGCTTGGCAAGCACGGTATCGGCATGGAAGACGCCGCTCGAATCGAGCGAGCCTTCCGAGATCACGCCCTGCCCCTCGCGGAACAGATCCGGCAGGATGCCCTGAAAAGCCACCGGCACCTTGGCGCTGCCGTCGGTCACCTCGAAATTGACCTTCAACTGATCGCCGCGCACCAGCGAGCCTTTTTCAACCAGTCCGCCGAGCCGGAATTTGGTACCGGGCGCAATATGTTGTTCGGCGATCTTGCCAGGCGTGGTGAAGAACATGATCGAGCTGCGCATGGCGTTCAGCACCAGCGCCGCGGCCACCGCCAGCACCGCCAGCGCGCCCGCAATCATCGTCAATCGCCGTTGTTTGCGCGTCATTGTAGCCCTTCGCGCATGACGCGGCCCGATGATCCATCCACGGTTTCCGGCATCATGTCTATCCGTCTATTCCAAGTCCCTTGAGGCCATCATTGAGCTGGCGCAAATGTTCCGAATTCCCGCTCACGGCCTGCCTTGCATTATCCCGCGCGGCGTTGGCCTTGTCCTTTTCGCCGAGAACCATATAGGCCCGCACCAGCCGCAGCCATCCTTCGACGTCATCCTTGTTCGTTTTGAGACGGTCCGCCAGACGTTCGACCATGCCCTCGATCATGGCGCTGCGGCCCGCGGCATCCATCCCCTTGGCCATTGCCATCTGGTCCGCCGACAGCGCCGGAGGACGGTTGCCGGACACCCGCGCCAGGGCCTCCTGAACCAGCGACCGCCAAGGCGCGTCGGCAGGTGCCTTCTCCAGCATCCCGCGCCAGATGTCGGCCGCCCTGGCCGGCTGGCCGTCTTGTTCCAGCGCAACGCCGGTGAAATAGCGAGCCTTGCTCTCGTTCGGGTCGAGCGCCAGAGCACGATCAAATTCGGCCTTGGCCTCCGCCGTCACCACGCCGTTCGCCGCCACAGTGAGCGCTTCCCCGAGATCGGCATGGTGGCCTGCCGTCTCTGGATTATAGGCGAGCGCGTTGCGGAAGGCCGGAACGGCCTCATCGACGCGGCCAAGCTTGAGCAGCACCGGCGCCAGCACGCTCCAGCCGCGTCCGTCCTTGGGATTCTTCTCGAGGATTTCCTGCACCCGCGCGATCAGGCGCTCGATCGAGGCGTCCTGCGGCTTCACCTGCTGGCGCGCGGCGAATGGAAAATCCGGCAGCCAGGGCGAGCCGATCTGGAGGTAGAGACCTGCGGCCAGCAAAGGCAGCCCGGCCAGCGCGACAATCGAGACCGCGCGGCGCCAGCTCCTGCTGACGCCAAGCGTATCGCCCTCCTCGCCTGTGGCTGCGGCCAGCAGCCGGCGGCTGATCTCGATCCGCGCGGCCTCCGCTTCCACCGGGCCAATCAACCCGGCATCAACGTCGCGCGTTACTTCGGCCAGCTGGTCCTGATAGACGACGGTTTCGCTGGCGGTCGGGCCCCGTTTGACCTGCCGCCCGAGCGGCCATAGCACCGCGAAGACCGCCACAGCCGTCATCAACGCGAGCATAAACCAAAGCGACATTCCGGTTTCCGAGCAGAACGGGCCAGCGCCCGGCAGAACTTAGGGGCGCGGCGGGGTTACACCACGTGCAGTCAACCTTTGCAAACGGCTATTTCAATTGAGCTGGAACAAAAAAATCAGGCTTTGCGGGAGGCTTTCCGCTCGGATTTGGCGACCTCGACCGCCTTCTTCATCAACGAGGCGTAATCGGGCCCAAACATCACCTCGCAGAAGCGGATCGCAGCCTGCGCCTGGGCGTAGCGAAACGGCCGGGTTCTGGTGTCGCTCGCCCGAAGCGTCTCGACCAGCGATTCGGTGGCCTTCTCGATATATTGTTGCAGATCGCTGTAGGTGCGCCGCGTCACCTCGTTGATAGCGAGTTCGCCAGCGTAGTTGCGGCAAGTCGCGACGAAATCGATGAACGCCGCGGTTTCATCGACTTCCATCTCGTCTATGCGGCTGTTGGCCGTGATGTCCTTGTCGGGCCTCTGGCGCAGCAAACGGCGAACGCGGCCAGGCACGGAGCCGATTTCCGAATCCAGTGCATTGGAGATTTCAGCCCGCATCGACGAGAGTTGCTTGCCCCAAGCCGAATCCGAACGAATGTCCAGTTCGGTGCGCAATCCGCGCAGGCCGTCGTGAAGGACTTTCAGAATATTGGCGGTGTCGTCGAACTTTCCCCGACGGACGTCGTTGCGCAGTTCGCCCACAAGACGGGACAGGTCGTGGATCGCCATGGTGACGGCCACGCCATAGGGCGTGCCGGCCACGCGAACCTCGTCGTCGGAAGCCGCGACCGAAATACTCAGCCGGATCACCTGCCAGGGCGACATCAGCCTCTGCATCACGACCGACAAGGCGAAAGGCAGCGCCTGCGGGGTTTGCAGCGAGGGCAGATTCATCGCGGTGGTGACGGAAGCAACTTGTGCTTCGTTCAAAGCGCGGATCTGCCCCGGCAGGCGCGCGCCGAAAATCTCGAGCGACTCGCGAATTTTGAGAACGGCGCCAATCGCGGGAATATCCTCCACCGCAGAAGGCGTGCCGATGCGGCCAAAGCCGCGGCGGTCGGTGCCGCTGGCCGCCGCCTCGATCGCTTGCGCTGACGCAAACTGCATCTGACGAACCGCGCGATCGATCTCGGTTGCTGTCGCCTGCGGATTTTTCAGCACTGCCTCGTATGTCTGAGTCTCGGCCGGAGCGCCTTCGCGCGACAGCCACATCCAGACCGGCGTCAGCGAAGTGCGCCTGATCTGTCCCGGCCTGACCGCCCCCGTCCCCTCGATCAAAAACGGTTCGACCGGCATGAACAGCAGGCGCGCGGGATCGTCGGTGCGCGGCGTGGTGTTTTCGTCGGGCGCGCGCACGATCTTGCGCAACTCGGCCAGCACGATGTTGGCCACAACCGCGTCATCGCCACCGCGCTCGATGGCGCGCTCGAACTCCCGCATCAGCAACGCCTGCGATTTCGGCGGAAGCTGCGCGAGAAATTCTTTCAGGCGTTCGAGTGACTTGGGGCCCATGGATACATAAACGCTGCCAGCCGCCGGAACAGGCGACACTTCTCTCAGGCTTACCTCGCACGTCGTTAATTTGGCGTTAGGAATGATCGCCGCCCAGCACCGGCCAAATCCGTTATTCAGGTCCGGTCAAGGCATTAGCGGACCGTGATACCGCCCTTAGACTACCCCCGGCAGCGCCAGTTCGGCCCGCAATCCGCCCATGGGGGCGCTGTCGAACTTCAGGTTCCCGCCGTAAAGCCCTGCCAGATCGACAACAATGGCCAGCCCCAGTCCCGAGCCGGGCTTCGACTCGTCCAGCCGCTGCCCGCGCTGGACGATCTGTCCCCGCTCGGCGACCGACAGACCCTTGCCATCGTCGTCCACGGCGATGTGGAGCGACGGGTCCAGTTCGTCGCCCTGTGGGGGCACCACCGAAACCCCGATCCGCACCCGGCGCGCCGCCCATTTGCACGCATTGTCGATCAGGTTGCCGACCATCTCCTCGAGATCCTGTCGCTCGCCACGAAATTTCGCGCCCTCCGCCACCGCCCAGTCGATCACGATGCCGCGGTCGCGGTGGATTTTCTCCATCGTCCGCACCAGCCCTTCGATCACGGGTTCGATCTCGGTGATGGTCGCCACCACCGTCAGCCGCGCGGCGATGCGGGCGCGCTCCAGATGATGGGCGACCTGGCTGCGCATGACATCGCCCTGCTCCAGGATCTTGGCCGCGAACGGGTCGGAGCCATGCGTATTGGCTTCATTGATGATCACCGACAGCGGCGTCTTGATTGCATGGGCGAGATTGCCGACATGTGTGCGCGCGCGCTCGACGATGGCGCGGTTGGCGTCGAGCAAGGCGTTTGTCTCGCGCGCCAGCGGCGCGATCTCGACCGGGAAACGCCCCTCCAGCCGCTCGGCCTTGCCGGAGCGGATATCGGCGAGCGCGTTGGAAATGCGCTTAAGAGGCGCAAGGCCGAAACGGACCTGGAAGATCGTGGTGAGCAGAAGAACCGCGGCGAGTGCCGCGAACGTGCCGCCGAGATACCAGTCGAACAACCGCGTCTCGTCGAAAATCTCGTTGGCGTCACCCGCGACAGTCACCAGATATTTGCCGTCGGTGCCGAGATCGATCGGCCGCTCCACCATGCGCAGCGGTTGGTCTTCAGGCCCCTTGACGTAGCCGAGCCGGACTCCCGACGCCGTGAGAGGAATGCTTTTCTCGTCGAGGCGCGGCAATGTTGCGTCCCAGAGCGAACGGGAGGCGCGCGCTTCCTGTTTGACGGAATCGATGCTTTCGATCTGCCAGTACCAGCCCGACAGCGGCAGTTCAAACAACGGCTCGCCGAGCGCGGGAATGCTCTTTTCGGGATTTTTGGGATCGTCCGGCGTGCCGACCTCGGCGATCAGCGTGCGCAGATAAAGGTTGAGGCGGCGATCGAAGGCGCGCTCCACCGAATGATTGTACAACGAGGAGAGCGCGAAACCGGTGACGGTGAGAATCAGCGCAACCCAGACCGCCGCCGACAGGAACAGCCGGATGGCGAGGGAATTAGCGCGCATTGGTCGCGGTCGGAGGCGCCAGCAGATAGCCGAGGCCGCGGACAGTCTGGATGATGTCGACGTCGAGCTTTTTGCGGATGCGGCCGACGAACACTTCGATGGTGTTCGAATCGCGATCGAAGTCCTGATCGTAGAGATGCTCGACAAGCTCGGTGCGCGATACCACGCGCCCGGCATGATGCATCAGATAGGCCAGCAGCCGGTATTCGTGGGACGTCATCTTGATGGGATTGCCATCCACCGACACTCTTCCGGTGCGGGTGTCGAGCACCACGGGCCCGCAGGTCAATTCGCTCTGGGCATGGCCGGTGGAACGGCGCAGCAGCGCGCGAATCCGCGCCAGTACTTCCTCGAGATGGAAAGGCTTGGCGACATAATCGTCGGCGCCGGCATCGAACCCCTGCACCTTGTCGCTCCAGCGGTCGCGCGCCGTGAGAATGAGGACCGGCATCACCCGCTTGTTGCGCCGCCAGGATTCCAGCACCGAAATGCCGTCCATTTTCGGCAGGCCGATATCGAGCACGACGGCGTCGTAAGGCTCGTTGTCGCCGAGAAAATGCCCCTCCTCTCCGTCGAAGGCACGGTCCACCACATATCCCGCATCGCTCAAGGCTGCGGTCAATTGGCGGTTGAGATCGGGATCATCTTCGACAACGAGAAGGCGCAAGGCGAGGCTCTCCGGCATCCTGAACTGAACAACTCAAGATGAACCGCACGAGCGTGAATGGCAAATGAATGCCCTCGCGGGGGAGACTTACATTTTTGTCAGGAGCAGAAAGTCAGGCTCGAGCAGGACGGAGGCGGCTTGAAAGCTCGGGGCCGGCCGAGCCTCAGCCCGGGCGACCACCGCTTTTCGCGGGGGGACGCTCGTTGGACCTGATGAAATGGACCCCCATCTGGTCGCCGTTGACCCACGCCATCTTGCAGCGGCGAAAGGCGACGCCGGTCGAGGACAGCGCCAGAAAGAACTCATCGAGATTGAGACCGCTCAATGATTTCTCGAACTGGAGCAGCGCCCCCTCCTCCGACACGTCGAGGATGTTGCAGGCCCGAAACCATGAACCATCGATCGCGATGATCCTCATGGCGAAGCCCTTGCCGAATTGAATCCGTTCGGCCTTGCGCCTTTGTTTCTGCTCCATCCCCAGTACCGGTTTGTTTGGATCACATTGGCCAATCCATAAAATGTTAAATTGAAAAATCGCTTAAATGGTGCGTTTCTGACCGGCCATTCGTCTCACCAGGCGGTATGTGCCGCACAATTGGCACATATATCGCATGAATTCATGGTGCCTTGATACCGCGATATAAAACGACTCAGGTCGTGGTGGCGCCATCGTCGGGCGGCAACGGCTTCAGAAACTCGTCGCTCGCCGCATTGATCTGCGCCAGCGTGGCGTCAATATGCTCCTGCGTCGCGTTGGTGCCCTGAATGAGTCCGGCGATCGCCTGCACATACGGCAGAGACGATACAACGCCCTGCTGGATCGCGGGCGCGGCCTTCACGATGGCGCTCACGATCGCTTCCGCGATCGCCACACCGGCTTCGATGTCTGCTGCGGTGACCATGTCAGTTCGCTCCTGATGCAAGGACGGCCTGAACGTCGCTCAGCGCCGCCTGTGCGGCAGCGACGACATTCGTCACGTCGAGAGTGGGATAGGCTTTCTGAAACGCGACCGCGTTGTTCACCGCAAGCCGCGCGCGGCTCATCGCGCCTTGCAGATTCACGATCACCGAGCGCTTGGCGCAGATGTTGGTGGCGCTGGGTCTGGTGCCCGTCGCGCAGAGCGGCAACGCCTTGTAAGCGTTCGCCGCGTTGACGGCGATGCCGTACGCATTCGCGACGCCGTAGACCGTGTTCAAGGCGATGGCATTGGAGATGTTCACCGACGGCAGGACAGTGGTGCAGTTCGCGAGCGCGAGCGACACAGCCAGCGCCGCGACAACCTGAAGGTTTCGCATGGACAGTCCTTTCAGTTGTTGGAGATCTTGCCGGTCGCAGGATCGACGACGGGCGTGTTGATCCTGGCCGCGTGACTGGCCGTGGTGGTCCGGGTGCCGTACTTCACCCACACGCCCCAGGCGGCGGTGAAGATCACGCCGATGGCGCCGGTCACGGTCGTGACTTCGTCGGACGACAAGTAGCCCTTGGTGATGAGAGGGCCGAAAGCGAGAAGCAGCGCATAGCGAATGAGCTGCCAGATCGTGTCTGACGTCATGATGGTTCCCCTTGTTGATGGTTGCCCGGATGCGCCGGGCGCGATATTGGAGCGGCAGCGCGGCCACACAGACGCCGCACCGTCCCGATGGAACCGAGTGCCGGCATGTCATGGTTTGATTTATCGCTGCGCGAGCAGCTTCTCGCCGGCAGCGCGATGGCGCTGACGTTCGCCGTCTTCTTCGTCGCCGGTCTTCAACTCGGCGGCCACTGGTAATATCCGGCTCAGGCGTGCGCGAGAGCGAGCGCGCCTCTCACATCGCCGGCGAACATCAGACCTTCCGCCTTGCGGCGGCGCGTCAGGCCCGCCAGAACACGGCCGCCCGCCCTGTTCCACTTCGCAAGTTCAGATGGCACCGCGGCCTTGCCGCCCGCGTTGAGTTTTCTCCACAATGTCGCGCGCGCCGGGCCGCCGGTGTTGAACGCCCACGACACCAGCGCATCGAATTCATGCTGCGCGAGATGAGCGTGGCAGAGATCACGGACGTGGCGCTCGAACGTCATCATGTCGCCCGCCAGCGCCGCATCGCATTCCGCGCGCGACCAAATCGCGCCGGATACGAAGCGCGGCAGATGATGATTGGTATGCCCCCAGCCGATGGTGAGTACACCCGCCGAATCCGTGTAGGTGGTGAAAAACCCTTTCCGGTCCGGCACGGCCTTCATGCAGGACTCGAAGGCACGCACGAGTTCGAGCCCGGCCGGACCCATGCGCAAGGGTTCGGCCGCCGGTGCGATGGCGGACGTCAGCATTGGCTGCTCCTGATGATGGCGGTACTTCCCGTTTAAGAGCCGATTTTGGCTTCAGCCCTAGAGATATTGTCCGCCGGAGGACGTAGTGCCGGCAGAATTGCCGGGAAGAGCCGACGTTCCTGCGCCATCCGTTTGAATGACTGAATTGGCCGCCGCGAAATACCGCGGTCCGGTTGCCGAACCGGAGTAAGTCACGCTCGCCGACCTGAAAAACCCCATATTGTTTGCCCCTGCGAAGAACGATGAAAAGGCCGGGGCTCCGGACAGCGTAACGGTCACTCCGGCATAGACGACACCGCCCAGTTGCTGGGCATAGACATGAGCGTATGCGCCACCCGAAACGATGATGTTTCCGCCGCCGAAGTTCAGAAGTTTGCCTCCATTCGAGGCGCTGATGTGGAGGCTTCCGGAGGCCAGCGATCCGAATTCAACCGCCCCGACGATAGTGACCGTGCCGTTGGATATAACGTCGATCCCGTCGCCGGAGGTCGTGGTCCTGAATTTAAATCCTCCGACTGAAAGCGCACCTCCATTTTGCACCGTGATGCAAGTGGCGGAAGTCGTGGAGATCAGAACATTGGACGGCGTTGATATATCGCCCAGGATGGAAACATTTCCTGAGCCGACAAACGGGCCATTGACCAGAACAGCCCCTGTATATGTCCCGGATGCAACCTGGATCGTGACGTTGTAGATCGAAATGTCGAGCGATGCGGTTGTGTTGATCGCCTTTTGAATGGTCAGGAACGCGCCGCCAGAGGTGTTGCTCAGTCCGTTATTGCTGTCGCTACCATCGGTGCGGACATAATAGGTGCGATTGGCGGTGAGAATTTCCCGTGCGCCGCCTGCGGGGAATGACACCCGCCCCGTGGTGCGATCGAACTTGAGTGCGTCACGCCACGTCGCGCCGTCCGCGCTGACCTTGAGATGAAAATCGTCATCCCCTGTCAATCCGAATTCTGCCCGGCCCGAGAACGCATCAGAGAACACCACCGATGAGGTGTTCGACGCCGCCGCCTTCGACAATTGCAGGCGGACATCGCCAGTGCCGCCATCCGCCGTGCTGATCGCATCGAGCAACGCATCATTGGAGTGCACGGTGAGAAGATTCGCTCCGGCGACAGCCGCGTTGATCCCGAGATGCGGCAGATTGTCGGGCGAGAAAGGCGTTCCGCCTCCCGTAGTGACCGGTATCCATGCGCTGCCGCCGAACACCAAGAGCGCATCGTCGGCAACCGACCACACGCACCATCCGGCCTTCGGTGCAAGAAAACGCCATGCATTGGTTTCCCATGTCGCGACTGAATCGCCCTGCCCTGCCCATGCGCCGGTCGCGCCGTTCGCAACGATATGGCGTTCGCCGTCCACCGGGGATGATGGCGGCACGGTGAGCGTGGTATCGAGCACCGCGATCTGGATCGCGTCATCCAGAATCCGGAGCGCTTCGTTATGCGTGACGTGTTTCTGTGCCTGGCTGCCGTCGATGAACGGCAGACCAAGATTGGCGGTCTCTGTCATGTGACCTCAAAGTGCGAAGGTGGATTGCGCGGGATGGCCGCGCCCGACCGTGCTGGACAATTGAAAGGCCCGGAGAGTCAGGCTCGTCTGTGGCCCGCCGAAATCGGCCACCTCATCCGCCGAAAAATATGTCGCCGCGGGCAAGCTCACCGAAAGCGTACGCTTCACGCTGCCGCCCGACAGAATGTCGATCTCGTAAGCCTCGGCATCCTCGCCAAGCGGCACTTCAACACCCCAGGCATCGCCGTCCTTGCGGGTCCGCCTGATCCACGAGATCGCGATATCTCCGTTACCCTTGCGCGCGGCATGCAAGTGCACCGGCGACAGCGGCATCAAGACGGTTGCTTGCGGCACAAGCGTCATCGCCAGCGCCGACGGATCGTCATGGCTGCGCCCGGTCGCGACGATCCGCAGATCGGTCGCCCGGTCCAGCGCACCGATGCCGCGCGCGATCTCGATGAGATGTTCGTCGAGCAGCACGAACGGCGCGCCCGCCGGCAAGGACGCGGCGATGGCATATTCGCTGCCCGCTTGCCCGCGCAATAATCGGCTCAACCGATACGTCCTGTCATCGACAAGCTCGGCGCGCGCGAACTGGATCACCTCCCACGCGCCATCGGCGTTCATGACTGCCGCCGCATTGGCACCATTGAGCACGTTGGGATCCGCGAGCGACGCCAGCGCGCCGCCGTAAAGCCGCACACGCACTTCGCTGCCACGATCCCAGCAGGCGGCCGGACCAGTTGGCAGCGCATCGAGCGTTTCACCCATCACGGATGGAACGAATACCGTCGCCGCGCGCTCGAAACTCAGGCCGTCCGATGACTGCCAGATCGTGACCGAACCGGGCCACGGATTTGCGAACACCGCGAGCCGTGTCAGCACCGGCGGATCGGACGAATCCAGCATCGGCAGATCGAGCGCGAGCGCCTGCACCGGGCCGAGCGCGGGCGGAATCGCCGGCACGCTCTGGCGCGGCTGCGGCAGGGGCACGTTGAAAATATCCGGATCAATGCTGCGAGCGCTAACCTGCCGCTGTTCGGTGTCGACCAGTTCGCCGACTTCATAAAGCCGCCGCCGGCCCCTGATGGTAACGCCGACGACATCCCCCGGCGTCAACATCAGATGCTCCATGCCGAGCGCGAACGAAATACTCTCGCGCCCTGCCCACAGATCCTGTAGCCAGATGTCGGCGCGCCGCGTCGCGGCGGCATCGTTGGTGACGACGGCGAGGTCGGAATGCAATGCGCGGGTGGCGCCGCCGACCAGACGCCGCGAGGTGACGGCGGCGCGGCGATAATCCACCGAGGCGTCGGTGTAGCCGAAGCTGACTTCGCGCGGCAGTTCGGTTTCCTGCGCCCGCGTCAGTTTCGCCGGCGTATCCTTCTCCGGATCGACTAGCTGGTCTTCCGAAATCTCCATCACCGGCGCGCCGCCGCGCGGCACGAACATGAGATTGTCGCCGACCGCCGCCGCATCGAAGGCATAGGCCGTGGCGAGCGGCTCGATCATCGCACGCGGCGTCATCGGCCGGTCCACCACGTAACCATCGCAGGCATCGCGCAATGATGAGGGATCGACGTTATCGACCGACGCATCGCTCAGCAGCGCAGCAACCGTCGCATCGAGCGGCGCGCCGCCGAGCCGGCCGGTCAGCCAGTGCCCGGTCTGCCAGTTCGGCGCATCGCTCCAGACATCGCTCGCGAGAGGAAACACCGGATAAGGCCGCGCGTCCCAGGTCCACAAATGGATTCCGGAAACGTCGATCATCGGCCCGCCGTAAACCGGCGAGACCGGGTTGTGCGTCTCATCGCCGCCGAAGGCGGGATCGAATGCACCCAGTACGGATTCCAGCATCCGTCGCTGAATCAGATCGTCGCGCTGGCCGTTCGAGAAATACGGCACATTGCCATCGGACGATTTCGCATCGGGAAATACGCTTGGCTGGTTCGCGCCCTTGTCCACCGCCGGGCAGCCAATTTCAGTGAGCCAGATCGGCTTGCTTGCGGGCACCCATGCCGTCGCGGTGCCAAGCTCCGCGCCACTCAACCGCTCATGATGCGCGCTGCTCCACCAGTTCCAGATGTCCTTGGCGCGAAACACCCACGGCTTGCCGAGACCATCGGTGATCGCGCTGCGCGTCTGCGCGGCTCGCGCGGCATCGCCGGCGTAGTACCAGTCGTAGGCCTCGCCGCTTTGCAGGCGGCTTTTCAGATAATCGCGCTCGTAGATCGAGGACGACTCCGACGCATCCAGATGCCCGGCTTCGTCGCGCCAGTCGGACAGCGGCGCGTAGTAGTCAATCCCGACCGCATCAATGGCAGACGACGCCCACAGCGCATCGAGCGGAAACCGTACCTCGGAGGCATCGGGCGTCACGACATCCGATCCGTACTCGGTCCAGTCCGCGCCGTAAGTCATGAGCGTCGATGAACCGACGATCGCCCGCACGTCGGCAGCCAATGTCGCGAGCGCTGTCACGGCGGGATAGACGCCCGCGCCGGACCGCACCCGCGTGAGCGCCTTCAATTCCGATCCGATCAGAAACGCATCCACGCCACCGCAGGAGGCCGCGAGCGAGGCGTAATGCAGGATCATGCGGCGATAATTCCACCCGCTGGCACCGCCGCCGGAAAAGAACGCCGCCACCTGCGCGGCCGCATCCGCTGTGCCCTGCGGCGAGCCGCTCACCCCCGGCGCGGGATCGCAGGTGATGCGCCCGCGCCACGGATAGGCTGGCTGCGATGATGCGCTACTCCAGGGATCGGGCAGCGCGTTGCCGGGCGGAATGTCCATCATCAGGAACGGATACAGCGTCACCTTGAGGCCGCGCACCTTCAGCTCCGCAATGAGATGAACAATGCCGTCGTCGGATGGCGTGCCGCCATAGGACGGCACACCGTCGATGCTGGAGACGAGATACGCATCCGGCCGCGTCACGCCCGCGACCGACCAGGTTCCGCCGGACGTCACCTTGATCGCATTGTCGACTCCGGGCCGCACCTTGCATTCGCCCGCGCGAAGATCGCTGCCGAACCACGCCACCACGATAGCCACACGCTCGAGATTGGGGCACGTCGCCTGCAAATCGTCGAGCGAGGCCATCACATCGGACGCCGCCGTGGTGATATGACGGTTTTCCGGCGCGGACTGGCCGGGGCCGAGCACGCGCACCACGGCGGCGGTCTCGTAGCCGAATTCCGTCGAGCCCGGAATGAGCGTCACCGCGCGCGCCATGCGCTCCAGCGCGCCGACCGGGCGCACGATTTCGAACGACAGTTGCGGAATGCGGTTGCCGAAATCCGCCAGCGGCAGCCGCTCGAACACCACATAAGCAAGACCGCGATAGGACGGCGTGTTCTCCGCGCCCTCCTTCGCCACGATCAGATCGTCCGGCAACTGATCCTCGCCGCCGCGATGCACGCGCAGCGTCAGTGTCGAGGTATCGAGCAGGTCGCCATCGGCCCAGATGCGATTGACGCTGCCGATCTCGCCCTCGCACAGGCCAACGGCGAAATTGGCGAAGTAGGAATAGGTCGTCGTGGTCGTGGTGGCGGTCGCGCCGCCAAGACCGCCCTTGCCGCCGCTGGTCTGGCTGCTGGTGGACACCACCTCCTCCAGCCGCGTCGCCCAGATCACCTGCCCCGACAGCCGCGCGCGCCCGTAGAGGCGCGGGATCGGCGCACCCTCGGTCGAGGCCATCACGTCGAGATCGGCGAGCCGTGGCCCGGTCACGCTGCGCGCGGTCGAGCCGAACAGCGCCTGATCGATCATGTTGCCCGCGAGCGCACCGACGATACGCCCGGCGATGGCGCCGGCCGGGCCGAACACCGCACCGGCGGCACCACCCGCAACGGAAAGAACCAGCGCCGCCATTATTCGATCACTCCGGGAAAACGAAATGCATGCGCGAGATGCCGCCGCCACCAGGGCGTGAACGCGACCTCGCACACCGCAGCACCATCATGCGCATGGATCATGGTGCTCTCGCCGCTGGCGATGGCGACATGCTTGGCCACATATCCCTCCTTCCAGCGAAACAGCAGAACGTCGCCCGCACCGATGCCGCCGGGATCAACCCTGACGAGATGCCGCAGCGCCGCCTGCGCCAGCGTCTCCTCGCCATGTGCCTCGGCCCAGTCCGGCGCGTAAGGCGGCGGCGACTCCGGCTCCGCGCCGATGCAGTTGCGCCACACACCGCGCACGAGGCCGAGACAATCGCAGCCGACGCCCTTCAGCGAGCCCTGATGCCGATAGCGCGTGCCGATCCAGCTCCGCGCCTCCGTGACGATGGCGGCGCGGGTCAAACGAGATGTCATGGCCTGATCCATCAGGAAATGAGCGAGCCGCCATCATTGTTGGCGGATGCATCAGCTCCGGCGATGATGAAGTCATTGCCGGGAATATGCGGGAAGCCGCGAAAGTTGATGCTGTTGGCGAAGCGGTCGCGGCACGTCTCGAACCGCTTGTCGCAACCGGCGGTGATGGTGAAGGCATCGCCAATCGCGATGACCTCGCTCATCGCCTGCCACAGCGTGAGCTGCACCTCGCCGCCAACAATCCGATGTTCCTTGATCTCGACCGCGAGACCGCTGTTCGCGCCGCTCATCCATGTGAGGCATCCGGCGGTGAAAACCCCTTCGGCAAAATCGCCGAGCCCTTCCACCACCATGGCCGACACGCCCAGAAGGCGCGACACGTTGCCCGCGCCGTTCAGCCCCGCCGCCGCGAGCGCGATCTTGCAGCGCGCATCGCCAAGGTCGGCGGTGCAACGCGCGGTATAGAGCCGCCCGCTTTCCTGTGAGAGCTTGTCGGCGAGTCCACGCAGTTCGGCGCTGAACGCCTCGCCCTCGCGTTTCACCTCGCCGAGCGTGGCGCGTGACAACAGCACCCTTAAGCTCACATCGCTCCAGTCCACCAGCCAGGTATCGACCTGCGCGGCATCAAAACGTCCGGCGGCGAGATCGGCCTCCGTCAGAGAATCCGCTGCCAGCGCGCCGGAAATTTCCGCGCCGTCGATCGACAGATCGAAGCGGTTCGTCGCCTCCGATGCGTTGAACCCGGTCCCGGCGCGGCATGTCACACCTTCAACGACCAGATCGCCATCATGGTCGGTGAATCCTGACACCACGCCGTCGCGGCGTGTCACGACCCAGCATCGCGCCAGCGTAGTGACGCCGCTATCGATCTTCGCCTGCAAGGCGGGGGGAATTGCTCTCATGGCTTGATCTCCACGAGCGGAATTTTCGGAATGGCGCCAGCGGCGAACGCCGACAGATCGACCTCGAGATAATCGGTGTCGAACCGCACCGGCACGTCGAACAAAAAGCCCGCCGTCACCGCCGCGCCGGACGCCGGGATGTGTCCCGGCAGAAACGTGACGATCCCGGTTGTGGCATCGCAGGTGAAGTCCGTTTCCGTTACCGCTTCCACACCCGCCACGGCGACGCGCACGCTTCCCGGCACCGGCTTCTCGATCGGCCGCGCATAAGGCGCGTAGCTGGAGCCGTAAATCTTTGTGAGTTGAAACTGCGCCTGCGCGCCGTCGCCCGCGCCCAGCATCTGGTCGAGCGGCGCCGGTGTCGCAGCATCGGTCGCGGACGAATGATCGAGCCGGTCGCGCCAGCGGAATCCATAAAGCTGTCCGCGCCGCTCCTCGAAGAACGCCACCACCTGTTGCAAGGCCGTGAGCGTCTTCACGCCATAGCCCGCATCGTAGCGCCTGCGCGAGTGCGCCCACCGCGCATTGCGCTGCTCGCGCCCGGAGCCGAACGCGACGATCTCGGTGCGCCGCTCCGGCCCGCCCGCGCTTTTCAACGCGATGTCGAGCGGAAACAGGATTTCGTGAAAGGATGTCATCGAACTCCTCGCGCCTACAAACTGCGCTGGCCGCGCGCGACCGCACGCGCGATCTGGCCGGTGATGTAGCTTTCCGAACGGCGGAAGCTGCCGGGGTCAGGCGTCGCGATCTGGATGGTGACGTTATTCACGCCCCCGCCCGCGCCCGCGACGCCGAGGCGTCCATCAGGTCCACGACGCAAAGGCATGATCGCTTCCGGCCCCGCTTCGCCCGCGAGACCGACCCCGCCCTGCATCAGCGGAAAGTAGGTCGGCGTGCCGATCACCCCACCGGACGCAAACGGCTTCACCGCCCCGCTCGCGGCCGCGACCGCCGTACTCGCAGACGCGCCCGTTCCGGTCAGTCCCGAAAAAAGATTCTCAATACCGCCGGCAATCGAATTCTGCACCGGCTTCAGCGCAAGATTGAGCGA
Source organism: [Pseudomonas] carboxydohydrogena (assembly GCF_029030725.1). Lineage (NCBI taxonomy): Bacteria > Pseudomonadati > Pseudomonadota > Alphaproteobacteria > Hyphomicrobiales > Nitrobacteraceae > Afipia > Afipia carboxydohydrogena. The sequence goes on from NZ_CP113162.1 coordinate 2,152,635, forward strand.
CAGGCTGGACAGCCGTAACGCCAGCGACTTCAGCACATCGTCGAACTGCTTGCCGCCGGTCACGGAAATCGCGAACGCATTGGTCATCGCGCGCGAAAAGGAATTCGCGCTGAGTTCGAGATCGCGCACCCGCAGCGTCAGGCTGTCGGCAACCTGCGACGTCTCATCGAGGTTTGTGAATGTATCGCTCATAACGGGGCCTCCGCGCGATCCGGAAATTTCTGAATCAGATTATCGAGCGACGTGCGATCAATCGGCTCCGGCACAACCCCGCGCGCCGCGCGGATCGCGAACGCCAGTTCGCGTGGCGTCATCGCCCAGAATTGGGCAGGCGACAGCCGCAACACGCCAAGCCCTAAGCCAATGGCCTCATCCCAGGGAAACGGCTGCATCGCTCAGGCGCCATCGAACGTCGCGGCGATCAGATCGGCGGCGATGCGAACATAACCGCTCACTCCGTTCTCGACCCGCAAGGCCGCCACCTCGTCATCGGAAATCGTCTCGCCCGCGCCGCGAAGCCCCGCTGCGATGATGCGGACCAGATCGCGCGCCGATAGCCGACCGGTGCCGAAGCGTTCCGCCAGTGCCATCAGGTCGGCGGCGCCGAATGCGCTTTCCAGTTCAGCGAGCGCGCCGAGCGTCAGCACCAGCGTGCGTTGCTTGCCGCCAAGCTCGGCCGCGATCTCACCGCGATGGGAATTCGCCATCGGCATCTCCTAGAGCGCGGTGAACGTGAGCGCGCCCGCGGATTCGAGCCCGAGGTCGAACGTCACTTCGCCATTATGCTCGCCGGAAAATTCCAGGCTGGATATCTGGAACGACCCCTCGATCGTGCCGAAATCAGGCACCACCACCTGACACGCATTGATCGCACCATCAAAGAACGCTTGCCGCACCAGCGCGTCGGAGGCCGCATCCTTGAACAGCCCGCGCCCGGAAATCGAAGCGCGCTTGACGCCCGCGCCTTCCAGCAACTCACGCCAGCGATCCACCGACTCCGCGTGCGTCACATCCACCGTCTCGGCGTTGAACGCGATCTTGCGGCTTCGCAGGCCCGCGACCGTGACGTAACTGCTGCCGTCATTCATTTTCAGGAGCAAGTCCTTGCCCTTTTGCGCACCCATGGCGTCTCCTCGATGTTCGATGTGTTGGTCCGCGATCAGGCGGCGGGTTCCGTCACCGCACGGAAGCGCACCAGCGCGTGATAGGTCTTGCCGTCGTTCTCGCGGCGGATGTCGGCGAGAGAAAAGCGCAGATTGACGAGCCGGCTGTCTTCCAGGGACAACGGCGCGTCGTCGAGCGCCTGCAACAACGCGCCCGCGATCATGTGCGCCTCGCGATGCCCGCCCTGCCGCGACCAGGCATGCAGCGTCAATTGATGCTCCTGCGTCTCGCCGCCGTCGCCGGAGAAATCCATCAGCCGCGCCTCGCCGAGCGTCACGTAAGGAAACGCCGCATTGCGCGGCGGCTCGTCATAGATACGGCTGCCGCCGAGAGCCGAGGCAAGCCCGCTATCGCTGCGCAAGGCCGCGTGAATGGCCGCACGCAGCGCCACGCTGGAGGAGATCATGTCGGAGGCCTCACTGAACGCGCAATTGCGCATCGATCTCGATGTAACGGCGATCGTCGGAGTCCCGGATCGCGGCGATCTGGTAGACCCTCGCGCCTTCCACCAGCCGGTGTTGCATCGTGAGGCTGAAATTCGCGCGCATGGTGATGCGATAGTTTTGCGTGGCACCGTTCGCATCGGCCTCCACGCCCGGTCGCGCGGCCAGCGGCACGACTTTTGCCCAGCCATTGCCGTAAGACGACCAGACGCGCGTCACCCCGCCCTGATCATCCGGCGTCTCGATTGGCTGCTGCAACACCAGCCGCGTCCGCAATTGTCCCGGATCGATCATAGCGACAACACCCGATGGGAAGCGATCAGCGCATTCACGCTCGGCGGCATCACCGCGATGGTCGCACCGATGGCGATCAGCCCGCGATTGTCGTACCAGTGCGCGACCAGCATCCGCAGCGCCTGCATCAAAGCCTGGGGCACGTCGCCGCCCGCATCGCCGAACCCGGCGACAACATCGATCTCGATGCCCGCCGCGGCGCGCCCCGGCTGCGGCATTACACAGGGGCGCACCGCAATCACGTTTTGCGCCACATCGAGCACGAAATTCTCCGGATCAACCGCGTGTGCCGTGCCTGCATCGTCATAAACGCGCGCGGCGGTGATCGCCGACAGCGGACTCAATTTTGGTTTGATGCGACCATCCGGCGGCCAGCCGTCCAGCACCAGCCGCCAGCCCTGCCTCAGCAGCGCGCAGCGGCCCATTGCCTCGACATGACTGCGCGCCGCCGCGATCAGGCTCGCTATCAGCACATCGTCGTCATCGGTTTCCACGCGCAGATATACCTTGGCGTCGGCAACCGAGAGCGGCTCGGCCTCCGGTGGTGTCAGAAGAATGGCGGCCATCGGCTCACTTCTCTTTCAGTTGACAAAACCCTCGCGCGCAGGCTCAAGCTGCGTGCATGACGCCGCTTCGCCTCGCTTGCGCTTTCATCCTGTCGTTTGCGCTCACCCTGCCCGCGCACGCCATCACCGGCAGCCGCTCCGCGCCGAGCGGCGCGGTCGCGCATTCGCTCGTCACCGTGATCGGGCCGAATGGTGTTGTGTGCACAGGCGCCGTGATCGCGCCAACGGTGGTGCTCACCGCCGCGCATTGCGTGACATCCAGCAATTCGCTGCGCGTGGTGGACTACACCTCGAAACCGCCAAGCCTGATCACACCACGCAAGGCTCTCACCCACCCACGCTACAGCGCGCAGGCAATGGCCGCGCATCGCGCCACCGCCGATATCGCGCTGGTGCAGTTACCCGCGCCGATGCCGGGCAAATCACCTGTCGCGCTCGGCACGCCGCGCCTGCCCGTGGTGCCGGGCGCGACGTTCACCATCGCGGGCATTGGTTCCAGTTCGCCCGGCGGCAACGATGTCGGCACGGCACGCGCGGCGTCTCTCACCGTGACGGGCAAGCCCGGCACGTTACAGATTCGCCTCACCGATCCGCAGGCACAGAACACACGCCCCGGCATGGGCGGCTGCACCGGCGATTCCGGCGCACCGATGCTCGAGGATCAAAACGGCCGCAGCGTCGTTACAGGCGTGGTGAGCTGGTCCACCGGGCCGAACTTCACCAATGGCTGCGGCGGCATGACCGGCGTGACGCCTTTGACACTATATAAAGACTGGGTCGTGCAGACCGCGCGAAGCTGGGGCGCCGCGCTTTGAGGAGCCCGCGCACATCACCGGGGCGGAGGACACCGATGCCACGCAAACCTTTCCTGGCCGTTTCGCTCGCTACGCTTTTGGCGCTCTCATCAACCGCCTGCGCATCGGCGCAACAGCAGCAGCAAAAGCACAGGCCGCGAAAACATCCCGCGCATGAGGCGACGACGACATTCACGCCACGCGCGCCTGCGCATAATCCATGCGCGCAATATGGCGCGGGTTTCGTCCGCGCACCGGGCAGCGATACATGCGTCAAGATCGGCGGTTATGTCGGTGTCGAGGCCGGCGGGCGGTTCTAGCGCAGCATCTCAGTGCTGGCGCTTGTGTCTCTTCTTGTGATGGACGACGGGCTGCGCGGGCGCAGGCTGCGCCTGCAATTGCTGCCGCGATTCCTGAAGCCTGCGCTGATAGCCGGGGGAGTCCATCAAGTTCGGCGCGCCCCCGCGTGCGTGAGCCAAACCGCTATCCAGCAGAATGGCCGACGCGCCCAGGATCGCAGCCGTTACGCTCATCGCCGTCTTCACTACACGTCTCCCATGATCGAGGCCGGATGGCATCAGATCATCACATCATTCACATGCGGGAAACGCACGATACCGGCATTGGCGGGATCAACCGCCAAACTGCCTACTGAAACGCCACGCCGATCTTCCGGCCGTTGACCCAGGCGACGCGGCATTTCTTCTTGATGGCGCCGTGGATCAACTCGAAACGCTTCGGCAGCACCACGCCGGGGTTGACCTGAAGGCACACGCCGCCCGCGCCGTAATCGATGATGAAGCAATCGATCAGCGGTGATTTGGCATCGACCGCGATCTTGCCGGAGCTTGAAATCCGCCCCGAGGGTTTGACACGCGCAAAGCGTCTGTTCTGAACCACGCCCCACCTCAAAATTGGCAGCCAGCATCCACGGCCCAAACCGTCATGATCGGTAACATTATGACGCCATGGGTGAACGGCCGGTTAAGCGCGGATCGACCCGCCTGCGGCATGCAGGCAGGTCGGCCACTGAACGAGCGATCTCAGCTCGCCGCGAATTTCACCAGCTTGATGGCGTCGAAATCCTGCACCCCGCCGCCGACGCGCTTGGTGGTGTAGAACAGCACATAGGGCTTGGCGGAATACGGATCGCGCAGCACCCGCACGCCGAGCCGGTCCACGATCAGGTAACCGCGCCTGAAATCGCCGAACGCGATCGACAGCGAATTCGCGGCGATGTCCGGCATGTCCTCGGCTTCCACCAGCGGGAAGGTCATCAGCGAGGCGCGGCCGCCCGCCTGCGCCGGCGGCTGCCACAGGTAAGCGCCGCCGGTGTCCTTGAACTTGCGGATCGCGGCCTGCGTCTTTCGGTTCATCACAAACGTGCCGTTCTGCCGGTAACCCGCCTTCAGCGCGTAGATGGTGTCCACCAGCACGTCGGACGGATTGCTGGCCGGAAACGCGCCCGCATTGCCGCTCGCGACATAGCCGAGATTGCCCCAGGCCCACGACGCATTGGCAACGGCGGTGTAGTTGAGAAAGCCCTTCGGCTTGCTGCTGCCGTCGCCGTTCACGAAGGCGGCGCCCTCCTGCACGGCGAAGGTGAGTTCGACCTCGGAGGCGATCCATTCGTCGATGTTCACCGCAGAGTCGTCGAGCAGCGTCGCGGTCGCCGCCGGCATGGCGTAAAGCTCCATCGCCGGGAAGCTCAGCGCATCAAGCGTCGGCGACGTGGTCTGTGTGCGCGAATCCGTCTCGCCCACCCAGCCGGTCGCGGGGCCCGCCGTCATGAACGGCTTCTTGTAGACGCCGCCGGAAATCTCGCGCACCGAGGCGATGGCGCGGATCGGCGAGATCGCAGCCAGCCGCTCGCCGATGTCGCGTTCGAGTTCGCTCGGCACCAGATAGCCGCCATCGGCGTTGCTGCCGGCCGACATCGCCTTGGTCTCGATCTGGCGCAGCGCCGAGGCTTCACCGGAACGCACATAGGCATCGAACGCGCTCTTGTGCTCGCGCGCGGTGGTGTCGCCATGGCGGGCACGGTTGCCGTCGAGTGAGGGACGCGCGGATTTCAGCGCCAGCTCGTCGATGCGTTTCATCTGTGCGTCGAGCGCGCCGTTGATGCGGTCGACCTTCTCCTCCAGCAGCACGTCGGCGCGGCGGCCGAGCGAAGCCATGCGTTCGTCGTTCGCCGCCTTGAATTCCTCGAACATGGTCATGATGGCTTCGTGCTCGCCGCGCGCGGCGGGAGCGATGCCGGATTTATGCTCCGGCGCGTGGTCCTGAATCTCGTAGTCCATATGGTTCTCCTTCATGAAGCGGTTGAAAAGCATTTCGGCCGCGCGCGGCCCTTCACCGCATGCACGCGCGCGCCGGTGAGCAACGGGAACGTGACGATGGACACTTCCCAGAGATCGACCTGGTAAAGTTTGCGGATGCGGGTTTTCGGATCGATGCGGCCGCGCACGGTGCGATAGCCGATGGAAAGGCCGTCGATCGCGCCCTCGCGCACCAGCGCCAGCAATTCGCGCCCGCGCGCGACCTCGGGAATGAGACGTCCCCTCGCCCACAGCCCGCGCCAGTCCTCGCGCAACTCAAGCCAGATGCCGACGGGCTCGGACGGGTCGTGCTGAAACAGCATCGGGATGCGCCGCAGCCCGCGATGCTGCAACGTCTGCGTGAACGCGCCCGGCATCACCATGTCGCGCGCCTGATCGACTTCGCCGAACAGGCTGGCGTATCCCTCGACCACGCCGTCACCGGTGACTGAGACGCGAGACGTGGATGGCAACGGCGCGTGCATGGGCATTCTCGCAGGATGCAAGTTGAAGCAACAAACGACAGGGATGCGGGGATGCGTTTACTTGACGCGGCGCGTCTTGCGCTTCGCCGGTTTGGCGACGACCCGCGCACGCGCGCGCGGCGCCTTGTGCTGGATCTTTTCGAGGTGCGCGAGAAATTCGCGGAACACCGTGAGATGCGCGGGTTTCGCTTTCGTCTCGCCGCTGATCGATTGAATCACCGTGTGCAATTCGTCCATCGTCAATCCATTGGTTTGCGGCGGCGCGCCCGCCGGTTGAACAGAGACAGTTCGCGCACGAAATCGTCGAACCGGCGCGAGGCGGCCGCGAGTTCGCGCAAGGTAAAAAGAAAGGCGGTGCTCGCGGCAGCCGCCCACAAGAACAGCGCCAGATGCGCGAGATCGCCGCGCTCGGTGAATGTGCGGATCAGGTCGGTCATGGGTTTATTCTTCTTTCCGTCACCCGAGGCGCCGCGCCTCTGGCGCGGCCTCGAAGGTGCAGCCTTTCATCCTTCGAGGCTCGCAAGTGTTCGCACCTCAGGATGATGCCTGTTGAAATTCACCCCAGCCTGTCCCCACCCTCCACCGGCGCATAACCCGCGGCTTCGCGTTTTTCATTGAGCGTCAGGAATTGCGCGCGCTCGATCCGCTCCCACAACGCATTGCGGTCGGCAGCCAGCGCCTCGATCCGGTCGGTGTCGACCACAAGCCGCAACTCGCTGCCGAATTGCGGGCCGAGCCATTGCGCGAGCGACTGGCCGACGCGCGAGGCCAGCGGCAAAATCGTCTGCCGCCAGAGCGCGCGATTGGCTTCCTGAAAATTCGCGTAGGTGTTGTCGCCGGGAATGCCGAGCAGCATCGGCGGCACGCCGAAGGCGAGTGCGATCTCGCGCGCGGCGGCGTTCTTGGCTTCGAGAAAATCCATGTCTTTCGGCGTGAGCGACATCGCCTTCCAGTCGAGCCCGCCTTCGAGCAGCAACGGCCGCCCGGCATTGGCGGCGCCCTGATAGGTGTCGGTCAATTCGCGCTTGAGGCGATCGAATTGGGAATCGGACAGCACCGTGCCTTCCGGCCCGGCATAGACCAGCGCGCCGGAGGGCCGCGCCGCGTTGTCGAGCAAAGCCTTGTTCCATTTTGCCGCCGCATTGTGGGTATCGACCGCGACGGCGGCGGCCTCCAGCGGCGCGAGACCATAGTGATCGTCGAGCGGATGAAAGAACGTCAGGTGCAGGATCGGCGGCACGCGCGACGCGGATTGATCGAACCGCACGCTGCGGCCTCCAACGCTGTACTCATAAGCCTCCGCCCAGCCGTCCGCCCCCGGCACCAATTTGATGCGGTCGGGCCGCAGCACGTAGAGTTCGCGCACATCCTCGCCGAGCGTCACGCCCTCGACATAGGCGTTGCCGGACAGCAACATGTGCGCATAGAGCGTCTCGAACAGGCTCGCGCCGTCTTGCTTCGGATTGGGCCGCGTCAGCAGTTGCGCCAATGGATGGGCTTCCAGCTCGCGCGCGCCTTCGTACAAAAGATAGGCGCACGACGCCGCGTTCTCCGCGATCATCCGCACCGCGCGATGCACCACCGCGTTGGCGAGATAGCCCTCGCGCGCCAGCGCCGCATAATCGCGCGGCGTCCACCGCGCGCGGCCGCCCGATGCGAAGGCCAGCACCTGCGCGGTGCGCGAGGATTTGGATTCGGGGGCACCCAGAAATGTCTTCAACCGATCGAACATCGTCTCTCCAATGTCAAAAGCTGCGCACCCTCGGTTGCCCTCTCGCGCCGTGCGTGAGCGACGTCAGCGCCCACACCAAAGCGTCGAGCCGGTCGGGCGAGCGGCCCGACGACAATCCCGTCGGCGCGAAGTCGCACATTTCATCTTCAAGAGCGGCGAACACGCCCGCGTGTTTCACCCGGCCCTGCTCGTAAAGCGTGGCGACGGGTTCGGCGCGCAGCCACTTGCCGCGATGCGCGCGCACAGGAATGACCGGCACATCGGGATCGGCCTGCGCGATCACCTCGCGCACCATCTCGCCGCCCTGGTTGACTTCCACCACCAGCGTGTCGGCCTCCAGCCTGCGCCACAACGCAATCGCCTTCGCAGCCCAGATTTGAGGCGCGGCCTGCGCCAGCGTGTCGTCGGCGAGAACGTAAAGCATGCCCTCGCCCGTCATTCCCGCCGCAACGATGCCGCAGGAATCCGCGCGCTTGCCGGACGTCGCCGGCGGATCGACCGCCACCACGATCCGTTGCAGCGGCGGCGCTTCCCCCACGCGGCATTGCTCGATCACCGATCTGGACCACAGTGCATCCGTGCGGTCCTCGATCAGTTCGCCGTCAAGCTCTTGCCGTCCCAATCGCGTGCCCGCATAGCGCCCCATCACGTTCTTGAGAAACGTCGGTGCAAGATGCAGCGCGTTGGCTTTCGTCGCCGCGCGCGTCGTCACACAGGTCTCGTCTTGCAGGAGACGCTTGATGAGCGCGGTCGGACGCGGCGTCGTGGTAATCAACTGGCGCGGTTGCGTGCCGAGACGCAGGCCGAATTGCAGCATGTCGAATGCCGCATCCGCATAGCGCCATTTCGCCAGTTCATCCGACCATGCGCAGGAGAATTGCGGCCCGCGCAGACTTTCGGGATCTTCCGCCGAAAACGCATAGGCCACCGCGCCGTTGTTCCATTCCAGTCTTTTTCGCGATGGCAGCCACACCGGCCGCTCGTCGCGGCGATGCACCGCGAGCAGACCGGACACGCCCTCGATCATCACCTCGCGCACATCGTGTTCGGTCTCGCCGACCAGCGCGATGTGCCGCGCGGGCTCCCCCGCCAGCGGCGGCAGGCCGAGCGCCTGCGCGCGTATCCATTCCGCACCCGCGCGCGTCTTGCCCGCACCCCGGCCACCGATCATCAGCCATGTCGTCCACGCCCTGCCGCCCGCGGCAAACTCCGGCGGCCATTGATGCGGATGCGCGAACAGTTTCCAGTCCGACGCAATGAGATCGAGTTCGTCGCTATCCAGCCCCGCCAGGATGTGCAGCCTTTGCGTCGGCGACAAGCTCATCCAGTCGCTGCGCGAGCTTGCGTCGAAGCTCGCCGAGATCGCGGGGCACGGCATCGTCATCCTCGCGGTTCTTCTCCTCCTTGTCGCGCAATTGCATCACCTCGCGCAGCGTGCGCGCCAGTGACGCCAGCGTCCGCGCGCGGCGTTCGGCCTCGGTGCGATGGCGTTCTGCGACGTGCGATCCGCAAACGATGACTTCAATCTGCGTCAGTTCGCGCTCGATGGCGTTGCTCACGCGTTTCAGCAGAGCCGGCAACGGCGCGGGAGGCGGATCGTTGAGCCGATCGACTGCGCTGCGCACACCGCTGGCCCGGTTACGCTTTGGCCCGGTACCGGATCTCTCAGGCGCCTTCTTTTCCGCTGGCGCTTTTTTCGTAGTTACTTTCTTCGCCGGAGCCTTGTTTGGCGTTTTCTTTGCAGCACCCGCTTTCCTGACGGCAACGCGTTTCGCCGCCGCCGGTCGCCTGACCGGCACGGTGGTCTTTCTTGTTGGCATAAACAGATTACCTTCGTCACCAACAAAAATGTGACGTTTGATTCAACAGCCCTGAGGTGAACCTACTTTGAGGTTCCTTTTTTCCGTTCCTCAATATTGGCCCGATAGTCCTTCGCGAATTTGGAGAGGAATTCCTTCACCAACCCATCATCAGCCTTTCGGGCCGCCCGAGCGCGCTCTTCGAATCGCTCCAATTCTTCCTTGCTCAATGCTGTGCTTTTAGAAACCATGGCGTGGCCTCTCGCGGTCATGGTGGACGTCATTGTTCAAGGTACCTCAATCGGAACGAAGGATTAATGCGCTCTTCGAAGTAATGTTTCCGCTTCACCCATACAAAACCATCACCTTTAGATATAACGGCAACATCAACTGGGCCGCCAACTGTCTCCAAATCCGGGTTAACACGCTTTTGAATTTGGGAAGCGCTCAAGAACGTCTCAGCAACTGCGCTTAGATCACTTAGAGATAGGCTAGCAATCGCTTGCTTGATCGGATTGGTATAGTTTTTATCTCGATGTTCAGTCATCTTGCCGTAAAAATCTCGAAAATGTTGCGGTAATGATTTTCGAGCATCTGCTGTGTATTTTTGTTTTTGCACGGCAGTTAGTTGAGACACTGGAGCCAAAATTGTTTCTGGTAGCGAGATCATTAGATTGATTGCGTTGCCCAAGACATGATCTTCAAAACTTGGACTGATCCCCGTTATCAGAGTTCGTATCACCTCATCGTCGGCTAGCGGAACCACCTCGCTAGCGTTCATAGGCCCGATTGTCTTTGTATCCTTTAGCCAAAAGCGAACTCTGCCACAAACAACAATGTCCACGACATATTCTCGCAGACTCGGCATCATCTCGTTTTCGCCGAATCCCGCGATTACAATACCAGAGTAATTGTCGAGTCGCCGCTGTTTTGTAAGCAGAAGAACTGCAAAATCGACGATCTTTCTCTTTTGCCCATTCAGGTAAGATGCCTTGGCCTTGAAAACCAATTTGGCGCAATCGTCAATGGTCGCACGGTAAGTGTTGGCGACCGTGGTTCGAAATGCGGCATCAAAACCTTCCACATCAGCAAGTTTTTTAAGTTCTGAAATTTCCTTGTTTAACGCTGCTACAAAGGCAGCTTTTGAATTTTTTGAAGACTTGAGGCTCGCAAATGCTTGAAACAAATTCGTGAACACGATCCAACGTGTTTGCTCATCGTCAAACACGCTACCGCCGTTCAACCAAATAAAAAACTGTTTTGCGTAATCCTCAAGCGCCGGATATTTCGTTTTAAAGAGTTGCTTTCGATGAACCTTGATCAACGTCTCCCAGGGGATCCCTCCGAGGGTCACCGAGTTGTAAAGCATAATGCCTACCGGCTCGAATTTGGACAATGTGAAGAGCTTATTCGCAGTATTGTGGACTTTGCGCTGTGATTTCGCGTTTACATAAGTTTCCACTGTAACAGCACTGTCAGCGGCTAATGCCACGCCGAATTTATTCAGAACCGCGACTTCCGTAGTCATTCTTTTGCTACCTTGCAGCAGCGGCTTCACAAGCGACGTTTTGTTGTTATATGCGAGGTTGACCAACCTGCACTTTTATCGCTCTCAAGCCCCCCCAAAAAAGTTGACTCACTGTGGGATGGGAAGGAGTTCCATGTCAACGGCGATATGCAATCAACATCGCCGCCTCAAATGCGGAAGAACACGAACCAGATGATCGCCAGAGTGAAGATCGCGGCGATCGTGCTGATGGCAAGCAATGCCGCCATCGACGGTCCCGGTTCGGCGGAACGTGCCTCGTTCGGCGTCTCAACGATCCGGCCGTGCTCTTTTGTCACCATATTCGCCTCAAACTTCACAGTTGCATTGATTGAATGATCCATCATCGCCAGCAAGCGATGCGTGCTCATCAATCCAACGCGAGAAGCAAAGGCCAGGTTCCTCTCAAACCCAATTCTCGAGCATGGCGCAACCCTACTGCGGCAGCGTCACGCTGTCAAGGACTATTTTCCTAAATCCGGCAATCAGAAAATCGAAGCCCTACTCCGCCATCGTCGCGGCGGGTGACGGCTTGCCGCCGGCCAGCGGGCGTTCTTCCATCAACGCAAACAGCGCCGCCGCCATCGCCATCAGGAACGCAGCCGCCAGAAATACGAAGCGGAAGCCGGTGATCATGTCGCCGGATGCGATATTGCGACTGCCGGCGGCGCCCTCGCCGATCGGAATTTCCTGCCCGATCGCGGCGAGCAGGATCGCGGTGAACATCGCCACCGCGAAGGACGACATCAACGCACGGAAGAAATTCATCGCGCCGGTCGCGGTGCCGACCTGCGAGCGCGGCACGGCGTTCTGGATCGACACCACGCTGATCGGGAAGCATGTTCCGATTCCCAGCGCGAGAACGGCGAGCAGCGACAGCAGCACCCAGAGCGGCGGCGCGGCGAGATACGCCATCAGCATCAGGCAACTCGCGGCGACGGATGCACCGCCGACCGCCGCCCATTTGTAGCGTCCCGTCACCGCCATGAACTGCCCGGCGCTCCACGCGCCCAGCACCGATACCGCGACCAGCGGAATCAGCGCGATGCCCGCCTCGCTGGCGCTCAGCCGATAGACGCTCTCGTAGTAAATCGGCAGGTGGACGATCATCCCGATCATCGCGCCCATCGCGCAGCCGCCCGCGATCATCGAATACGGCACCACCGAACCGCTGATCAGCGGCAGCGGCAGGAACGGCTCATCATGCGTGCGCGCGTGAACCACGAACGCCGCCATCAGCACGACAGCCGCGCCCATCATCGCGAGAATCGTCGGCGACAGCCACGCGAATTTGTGGCCGCCCCATGTCAGCGCCAGCAGGAAGACCACAGCCGAGGCCATCAGCAACAGGCCGCCCGTCCAGTCGAGCTTGCGGTGGCGGTGGTAGTCGGGAATCTTGCGCAACCGCGGCAGCAACAGCATCAGCGAACCGACGCCGATCGGCAGGTTGATCCAGAAGATCATCGACCAGTGCAGGTGCTGCGCGAACACGCCGCCGAGTATCGGGCCCCCGATGCCCGCCGTCACCCACACCATGCTGATGTAGCCCTGATAGCGGCCGCGATCGCGCGGCGTTATCACGTCGGCGATCAATGTCTGCACCAGCGGCAGGATGCCGCCGCCGCCGATTCCTTGCAGGCCGCGCGCCAGGATGAGAAACAGCAGGTTCGGCGCCAGCGCGCACAGCACCGAGCCGATCAGGAACAGCACGTTGGCGGTGATGATCATCGCCCGGCGGCCGTAGATGTCGGCAAGCGCGCCATAGACCGGCGCCACCGCCGTCGAGGACAACAGATAGGCGGTGATGACCCACGACAGGTTCGAGACATCGTGGAATTGCACGCCTATGGTCGGCAGCGCGGTCGCGACGATGGTCTGGTCGAGCGCGGTCAGGAACAGGTTGCACAGCAGGCTCAGCACGATCGGCAGCGCTTCGCTGTGCGGCAGCGACGCGCGGATGGCCGGTTCGGAATCCTCGATCCGGATGGCCTCGCCCGTGATGGCGGCCAGATCGTCCGGCGCCAGCGGTTCGCCTTCCATCTCGGGTTCCGGTCGTTGGATTTTGCTCATGCGGCCTGTGCGCGACTGCGCGAATTGGCGATTAGATTAAATGTGTCGGAAAAACATGAACAACCTAGCGTACATCGGCTGGCGCCGTTAGCGGGCCGCGCGCATGGGGTGGTTTCCGAAACCGCGCATCGATCAACGCGATGTGATGAGGAGACTCAGGCGCGGCGTTTCATCCGCGCGCGTTTCGGCAAAAGCCCCGGCCAGCGCACGATATGATCCTCGAGGTCGGCATCGGCCACGTCGTCCTCGCTGCCGAACACCCGCCCCCGAACCGAGACGCCCGCCTCATGGACGGTATTGGGATCGCCGGAAATCAGCGGATGCCACCAGTACAGGTCGCGCCCCTCGGCGACGAGCTTGTAGGCGCAGGACGGCGGCAGCCAGTTCAGCGTCCGCACATTCCGGGGCGTCAGCCGCACGCAGTCCGTGACCTTGGCGGAGCGGTTGGCATAGTCGTGGCAGGTGCACAGATTCGCATCCAGCAACCGGCAGGAAACGTGGGTGAAGTAGATCTTGCCGGTGTCCTCGTCCTCCAGCTTTTCCAGGCAGCAGCGCGCGCAGCCGTCGCACAGGCTCTCCCACTCGGCGCTGGAAAGCTGCTCCAAGGTTTTGGTTTTCCAGAAGGAATTGGCCTGGTCGGACGGCTTTTCAGGCGGCTTGGTCATCGGTTCGATTTACGGCTTTCTCAATCGTCATGCCCGGCTTTATCCCGGCCATGACAAGGACGAGTCCTGAATTAATCGCTGGCGCGAAAAACACCAAGGCTAACCGCCTCTTGGCATTGGTTTATCCCCTTACCTCGGCTAGAAGGAAGCGGATTCCCGGGCATGGAGAGGGTACGGGAACCTGACCGCCGTTCGCGTGACCTCCTCTCCGGCGCAAGCGTCGGCGCGCGGAACGGGCGGACAGCCCTTCCCTCCGATGATTGCCTTCACCATCGCCACGGGGATGCCGCAAACGAACGCACATGTTCGTCCGCGCCATCGCCGCCGCCAGTGTCCGGGCGGACCACGGACGCGACCGACGATTTAGGAAATTTTGGTGCGCAAGATCGTACCCAGCGAGTGGATGCAACGGATCCGGAATTTCTTTCTGGATCTCGATTCGCGTTTCGATTCCACGCTGTTCTCCTCGGGGCGCGGCCTGCGCGAACTCTATGAGCGCTACTCCGCGTTCATGGACCGCTTCTATGTCGGGCGCTGGAAGCGCTGGGTGTTCATCGAACCGTTGTCGGAGATGGCGACGATCGGCCTGGCCGGCGGCATCCTGATGCTGGCGCTCGCGATCCCCGCCTTCCGCGAAACCTCCGACGAGGACTGGCTGAAGAAGTCGGACCTCGCGGTGACCTTCCTCGATCGCTACAACAACCCGATCGGCAGCCGCGGCATCAAGCACAACGACTCGATTCCGCTGGAAGACTTCCCCGATCATCTCATCAAGGCGACGCTCGCCACCGAGGACCGCCGCTTTTACGATCATTTCGGCATCGACGTCGCGGGCACGCTGCGCGCGCTCGTCACCAACGCGCAGGCGGGCGGCGTGCGCCAGGGCGGCTCCTCGATCACCCAGCAGCTCGCCAAGAACCTGTTCCTGTCGAACGAGCGCACCATCGAGCGCAAGATCAACGAGGCGTTCCTCGCGATCTGGCTGGAGACGCGCCTGACCAAGAACGAGATCCTCAAGCTCTATCTCGACCGCGCCTACATGGGCGGCGGCACCTTCGGCGTCGATGGGGCGGCGCATTTCTACTTCAACAAGTCGGCGCGCGACGTGAACCTCGCCGAATCCGCGATGCTCGCGGGCCTGTTCAAGGCGCCGACCAAATACGCGCCGCATATCAACCTGCCTGCCGCGCGCGCGCGCGCCAACGTCGTGCTCGACAACCTCGTGGATGCGGGTTTCATGACCGAGGGCCAGGTGTTCGGCGCCCGCCGCAACCCCGCCTCGGTCGTCGACCGCCGCGACGAGAACTCGCCGAACTACTTCCTCGACTACGCCTTCGACGAGGTGAAGAAGATCGTCGCCACCTTCCCCAAATCCTATACCGAGCGCGTGTTCGTGGTGCGCACCACCATCGACATGAAGGTACAGAAGGCGGCCGAGGACACGGTCGAAGATCAGTTGCGCCAGTTCGGCCGCGACTATCACGCGACGCAGGCCGCCGCCGTGATCGCCGATCTCGATGGCGGCGTGCGCGCGATGGTCGGCGGACGCGACTATGGCGCGAGCCAGTTCAACCGCGCCACCGACGCGATGCGCCAGCCCGGCTCCTCGTTCAAGCCCTACGTCTACACCACGGCGCTGCTGAACGGTTTCAAGCCGACCTCCGTGGTGGTGGACGGCCCGGTCTGCATCGGCAACTGGTGCCCGCAAAACTATGGCCGCTCCTACTCTGGCTCGATCACGCTGACGCAGGCGCTGACCCATTCGATCAACGTCATTCCGGTAAAGCTGTCGATCGCGCTCGGCGGCAAGGCCGGGCCGAAGGCCGGGCGCGCCAAGATCGTGGAGACCGCGCGCAAGTTCGGCATCGTCACGCCGCTGCCCGACACCCCTTCGCTGCCGATCGGCGCCGATGAAGTCAACGTGCTCGAACACACCGTCGCCTATGCGACGTTCCCCAATCGCGGCAAGGCGGTGACGCCGCATGCGATTCTGGAAGTACGCACCGGCGCGGGCGATCTGGTCTGGCGCTACGACCGCGACGGGCCGCAGCCGCGCCAGATCATTCCGCCGTCCGTCGCCTCCGACATGGCGATGATGATGAGTCACGTCGTTTCGGAAGGCACCGCGCGGCGCGCGCAGCTCGACGGCATTCCGGCCGCCGGCAAGACCGGCACCACCAATGCCTATCGCGACGCATGGTTCGTCGGCTACACCGGCAACTTCGTCGGCGGCGTCTGGTACGGCAACGACGATTATTCCTCGACCAACCGCATGACGGGCGGCTCGCTGCCCGCCAAGACCTGGCACGACATCATGGAAGCCGCGCATCAGGGCATCGAGATCAAGGAACTGACGGGCGTCGGTGCGGGTCAGAAACTGCCGAAAGGCAGCATCGCCGCAACCAATGCCCCGCCGAAGATTCTCGATGTCGCAGCAGGACCGCCGCCGACGCTGACGCGGCGCGGCGTGAACACCCTTGTCCGCATCGAGAAGGAGATGGACGAGGCCGCCAAGACCGTGCCGGTGGGCAAGACCTCGGTGAACGATGGCGCGCCGCCTGCGCCGCACGCCGCGCTGCCGTTCCCGGACAGTTTTGCCTCCGCGAACGACGCGACGGCATCCATGCCGCCAAAGAAGAAATGACGATGGGCCCGGCAATCATGAAGGCGATGCTGCCGTGCGGCTGATTTTCGTGCTGATCCTCGCGATGGCGATCGCCACCGTCGTCGGCCTCGGGCTGACATGGAACACGGCCACGCGCGGCGTCGAGATCGGCACGCTGACCATCGGCCCATGGACGGCGCGTCCGCGCATCGGCACCAGCGACATCGATCCCTATGCGCGCGCCACGGTCGCCCGCAGCGGCGAGCTGCCGATCGGCGCGGGCGACGGCATCACCTTCCGCGCCACCGCCGACAATGCGGGCAAGAAACTGGACGGGCGCTGCGATGTGGTCGTGTCCGGCGTGACGCCCCCTGCCCGGTTCTGGACGCTGACGATCTACGACACCAAGGGCAAGCTCGTCGCCAACGCGCTGCAACGCTACGGCTTCACCAGTCAGGAAGTGGTGCGCGCCTCGGACGGCTCGTTCATCGTGCGGATCGCGCCGCGCGCGCGGTCAGGCAACTGGCTGCCGACCGGCGGCGTCAGCCGCTATCAGATCCTGTTGCGGCTCTACGATACGCCCGTCGGCGTCGCGACGCGCTCGCAGAAGGACGCGCCGCTGCCCTCCATCACCATGGCGGGGTGCTCATGATCCGTTGGCTGTTCGCAATTCTGGGTGGCATCCTGCTCGGCGGCGTCGTGCATCTGGTGAGCGTGCTGGCGCTGCCCCGCATCGCATCGCAGGACGCTTACGCGCGGCTTGCCCCGACGCTGAAAGTGAACGCCGTCACGGCGCTGCCGGACGCCACGCCCGACACCGCGCCGATGCCGCTGATGGACCCCGCCTTCGCTTCCGCCGCCTGCAAGTACGACCTCTCAACCGGTTCGATCAAGCTGAAGGTGCCGGTCAGTCAGGCTTACACATCGGTGTCGTTCTACACCAACGAGGACATCGCCTATTACGCCATCAACGACCGCTCGGCGGGCCGCAAGGTGATCGAACTCGACCTGATGACGCCGCAGCAGAAGGCGGCGCTGCCGGAGGATGAGGACATCACCGCGGCCGACCGGCTCATCATCGAATCGCCGACGCCGACCGGGCTGATCGTGATGCGCGCGCTCGCCGCCGAGCCGGGACTGATGGCACAGGCCAAGGCCTCGCTCGCCGCCGCAAGCTGCAAGGTGCAGGCGGAAGTCTCGCAGCCGGGACGGCGGTAACTTCGTCAGCCCTGAACCTGGACAACGGCCTCGCTGGATGCGGAAAGCATTGCGGGGCGGGCTTTCTCACGCGGCCGCAACAGCCGCTTCACATCGAGCCGGAACGAGAAAACGCATTCGTGGCAACGCAGGCCCTTGCCGCCCTTGACGAGCCCGAGGTCGCGAATAACCGACCAGCGACCATCGCTCATTCGCACCAGACGCAAATCCGGATAACGCCGTTTCAGATACGACAACATTCAGCACCGCATGATATTGCGGTCCATGATGCATCGGGGACTTCAGCCGTCAATTCTTGACGCTGCGCCCATAACGCCACAAGAACGAATCATGACACATCACGCGGCTTTGACGCACGCGCCTTGCGCAGCGCGTCTGGCGCAAGCGCGATCCGGTCTTTATGGTGACTCCAGCGATGGAGTTTCCGATGCGAATCTTGACAGCAACCTTTTTGACGGCAGCCGCACTCGGCGCGGTGCTGACGGCGACGCCCGCCGAAGCCTACGACCGGCGGATCTGCCTGATCGGCGGCGGCTATCCCTACCCCGGCGACTGCGCCTACGATACTTACGCGCAATGCCGGGCAAGCGCCTCCGGCCAGCAAGCCTATTGCGGCGTCAATCCGGAATTCGCCTTTGCCGAGGCGGAAGGCCGCCGCTACCGTCCGCGCGACGGTCTCGATCTCAGCCCGCTCGTCTTCGGCCACGGCTACCGGTATTGACGCAAGGCAGCGATAAAACAAAGAGAGCTACTCCCGCCTGAGCGGGAATAGCGTCTCGTTCTTCAATGGCCCGATGAAGCGCGCGCACTACCAGCGGCGATAATAATAGTGCCGGCGGTAATATCGCGGTCCCGGATAGTAGGCATAAGGTCCCCCGTAATACCCCGGCCCGTATCCATAATAAGCCGGGCCATATCCGTATCCGTAAGGCCCATAGGCTCCGGCCGCCAGGGCGCCGGCGGCCAGACCAAACCCGATGCCCGGTCCCCAGCCATAGCCTCCATGATGCCAGCCACGCGCTTCCGCCGGGCTCATCATCGCCACCGTCCCGATTGATGCGACCGCAACGGCCATCAGTGCTGCTTTTCTCATGACACGTCCTTTCACAGGGCATTCCAAACCGACGCTTATCAAACCGGCGTTGCGTTGTTTGGTTTCCCCGGTGAAAGAGATGTGATTGGGGCGGAACCCCCACGGTTCCGCCCCGCAAGCCCGCCTTACGACAGGATGGCGCTGCCGATCCATGACGACACCTGCGGATACACTTCCAGAATGCCGCGATAGATCATGTCGCCCGCGACATAGAGGATCACCGCAAGGCCGACATAGGCGATCCAACGGTGCTTCTGCAAAAGTTTGGCGATGAAGGAAGCCGCCGCGCCCATCATCGCGATCGACAGCAGGAGGCCGAACACCAGCACCCACGGATGCTCGCGCGCCGCCCCCGCGACCGCGAGCACGTTGTCGAGCGACATCGACACGTCGGCGATGATGATCTGCCATGTCGCCTGCGCCAGTGTCTTGCGCGGCGCGCCATCTGTCAGCGCCTCGATATCCTCCATTGCGTGATGCGGAGCGCGCAGTTCGCGCCACATCTTCCAGCACACCCAGAGCAGAAGGATGCCGCCCGCGAGCAAGAGGCCCACGATCTGCAAGAGCTGCGTGGTCAGGCCTGCGAACACCATGCGCAATAGCGTGGCCGCGCCGATGCCGATCAGGATCGCCTTGGCGCGCTGCTCTTTTGGCAGGCCGGCGGCGGCAAGGCCGATGACGATGGCATTGTCGCCGGCTAGCACGAGGTCGATCAGGATGACCTGAAAAAGAGCGGTGAGAACGTCGGGAGTAATGAAGTCGAACATGAGCCGGGCTCCTTGGCTTTTGCGAAGGAGCGGCGCCATTGCACATCCATCGCCCGCACGCGGCCGAATAACCGCGGATGCGAGGATCGACAGAGTCTCGATCATCAAACACAAATCATGACCGCCTGAGGACGATCACGGATCACGCATCTGAAATGATCAGGACAGAGACAGGGCCACTCCCACTATGTCCAGTCCGACATCGCAGCCTATGGCTGCCAGAGGGGCCCGGTCTGGTCTCTGAAAACTAGTCTGTCTCTCCTCCTAATGCAACCCGAAACGGCCGCCGAACAGATGTTCGAACAGTTCCACGGCGTGTTCGGGATCGGCCAGCACCGACGCCGAGATGCCGATGATGGCGAACGCTCCGGCCACATCCCACAGCGACAGGTTGCGCGAATTGTGCCTGCTTCTTGCGAACCAGGCGATGGTCGCCACCAGCATGGCGCTGACGAAGAACATCAGGCTCAGCGCCATCATCGTCAGTTCCGAACCGATCATGCGTACGATCAGCAGGGCCAGAACGGTCAATGCGACAGCGAGTGTCGTCAGGGTCGCGACGGGTCGCCTCAGTTCGGCAAGCCTGCGTTTCCACTCGTCACGGCGTTCGATGGACGCAATCATATCGTCCTCTTTTCTTTCGGGCTGCGCGATGCCGCGTCCCGCCCGACAAGAGAAGCAGGACGCCTCCCGAACAGGGATCACACCGATCCCGATACGCCATCCAATAATATATCGTATGGCTGCACAACGCGGTCATCCGCCGCGTGTCATCCGGACGCGGCTCGTCTCACGCGCGCGTGATGAATGGTTTCGTGTGAATGCAGCGAAGTGTCGCTGGAACCTGACATGAAAATCAGCCGCCGACGCGCAGCACCTGCCCGACGACAGGCGTCGCGGTGGTCCATGCCGATGCCGCGCGGCGCGCAAGCTCGGTAATCAGCGCATCGGCCTGCGCCGCCATCCGGTCCGGCGCCATGATGACGAGCCGTTCCAGCGCCCAGCGATAGGAGGAGACGCGCTGCTCGACGCATTGCTGCGCCCACTGCACCACCAGCACGTTCTCGCGCATCCGCGCCTGCGCGTCGGCGCGCTCGCGCGGCGACAGGTCGCCGATGTAGCCGAGGGCCTTGTTGCGCTTGATGTCGAGATCGTTGAGCTTCACCGCGAGCGGAATGAACTGGTCGAGCATGGTGAGGTCGTTACGCACGTCCTCCATCAATCCCTGATAGGAGGAGGCCTGCGAGCGGTGCGGTTCGTCGATCATCTTGCGGCCGTAAGAGGTGCGGTCGAACACCACCTTCTTGTGCCAGGGCGCGGGAATGCCTTCGTAGTCGCCGAACACGCCTTTCCATGCCGGGCGCGAATGCGGCGGCTCGATGAAGTAATAGGCCATGTCGCGCAGCGCGCGCTCGTCGTCGGTCAGGAGAAATGCGGATGCGCGGCCGCCGAGCGCTTCGGTCGCTTCCGCGCCGACCCATTGGTGCATGTCCTGATGGTAGAACATCTGGCGGGTGCGGCCGAAATCATCGCCGACACAGCCGATCCCGAACACCAGCGGCAAGACAAAGATAGGATTGCACATCCGAACGGCCGCTCAGGTTGCAGACAAGCGCCGGAATATCCGGCGCAAACAAAATCAGGACCGTGCCCGCCGGCGGCGGCGGCGGCCCGGCGCCGTCCCCTCTTCCGGTCCACGGTCGCCGCTGGTTTCTTCAACGTGCCGCTCGATCCGGACGACGGGAAGGATCAGCACGGTCGCTGTCGCCTCACGCGGGGCCGATCCCATGATTGTCTCCGTGCGCCGCGAAGCCGCATCCGCCGGAAATTCAAGAATGGTGCCCATCGATACTTTCTCCTCGTCACGACATCACTGGCTCGTGACAAGGAGCATTAGAATCACGCATGGTTAATGGTGTCTTAAGGCCACGGCCCGGGTGTTTTGGTTTTCATTTTGATTTCTTGGCCGCCAGTGGTTGCGCGGTTAACCGTTCAGTAATCTTAACCGCGCGTTAAAAAAGCCGCTCTAGATTTAACAGATCGCCTTTCAACGCTTGCCGGTTTGCATGAGTACGCCTCCTCTCTTTCAAGGCTTCGATGGCCTGATGTCCCTGTCCCAGCGCGAGGGCGTGGACATCCGCCCGACGCTTTTGCGCGTGCTGACCGACCTCTATGTGCAGACGCCCGACCACACGCCCGACGAGGAACGCCAGTTCACCGAGCTCACCACGCGCCTGCTCGACGAGGTGGACGATGCCACGCGCGCGGTGGTGCGCGCGAAGCTCGCGATCTATCCGAACACCCCGCGCGACATCCGCCGCAAGCTGATGATTCCGCCGCCGCCGATTTATCCGCGTCACGCAGCGCCTTCGTTGCAGCCCGCCCAAAGCGAGGTTGAACCGGCCACCGTGACCGCGCCGCCGCTTGTCCCGCAGCAGCCGCTGCCGGTGCTGTCGATGAAACCGCAGGACGCCTCTTCCCTCATTGAGATGTTCACCGCCGCGTCCTCGAAGGAACGCGCGAAGATCCTCGAGAACCTGCTCGACGCGCCGCTGAAGCCCTCCGCCAAGGTCGATCCCAGGCGCGCCGCCCGCGCCCTCGCCACGCTGGAAGGCGCGGCGATGGTCGCCGACGCGCAGGCGTTCACGGTTGAGCTTGCCGACGCACTGACCCTGCCCGCCTCGGTGACGAAGGAAATCGTCGCCGACCCGCTCGGCGAGCCGATCGCCTGCGCGATGAAGGCGCTCGGCATGGATGCGGACGCTTTCCAGCGCGTGCTGTTGTTCCTCAATCCCGCCATCGGCGCGTCGGTGATCGACGTCTACCGTCTGGCGCGGATGTATGACGTTCTGAGCGAGCGTGTCGCGCTCATCATGCTGGCGGCGTGGCGCGGTTCATCGGTCGTGGCGGCCCGCGCCAAGTACAAGCCTCAGCTGTATGACGGCGAGCGCCAGCGCGCGCGCACCACGCCGTCCACCTCCACCGTTTCGCCCTTTTCCGAAGAGCATCAGCCGCACCGGTTGCCGCTGAAATAACCTCCCTGCCGGTCTGCCTGAGCACCTTTACAGTACTTTAGATTATTCTAAAGTACTCGAACCGCCATGCCGTGGCGGCAAGACCAGTAAAAAAGCGGAATCCTTATTTCCGTACCGGGAGATGAAACAATGATGGCAAAACGAATGAGCCGCCATGCGGCAGCTCTGTGGCTTGCGCTTTGCGGCGGGGCGGTATCCGCTCACGCAGCGCAGCCGACTGCAAGCACGGACTTCTATCCGCCCTGGCAGAAAGGCGCGAACAATCCATCCCAGGATCAGGGCTTCGAATTCACAGTCCACGAAGCCGACAATCTCGCCGACTTCCATGGCGACATCGCCAATGCGCGGCTCATTCTTTACGTCGGCGGCAACTATTTTTTCGCGATGGCCCCGCTCGTCAAGGCTTTCGAGACCATGCACCCCGAGTTGAAAGGCAAGGTCTACTACGAAACCATTCCGCCGGGACTGCTGGTGCGGCAGATGAAGGCCGGCGGCCGCATCACCGTCGGCAACATGACATGGACCGCCAAGCCGGACGCCTATTTCGCCGGCAAGATCGCCGTGCAGCGCCTGATCGATAACGGCCTTCTCGCCGGGCCGCCGACCATCTACGCCACCAATCAACTCGCCATCATGGTGCCGAAGGGCAACCCGGCTCACGTCAGGACCCTGAACGACCTCGGCCGCCCGGATATCCATCTCGCGCTTTCAAATCCCGAGTTCGAGGGCGTGGCGCGGCAGATCAAGGCGGCGTTCGAGAAAGCGGGCGGCAAGGCGCTTGTCGATACGGTCTATGACGCCAAGGTCAAGGACGGCACCACCACGCTCACCCGCATGCATCACCGCCAGACTCCGGTCTGGCTGATGAACGGCCGTGCCGAGGCCGGGGTGACATGGCGTTCCGAGACGATCTTCCAGAAAGAACGTGGCCTTGCGACCGAAAGCGTGGACATTCCGCCCGAACAGAACGTCACCGGCATCTATTCCGGCGCGGTCGTGAAGGATGCCGCGCATCCGGAGGAAGCCAGACAGTGGCTCGCCTTCCTTGTCAGCCCGGAGGCGCAGGGTATTTTCGCGCATTACGGCTTCGGCAAGCCCTGAGCCGCGGGGAGCGTCACGTCCTGGCGAGATCGAGGAAGTGTCGCCCCTTGCGATCCTCGATCTCGACGATCCAGGCGTCGGGATCGAAATCGATCTCGCGTTTCAGCCGCGTCTCCACGGCGTGCTCCTCCACCGGCTGCGCGGTCGCGGCCACGAATACCCGGTCGGAGGGCCGCGCCTCGTCATAGGACGTCTGCGGGGCGGGCGAAAACAATGTCGCCGTGCCGTCGAGCAGCGCGAGCTTGACGAACACCGCACCCGCCTCCTCCGCGCCGCGACGGCGCACGGCGGCGAAGATGCCCTCGCCTTGCAGGCGGCGCAGATAGGCCGACACCCAGATCGCGGATTTCAGTCGCATGCGATGGTGATAGGCGATCCACCGCGCTCACGCCAGCGCGATGTCGCAACCACGTCAGACGATCAGTTGATCGTCTTGCCGGTGAGCTTCGCCATTTCGGCGAGCAGCCAGTCGGAAATCTGACCGGTCTGCGGATGGTGGCGGTCTTTCTCGAACTGGCGGATGGCAGCGCGGGTGTCCGGCCCGAGCGTGCCGTTGGCCTTCAACTGGCCATAGCCGTAATTCGTCAGCACGCGCTGCACCGAGATGACGCGGTGATTGGCGTTGATGAGATCGCCGAGCGGGTCCTTGTGCGCCGGCACAGGCGCCGGAGGACGCACGGCGGCCGGCGCCGCAGGCTTCGCGGCCGGGATCGCCACCATCGGCTGCGGATCGATGACATTGGCCGGCTGCGCGTCCGTCTCGGCCGGACGCGGGCGCGGCAACGGTTGCGGCTGCGCGGGCGTTGCAATGGTCATCTCAACAGGCATCGCGCCGAACATCGGCGAGGGATGATGGCCCGCTTGCAGGAACATCGCGTTGACGACGATGGCCGTCATCGCCGCGAGCGCAACGGTACACGCCATGGTGTCCTTCGGGCTGTGCAACAGCACCCGCATCAGCAGGTTGGGCTCCTGCTCGATCTCGATCGCGACCGCCTTGGCGCGGCGCTTGCGACGTGGCTTGTCATCATCCATCGGAGCACTCTTACGCAATTTTCTTCACCAGCGTGACTTTGGCATCGGCGCGCGGCGCCGGAGCCAGGGTTGTAATATTGCTCGGCTTCATGGCCGGCGCGAAAATCATCGGCAGCCGCACCGAAACGGTGGTGCCGCGATCCAGTTCGCTCTCGACCTTCATCTCGCCGCCATGCAGCGACACGAGATTCTTGACGATGGAGAGTCCAAGGCCGGTGCCTTCACGGCGGCCCTGATAGCTCGCGCCCGCCTGGAAGAACGGATTGCCGAGGCGCGCAAGATCGTCCTTGCCGATGCCGATGCCGGTGTCGGCCACACGCAGCAGCAACTCGCGGCCTTCGACCTGCGCGGAGACGGTGACCGAGCCGCCTTCGCCCGTGAACTTGATCGCGTTCGACAGCAGGTTCAGCAAAATCTGTTTGAAGGCACGTGCGTCGCCGGTCATCTGAGGCAGGTCGGACGGCATGCGGGTGGAAAGATCGATGCCGCTGTCGCGCGCCTTGAGCACCATCAGGTTGCAGCAGCTTGAGAGCGCCTCGCGCGGCGCGAACGGCTCCGATACCAGCTCGAACTTGCCGCTTTCCATCTTCGACATATCGAGAATGCCGTTGACGACGGACAATAGATGCAGGCCGGATTCGTTGATAAGCCCGGCATATTCGCGACGGCGCGCGGCATCGAGCTTCATCTCGTCTTCCCGCGCGATCATCTCGGAGAAACCGATGATGGCGTTGAGCGGCGTGCGCAGCTCGTGGCTCATGGTGGCGAGGAAACGGGACTTCGACGCCCCCGCCTCCTCGGCCTCCTGCCGCGCGGATTCCAGCGCCTGCTCCTGCATCTTGCGCTCGGTGACGTCACGCATCACCGACACGACCTCGAACGCGCCGCTGGCCTGATCCTGCGTCGGCTCCAGCGGGCGGCAGCGCATTTCCACCCAGGCGAATTCAGGCCCGTGCGGACTTTCGCGGCGAACACGGAATTCCACGCTGCTGGCCTCGCCGCCGCGCGCGGCATCGGACAGCGCGGTGAGATAGCGCGGACGGTCCGCTACATGCACGCGATCGAACAATCCGTGCAGCAACAGCGTCGGGCCAGGCACGCCCAGCAGCACCTCGGCCGCCGGGGAAATGAAATTGAGATCGCCGTTGGCGCGATGGCGCGCGATCACATCGGAAATGTTGCGGGCGAGCAGCCGGTAGCGCCGCTCTTCCACCGCCAGAAGATGCTTGCTGGTGCGGGCGAGCGATTCCGCGCCGAACGCAAGTCCTGCGGCATAGATCGTCGCCAGCGCGATACAGAGACCGGTGAACAGCGATGCAACGTCGCTGGACAGATGCGAGGGCGGCAGCGCGTTCATCGATTCCAGAACGGCAAGCATGGCGGCGCAACCGAGCGCGACCGCGACCGCCGCCGTCACCACGCGCCGCGAGGCCGACATCGCCGCCTCGAGCGGCACCGCGATCAGCCAGATCGCCGCGAACGATGACATGCCGCCGGTCTGCACCGACACCGCGAACACCAGTGCGGCAAGAGAGGCGGACGACAGGATGTGCGCCATCTCGAACCGGCCGGTGCGCGACAGGAAGTAAGAAATCAGGATCGGCGAGATGAACCAGGCGAGGATCATCACCTCGATCATCGAGGGAGCGCCGCGAACGGCAAGGTAGACCGGCACACCGCTGAGAACCGCGAGGCCACCGCCCATGCGCAGCGCGATGAAGGCGCGATGACGCGCGCTCGCCATCGCATCGCCCCTGACGGACGGATGCAGCAGCGAATCCAGATGCTCGCGCAGGATCTTGAAAAGCGTCACTTGAACTCTCACACCGCCGGAGCGCCAATGGCGGGCCGGCAAGCCCCCTCTTGTTGTTCGCGGGATCGTGTCAGAGCGAAATTAAGCGAACACTAAGGCAACCGCTTCAACGCGCGCACGCGCTGCCGTGACGGCGTTTTGCGGGCATTTCGCGATTGCATTTGCCGGTGATGGTGAATGCATCGTTTCAGCGCGCGCCGGCTTATGGTTTCGAAATGGTGGACGACGCTCTTTCCGTCGAAATAACGCGCGTTCCCGTCAATCGAAAATTTACGCCATCCGAAACGATTCAAATTTTACGCAAATTTAGCCGTCCCGAAACACTCAAGATTTATCCGCCGGTGGTTTAACGCAAGCCAACAAGGCCGCGTCAGGAGAACGCGGTTCGACGGGGATGCGTGATGTTCTTCTTGTTGCGAATGGCCTTCTGGCTCGGTCTGGTGCTCGTGCTGCTTCCGCGCGACAAGGCACCCGATACCGACAAGGGACCGCAGGTCAGCGCGAGCGAAGCCGTGCTTGCCGCGACCGCCGCCGTTTCCGACATGTCGCAGTTCTGCACGCGCCAGCCAGCGGCATGCGCGGTGGGCGGACAGGCCGCGACCGTGGTCGGCGAACGCGCGCAGGCAGGCGCGAAGAAGGTCTACGACTTCCTCACCGAGCGGAATGAAAAGAACGACAAGGCCGAGAAGCCCGACAGCGCGGAGAAGCCGCAGGCTGTCCAGGAGAAGATTCCGGAGAAGGCCCAGGAGAAGATTCAGGACAAGCCGAAGAAGGGCAAGCATGGCGCCAACGAGCGCAAGAGCCCGGATCACACCGGCTCCATCGAGCCTTTGGGCGACGCCAATCCGTTCCCCGACACGCTGACACAGGCCGATCTCGCGATTGCGCTGGACGGCCCGCAGCCCGTATGGGACGGCCCGCAGCCCTGAGGCGATGGCGGCCCGAGTGCTTGTTTTGCGGGAAATTCCGTTCAAACTCTCGCTTTCCGCGGTCCGCGTTCTCATATAAGCCGTAGCCGGCGCAGGAACGCGCAGGCTTCTCCACATACGGCAAGTTCGGCATGACCACGATCGACGACATCCGCGAGAACTTTTCCCTGCTTGATGACTGGGACGATCGCTATCGCTACGTGATCGAGCTCGGCCGCACGCTGGAGCCGATGCCGGAGGCCGAACACAACGCCGAAAACAAGGTGCAGGGCTGCACCAGCCAGGTCTGGCTGTCGCGCAAGGACGACCGCGATGCCTCCGGCGAACCGGTGCTGCGCTATCTCGGCGATAGCGACGCCCACATCGTGCGCGGGCTGGTCGCGATCATCCTCACGCTGTTTTCCGGCAAAAAGGCAAAGGACATTCTCACCACCGACGCGCTGGCGATCTTCGACGAGTTCGGCTTCCGCGAGCATCTGACGCCGCAGCGCTCGAACGGCCTGCGCGCCATGGTCGATCGAATCAAGTCCGATGCGCGCAGGGCCGTCGAAGCCAAGGTCTGACTTTCGGGATTCTCTACCTCATTCCGCCATCGGGTTTCCCGCGCCCCTTTTCGGGAATGCTGGCGCTCTGCTGCTGTGACCGTCCGGGTTTCGGCTTCCGCACGGCCTCCGGCTTGTCCTTCGCCTGTGGAAACTCGACCTGCGTGATCTGAATCTCTTCCATGCTCCGTCCTCCTGTGACGCGGGATCAACCGTGGCCGGGAGCGCATGTTCCCGTCCGGTTCCAGCGAACAACGGCTCACGCCGTGAACGATGCATCCTCCGCGAGCCAGGTGCGGATATGCGCGCTGTCACAGGCATTATCGCGAAGCCCGTAATGCCGCGCGAGACGGTCCAGCGCGAGTTGCAGAACGACCTTCGCCGAACGCGCGGGCCAGCCGCGTTCGCGTTCCACATCCTCCAGCCCGCGCAGGAAACAGCATACATCGAGCAACACGCCGGACAGTTCCGGCCCGCACGCATCCAGCGCCAGCCGCACACGCTGCCGCGCGGCGATCACCGCATCCGTCATCGCGCCCGCATCGCCGCCGCCGCAATTTTTTCCGCGCGCGATCCCCGACCAGCTCGATGTCACGCGCGGCGCGAGGTGGCCACGGGTGAAATCGGCGCGCAGCTTCTCGCCCGCGATGAACTGGTCATGGCCGATCATGGTGCGCCCGTCGCGGCCCTTGCGGCGCGCGAGCCACGCAAGCGGGCTTTCGCTGTCATTGACGGTCACGCGGACGATGCCGCTCTCGGTCATGACCTCGCGCGAGGCAAGCGTGAGGTGTTCGGCGCGCCGGGCCTCGATGCCATGCGCGGCCTCGGCCGTCCGTGTCTTGGAGGGGCGATGTAACTTCATCGGCCACACTCCGTCCCCGCCACCACACGTTCCAGCGCCGCGATCCGGCGATCGAACCCGACGTCCTCGCGCCGTTCCTCGATCATGCGGCAGGCATAGGCCACCGTGGTGCGGTCGCGGTGAAACAGCCGGCCGATGCCTTCGAAACTCAGCGCGAAGCCGACATGGCAAAGATACATCGCGACCTGACGCGCCAGTGATGCGCGCGGCGAGCCGCGCGTGCCGAACGCCAGTTCGTCCGCGGTGATGCCGAAATCGGCGATCACATATGCGGCGACGCGGGAATGGATGGTTTCGGGGTCGGGAGAAGGTGCGGCGAGACGCGAGGGAGAAACGGAGACGGGGGTGGGCAGCATTGGGCGACCTCGTTAGGATTTTATACCTACACCCTAGCCCAATTTTTGCAACCGGGGATATCTTTCCCCATCAATCCAAACTCCCGTCCTGGCCGGGCATAGCCGTTCGAAGAATGGCGTCGCTTCCGCTCGCCTGTGTCCCGGCCATCAACGCCTTTCCTGACTGAAACTAAATTTCCAAGACATGGATGCCGGCATGAAGCCGGGCATGGCGGTTGGCGATTCCGTCCAGACTAAATCTGCCTAACGCTTGGCCCGGCGGCGTTGCTGGCCGAGCCCCATCTTCCTGGCGAGCTGCGAACGCGTCACGGCATAGTTCGGAGCCACCATCGGATAATCCGGCGGCAGGCCCCACTTCTTGCGGTACTGCTCCGGACTCATGTTGTACTGGCTGCGCAGATGCCGCTTCAGCGACTTGAAGCGTTTGCCGTCCTCGAGACAGACCAGATATTCCGACGTCATCGATTTTTTCACCGAGACCGCGGGCCGCGCCGCCTCGACGGGCGCATCCCCGCCCGCCGCCACGCTCAGCAGCGCGGCATGCACCTGCGCGATCAGCGCGGGAATGTCGGACGGAGCGACCGTGTTGTTGCTGACATAGGACGAGACGATGCCTGCCGCCATTTCAACGAAATTTTTGGCCGGCGGCTCACTCATGCAGCGCTCGCGATGTTCGAAGGAAGGGGGCGTGCATCGTTGCGGCCCCTCATGGTCTCGCAAAGATTAGGCGAGCCGGTCCGGAGTCCGCAAGATCGATCGAATGCCGTGCCCTGAATATATCAGCGGGCGTCTCAGCGCCGGTCGAGATGCGCGCGCAATTCGTCGATCGATTCAAACCGCACCGTGCCTTCCGGCAGTTGCGCTTCGATCGAACCGTCCGAATACAGCGAATAGGCCATCGCATCGACCACGCCGGATTTCACCACGCTGACGTCCGGCTGCGACGCGCGGCGCGGCGGTTCATCGCGGCGCGAAGGCTGCGTGAAACGGCGCTGCGGCCGCAACGGATGGCGCGGCTCGGCCGCGAAATCGTTTTCCGGCAATGGGCGCTCGGACTGCGACCATGGCGGCTCGAACAGATTGTCTTCCGCCGGCGGCGAAGCATCCGCCTGCGGCTCGGCCTCGGGGGCCGCCTCGGACGCGGAATTCTTGCGGCGGCGGGAGGAAAACAGGAAGTCGCGCTTCGGGCGCTCCGGTGCCGCCGCGGGTTCGGGACGTTCGGGAAGCGGCGGAAACGGCGCGCGGGTCGGCGGCGGAAAGTCGAACTCGGTCTCGGATGCGCGAGCCGCCTGCTCGTCGCGCGAGAACAGAAAATCGCTGTTTCCGGGCGCGCGCGGCGCCGGGCGCGGCTCGTCCACCATCGCTGGCGCGGGCGGCGGCACTTCGGCCACGACGATTTCCTCGACCTCCGCCTCCTCCCGCACCGGCGCGGTGCCGAGACGGCGGGAGAGTTGCTTCACCTCGCGCGCAAGAATGCCGAGACCGATCAGAATGAGTCCGGTCGCGGCGGCAACCGTGCCACACAGGATCATCGTATTGCCGAAGGAGAATTCCTTGATCGGAATCCCGAACGCGATGCCCAGCACGCCCGCGCAAAATACCAAGGCTCCCGCCAGCAACAACGCAATCATCACTCAAACTCCACGCCACGGTCTTCACGGCCCGCAGCCTCGACCGCATACCGTTGTTCCATTAACTGCCCGACCAAAGTGTAATATTTCTTTATTCCATTCCAAAAAGTACAAACATACCAACACTTTCCGCGACCTCGGGGCCTCCGGCAGATCCCGTCGCGGGCTGTTTCAACTCCCGGCAACCCCTTATCGTTGCAGCGTTTTAGGAAAATTAAGCCATAATCGCCGACTATGCCCCTGGCTGAACGGCGGACATGGCCGCCCCAAATCCCGCCCCGGTCCCAACGAACGTATCCGCATCATGACATCGATCACGGCATCCGGATTTGAGGTCCCCCTCCGGCGGCCATTCGATCAGACCTGCGACATGCTCGCCTGCGCCGCCCTCGCAGTGATCGCGTGCGTCGCGGCCCTCACCTTCCGCGACTACGGGCTCGGCTGGGACGACTACACCCACGCCGAATATGCCGACCTCTTGCTGAAGATGTTCGGCTCCGGTTTCAGGGACCAGAGCGCGCTCTCGTTCGCAAACCTCTATATGTATGGTGGCGGCTTCGACATGGCGGCCGCGCTCCTGCACAAGATCGTCCCGCTCGGGCTGTTCGACACCCGCCGCCTCGTCGGCGCGATCGTCGGCCTGATCGGTCTTGCGCTGACATGGCGTCTGACGCGCCGCGTCGGCGGTCCGCTCGCGGGGCTGGCAGCACTTCTCCTGCTCGCGCTGTGCCCGACCTTCTACGGCCACATGTTCATGAACCCGAAGGACCCGCCCTTCGCGGTCGCGATGGTCGTGATGCTGCTCGGGCTGGTGCGGCTCGCGCAGGACTATCCGTCGCCGTCGCCGCATACGGTGCTGATCCTCGGCCTCGGCGCCGGATTGTCGCTCGGCTGCCGCGTGCTTGGCGGCTTCGGCCTCGTCTATGCCCTGCTCGCCTTCATTCCGATCTGGCGCGAGGAAATCGCGACGCAGGGATGGCGCGAGACGCTGCGCCGCTTCGTCCATGCCTGCTGGCTGCTGCTGCCGGGGCTTTTGTTCGGCTATCTCGTGATGGGCCTGATCTGGCCATGGTCGATCATCGAACCGGCCAACCCGCTGCGCGCGGTGACCTACTTCTCCGCCTTCTTCGAGAAACCATGGAAGGAATTGTTCGACGGCGCGATGGTGTCGGTGCCGGACATGCCGTGGTCGTATCTGCCGACGCTGTTCGCGTTGCAGATGCCGGAGATCTTTATCGCGCTCTGCCTCGGCGGCCTCGCCATGACGATTGCCGCCGCCACGCGGCGCGAGGACCCCCGCCGCACCACGATCTATCTGATGATCGCGCTGGCGGCCTTTCTTCCGCTGGCCATCGCCGTGGTGAAACGGCCCGCGCTCTATAACGGCATCCGCCATTTCATCTTCGTGGTGCCGCCGATGGCGATCCTCGGCGGCCTCGCCTTCGGTCGCCTGATCGAATGGCTGGGCCGCAACGAGCGCCGCCGCAACTGGCAACTGGCGACCTATGCGCTGTTCGCCGCGGGCCTGGCAATGCCGCTGGTGGAGATGGTGCGGCTGCATCCCTACCAGTACACGTATTTCAACGATGTCTCCGGAACGGTGCGCACCGCCGACCGCCGCTTCATGCTGGACTATTGGGGCCTCGCGCTGAAGCAGGCGTCCAACACCCTGCGCGAGCAGATCGTCGCGCGGCAGGAAATTCCGCCCGCCAACCGCAAATGGAAGGTGGCGGTGTGCGGCCCGCAGCGCCCCGCGCAGGTGGCGCTCGGCCCCGACTTCTCCATCGGCTGGGACAGCCACTCCGCCGATTTCGCGATGAGCCTCGGCGAATTCTATTGCAAGGGCCTGCCCGCCCCGATCTACGCCGAAATCAAGCGTGACGGCGTGGTCTACGCCCGCGTCTACGACATCCGGGGCGAGAGCATCGCCAGCCTGCTGACGATTCCGCCGCCGTAGAAAGTCTTGACCACGCCGCACGGCGGGGTAGATTCAGCCATCACCCTCTACACGTTTAGATACAAACGCCGTCCAATTCCGGGCGGCGTTTTTACGTGCGGTCCACCGGACATCCGGCGTGGCACATTTGCTCTTTTGAACAGCGACCCGCCGCTCTATGGTCCGGCGATGAAACGCCTGAGCAACGCGCTGCGCATCGCCGACATCGAGTATGTGCTCGATGCGCCCGCTTCCGTCACGGGCAGCGCGTCATGGGTCGCGCACGGCGTGCATTGCGAACGCCACCGCCACCAGTATGCCGGTGTCGATCATGCGTTCACCTTCGATGTCGTGCATCTCAAATACGGACAGGGCCGCAAGCCCTGGCACGCCGTCATCATCACCGAGTCATGGCGGTTTCCGCAAACATCGCAGCAGCCGCGCACGAGCAAGAGCATCAAGCTCCTTCAGGGCCGCTCATCGGACATTCTGGACTGGATGAAGCAGGCCCGCGCGGCAAAGCTCGAGGCGACTTCCGCCAGATCGTGACCAAGCCGCCCTAATGCCCCGCCTGCGCGAAGCCCGCCAGAATCCGCACCCACGAGCGGATGCCCTTGTGGAAGCTCTGGAGGTCGTACTTCTCGTTCGGCGAATGGATGTTGTCGTCGTCCAGTCCGAAGCCGATCAGCACCGTGTCGAGGCCGAGCGTCTTCCTGAAATCCGCGACGATCGGAATCGAGCCGCCGGATCCGATCATGAGCGCTTCGGTGCCCCACTCGTCCGTCAGCGCGCGCCGGGCGGCGGCGAGCGGCTTCATGCCCCAATCGAGCGCGATGGCGGGCGCGCCCGCATGATCGAGGAATTCGACGCTGCAATCGGCCGGCATGCGGGCCTTCACATAGGCGCGGAACGCCTCGCGGATCTTCGCGGGGTCCTGCCCCTCGACCAGACGGAATGAAATCTTCGCTGACGCCTGCGCGGCGATCACCGTCTTCGAGCCCTCGCCAGTGTAGCCGCCGACAATGCCGTTGATGTCTGCCGTCGGGCGCGAGGAAATCTGCTCGATCAGCAGGCGGTCCTTTTCGCCTGCCGGCAGCGACAACCCGATCGGCTTGAGGAACAGATCGGGCGTGAGGTTCAGCTTCTTCCATTGTTCGAGAATGGCGGGCGGCAGATCCTTCACGCCATCGTAGAAACCGGGAATGGTGACACGGCCATTGTCGTCATGGATGGAGCCCAGGATGCGCGTCAGCACCCGGATCGGATTTTGCGCGGCTCCGCCGAACAGGCCGGAATGCAGGTCGCGGTTGGCGGCCTTGACGATGACCTCCTCGTATACGAGGCCGCGCAGCGACGTGGTGATCGCGGGCGTGTTGCGGTCCCACATGTTGGTGTCGCAGACCAGCGCGAAATCGGCTTTCAGGTCGCCCTTGTTCTTTTCGAGGAAGGGGCCGAAATTCTTCGAGCCGACCTCCTCCTCGCCCTCGATCAGCAGCGTGACGCCGAGCGGCAGGCTGCCGGTGACATTCTTCCACGCCCGGCAGGCCTCGACGAAGGTCATCAACTGGCCCTTGTCGTCCTCCGCGCCGCGCGCGACGATGATCTCGCGGCCATCCGCATGTTTAGTGACCACCGGCTCGAACGGCGGGCGGTCCCACAGGTTCAACGGATCGACCGGCTGCACGTCGTAATGTCCGTAGAACAGCACATGCGGTCCGTTCGCAGCCGGGCCGTCATAACGCGCGACCACCGCCGGATGCCCCGCGGTCGGCCGCACCTGCGCCGAAAAGCCGATGCTCTCGACGTCCGCCGCCAGATGCTTTGCCGCCTCCGCGCAATCGGCGTTGAAGGCCGGATCGGCGGAGACCGACTTGATCCGCAGCAGCGCGAACAGGCGCTGCAAGCTGCGGTCGAAATCGGCATCGACGCGGTCGAGAACGGCGGAAAGCTGCGAGGTGTCAGTCATCGTAAATCCCAAGCTGGTCTTTTCCCCTCTCCCCTTGCGGGAGAGGGAAGAACAAAATCGAACTATTACCGCCGCAGCAGGCCACCGAGCGCGCCGCGCACGATCGAACGGCCGATGGAGCCGCCGATCGAGCCGCCGACCGACTTGCCGAGATCGGACACCACGCCGCCGACCACCTTGTTGGTCACCGAGCGCGTGACGTTGCGCGCGATCAGTTGCCCCGTGGTCAGACGTCCGCGCGAATTCGAGGTACCGAACACCGAGCCGACGATGGAGCCGATGTGATCGAGCAGCCCGCCGCCGCTGCCGGGTTCGCCGGTCGCCGCGTTGTCCGTGAGGCGCTTCTGCAAAATCTCGTAAGCGGACTCTGAATCCACCGTGGTGTCGTATTTGCCCTTCACCGGGCTCGCATCGATGATCGCCTTGCGTTCCTCCGGCGTGATCGGGCCGATCCGCGCGCTCGGCGGCCGCACCAGAATGCGCTCCACCATCGCCGGCGTGCCGTTGCCTTCCAGAAACGAGACCAGCGCCTCGCCCTTGCCGAGTTCGGTGATGACCTGCGCGGTATTGAGCGCGGGGTTGGGCCGGAAGGTCTGCGCCGCGGCCGCAACCGCCTTCTGGTCGCGCGGGGTGAAGGCGCGCAGCGCGTGCTGCACGCGATTGCCGAGCTGGGCCAGAACCTTGTCCGGCACGTCGATCGGGTTCTGCGTGACGAAATAGACGCCGACGCCCTTCGAGCGGATGAGGCGCACCACCTGCTCGATCTTGTCCATCAGCGATTTCGGCGCGTCGTTGAACAGCAAATGCGCCTCGTCGAAGAAGAACACCAGTTTCGGCTTCGGCAGGTCGCCGACCTCCGGCAGTTCCTCGAACAGTTCGGACAGCATCCACAGCAGGAAGGTCGCGTAGAGCTTCGGGCTCTGCATCAGCTTGTCGGCGACGAGGATATTGACCATGCCGCGCCCATCGGAATCGGTGCGCATGAAATCCTTCAGTTCCAGCGCGGGCTCGCCGAAGAATTTCGCGCCGCCCTGGTTCTCCAGCACCAGCAACTGGCGCTGGATGGTGCCCACGGTCGCCTTGGTGACGTTGCCGAACGACTGCGCGGCGGTGCGCAGCGCAGCAAGCGGATCGTCCTCGCCCGCCTTGGCCGGAATCGGGATCATCGCGTCCAGCAGCGCGCGCAGATCCTTCATGTCCATCAGCGGCAGATGGTTCTCGTCGGCGAGACGGAACGCGACGTTGAGCACGCCTTCCTGCACATCGTTGAGATCGAGCATCCGCGACAAGAGCAGCGGTCCCATTTCCAGCACGGTGGCGCGCACCGGATGGCCCTGCTCGCCGAAAACGTCCCAGAACACCGTCGAGAACTGATCCGGCTGGAACGAAAGTCCCATGCCCTTGGCGCGGTTCAGGATAAAATCGTTCGGTTTGCCTACTTCGGAGATGCCCGAGAGGTCGCCCTTGATGTCGGCGGCGAAAACCGGAACGCCCGCGCGGGCAAAACCCTCCGCCATCACCTGCAACGTCACGGTCTTTCCCGTTCCCGTCGCGCCGGTCACGAGGCCGTGGCGGTTGGCGAGCGACAAGGTCAGAAAAGCCGGTTGATCGCCCTTGCCGATAAACAGCGCGGTGTCGGTATCCGCCGCTGCCGGCTTCGGCGCGCTCGCTGTTCCCGTCCCCGCCGACGCAGATGCCTGTTTCGTCGCCTTCGCCATCGCCGTTCCTCGCTTCCAATGCCGTACCGCTATCCGGCTATATTTATTGAAGCATCTTTCCTGCTTCTTCAATGGCAATGGAACCATCCGGCCATAGATAGAGACGAAACAAATCAAATCCCGACAATAGAAGAAGGAGGTAATTCGTCGCGCATGGCCAGTGCGACACGCGATTTTCGCCTCGCGTCACCAAAATGGAGACGCTCACTCTTGCATCACAGCAACACCGGACGCGCTTTAAGAGAGAATCTGAATTGCAAGGACGTTCGTCTCTTGTATTTCGCGTCTCATCCGATCAAGATAAAAACATAAGCGTTAAGAGCCGGAATAAACCGGAAGGACAAGAAACTATGGACTGCCGGATTGCATTGCGTGGGGCCATGTCGGGACGCATCGACATCAGAACACACAAAAGCTCGAAGCATTCCGGCCTTCTCAATCATTCAAACATCCGCAATTCCGTCTGCACCTCAGGATTTTTCGTGCGCCACGCCTGTCACCGCGATGGTTCGCTGCAACCGGCACCCTCGATTTTCCAGATCGCGTAAGTTCTTCCATTTGCAATGACATACCCTCTGACACAAATCGATGGATTGGGTCCTCTGGCTGCCGCGAAGCTGAAAGCCCAGGGCATTCGCACGACCGCGGCGCTGCTGGAGAAGGCTGGCACCTACAAGGGCCGCAAGGAATTGGCGGAAGCGACCGGCCTTTGCGAGAAGCAGATCCTCGGCTGGGCCAACATCGCCGACTGCATGCGCATCAAGGGCATGGGCAGGGCCAAGGCCGAGTTGATCCGCGCCGCCGGCGTCAGCACGGTGCGCGAATTCGCGCTGCGCAACCCCGGACGGCTCGCGCAGGCGATGGCCGAGGCCAACTCCAGGCGCAAGCTGGTGCGCGTGCTCCCCTCCGAGCAGTCGGTCGGCCAGTTGATCGAGCGGGCCAAGAAGCTGCCGCTCAAGATCAGCTACTAACCCCGCGAGTTTAGGGCATCTTCCCACCCGCTAGCCGCTTGACTCATGTTTCGGGACCGCGCAAAGCCGCGCCATGAACGCCCGTTCCCCGACACCCGGCACATCGCAAGACGCACGGCACGATATCCTGCCCGCGCTGCTGGCCAGGCCGCATGTGCTGGTGATGGGCGTGCTCAACATCACCCCGGATTCCTTCTCCGACGGCGGCGAATATCTCGATCCCGCCCGCGCGCTGGCGCAGGCCGAACGGCTGGTTGCCGATGGCGCCGACATTCTCGACATCGGCGCGGAATCCACCCGGCCCTATGGCGCGACGCCCATCTCGGCAGACGAGGAAATCGCGCGGCTGACACCGATCCTGCCCGCCGTCGCCCGGTTCGGCGTGCCCATTTCCATCGACACCATGAAGGCGGGCGTCGCCGCATGGGCGCTCGACCGGGGCGCGGCCGTTCTCAACGATGTCTGGGGCCTGCATCGCGATCCCGCGATGGCGAAACTCGCGGCCGCTCGCGGCACGCCCATCGTCGTGATGCACAATCGCGACGAGGCCGACCCCGCCATCGACATCATGAAGGATATCGCCGCGTTCTTCGAGCGTTCGCTCGCCATCGCGGGCGAGGCCGGCCTGCCCCGCGACAACATCGTGCTCGATCCCGGCATCGGCTTCGGCAAGACGCCCGAGCAGAGCATGATCGCGCTGGCGCGGCTGGGCGAACTGTCCCAATTCGGGCGTCCCGTTCTGGTCGGCGCCTCGCGCAAACGCTTCATCGCCAGCGTCTCGCCCTCCGAGCCGCGCCAGCGCATTGGCGGTTCACTTGCGGCGCATCTGCTGGCGGTTCAAAATGGCGCACGGATCGTCCGCGCGCACGACGTTTTCGAGACCGTTCAGGCGCTGCGCGTGACGGCCGCAATCGGGGACAAACGGTGAGCGATACCATCTTCATCAAGGGCCTGCTGATGCACGCCCGCCACGGCGTCATGGAGCATGAGGCCGAAGTCGGCCAACGCTTCGTCATCGATCTGGAATTATCCATCGACCTCGCGGATTCCTCGCGCACCGACAAGCTCGCCGACACCGTGTCCTATTCCGATGTCGTGACCAGCGCGAGCCAGGCGTTCAAGGGCCAGAATTACTATCTGCTGGAGCGCGCGGCGGGCGCGGTGGCGGACGCGGTGCTGCGCGATTTCGCCAGGATCGAGGCCGTGAAGGTGACGATCCACAAGCCGCATGCGCCGATTGCGGCGATCTTCGACGATGTCGGCGTCGTCATCCTGCGCAAGCGCGCGTAACCCATGGCCAGCGTGCTGATCGCGCTCGGGGGTAATGTCGGCGACGTCCGCGCGACCTTCAAATCCGCCATTTCCCATATCTGCGGCGCGACGCAGGCGATACTCGTCGCGCGTTCGTCCGATTACCGTACTTCGCCATGGGGCGAGGAAGACCAGCCGCCCTTCATCAACGCCTGCATCGAGATCGAGACCTCGCTCGACCCGATGGCATTATTGTTCACGCTGCACCGGATCGAAAAGAAGTTCGGCCGCGACCGCGCCAGCGAGAAAAGATGGGGCCCGCGCACGCTCGACCTCGACATCCTTGCCTACGACAACGGCACGATCCACACGCCGGAACTGACGCTGCCGCATCCGCGCCTGTTCGAACGCGCCTTCGTGCTGGTGCCGCTGGCGGAAATCGCGCCAGACCGCGACATCGGCGGCCGCACGCCGCGTCAGGCACTGGCGGATGTGCCGAGCGAAGGTATCGAGCGGTTGGACGACCTCGCTTGAATGCTGCTTCTCGGCCCCCGCCGATAATTGCTGTATAGAAGGCAAATGACCTTCGCATCGATCCGCACCATCGCTCTTGCCGCCGTTGCCGGTATCTTTTTCATCGGCCCCTGCTTCGCAGCCGAGCCGAAACCGGACATCGCCATCAAGACCGATGCCGTCGATGTCAGCGTCACGCTCGATGACACGATCAAGTCCTACCCCGCCCTAGCAGCCGATTGTCTTGCGGAAGGCAAACGCTATGCCGGGAAGCAGCGCAAGGAAGCCACGGACAGCAAACGCAGCGATCCGCAATACTTCCCGAAGGACGGATACACGTTCGAACGCGAGTACGTCACCGCATCGGTTGTCGGCGGCCGCTACATCAGCGTTCTGCGTGAGGATTACGCCGACACCCATGGCGCGCATCCCAACAGCTATGTCGATACGATCCTGTGGGACGACGCCGGAAAGAAGCGCATCAGCATCCGGCCATTCTTCACGGAAACCGCCGATGGCGGCCCGACGCTGACGGCGATGCGCAATGCCGTCCTCGCGGCGCTGAAAGCCGAGAAGAAGGCACGCGGCATTACGGACGACGATTCCCCTGTCGACTGGTACAAGGATATCGGAACGAGCCTGCTCAAGATCGGCCCGGTGACGCTCGCGCCTTCGACCGAGCCGGGCAAAAGCGCGGGACTCGCTTTCCACTATGAGCCTTACGCCGTTGGCCCCTACGCGGAAGGCCGTTTCGACGTGGTGGTGCCGTGGCGGGAACTGAAGCCATACCTTTCGGCGGAAGGTGCCGCGATCTTCGGCGGCCAGCCGCAAGAAGACAGCACCAACCGGCCATGACGGCAGGCAGGATCCGCGCCCTCATCACCGGCTTCGGCCCCTTTCCCGGCGCGCCCTATAATCCAACCGCGAAACTCGTGGAGCGGCTGGTGCGCCTGCCCCGCCCCGCCTTCGCCAATGTCGAGCGGATCGGCCACGTCTTTCCGGTCAGCTACCGTTCGGTCGATGCGCAGTTGCCCGCCTTGTTCGCGCGGCACGAACCCGATTTGCTTCTGATGTTCGGGCTTGCCACACGCACGCCCTATGTCCGCATCGAAACACGCGCGCGCAACACCGTCACCCAGCTCTGGCCGGATGCGGATCATGCGACGGTGTTGAGCCGCAGCATCGATCCCGCCGCGCCCGCGACGCGCCGGTTCGGCGGCCATACGCAGCATCTGCTGCACGCCGCGAAGACCACCGGCATCGATGTTCGTCCTTCGATCAACGCCGGAGCTTATCTTTGCAACTATCTGAGCTGGCGCGCGATCGAAGCTGTCGACCAACATCCCAAGGCGCGGCCGCTTGCGGCGTTCATCCACGTGCCGAAAGTGCCGCGCGACGCTCGTTCGGGAAAGCCCGGGGAGATCACCTTCGAGCAACTTGTCGATGCCGGGGAAGCGATGCTGGCCACACTCATTCAGCGCGCGCGGGCGGCGCGCTCACGCTCAAATTTAACCAATGGCGGATCATAAGATCGCCGCTACCCTCTCCTTCGTGCCATAAACCGGCGACAGGAGCGCATCATGGATTTCACCCGCCGCCGTCTCATGGGTCTGTTCAGCGTGTCGGCCGCCGCGCTGATGCTCGAAAGCGTCGCGAGCCGCGCAGCGCCGCCGTCCGGACGTGACGCGGGGCAACCCGGCGTCAAACCCGGTGGCGGCGATCAGACCATGGCCTTGCAGCACGCGATCAACGCCACCGCCGCCGCGCGAACGCCGCTGGTGCTGCGGCCGGGACTCTATCGTACCGGCGAACTCGAACTGCCGAGCGGCGCGCAGATCGCCGGCACACGCGGCGCGACGCGGCTGGAATTCACCGGCAGCGGCACCTCGCTCTTCACCGCGAAAGGCGCGGACGGCCTCAACCTGAAAGGTCTCGTGCTCGACGGCGGCGGCAGCGCCCTGCCCGAGCGGCGCGGCCTCGTCAGCCTGCAAGCCTGTCGCGACTTCCACATCGGCGATTGCGATATTGCCGGCAGCGGCCGCAACGCCATCCGGATCGAGACCTGCTCCGGCGACATCCGCAACACCACCATCCGCCAGACCGCCGCCACCGCGATCGTCAGCGTCGATGCGCTCGGCCTCCTGATCGCGCAGAACGTCATTCAGGACGCCTCCGAGAACGGCATCGAGATCGTGCGTACGGCCGCGGGCGACGACGGCACCATCGTGATCGACAACCGCATCGAGACCATCAAGGCGGGCCCCGGCGGCACGGGGCAGTACGGCAACGCCATCAACGCCTTTCGCGCCAACAACGTGATCGTGCGCGGCAACCGCATCCGCGATTGCGACTATTCCGGCGTGCGCGGCAACTCCGCCTCCAATATCCAGATCGTCGGCAACACCGTCACCGACGCGCGCGAGGTCGCGCTCTATTCGGAATTCGCCTTTGAGGGCGCAGTCATCGCCAACAATATCGTGGACGGCTGCTCCACCGGCGTGTCGGTCGCCAATTTCAACGAGGGCGGCCGCCTCGCCGTCGTGCAGGGCAACATCATCCGCAACACCAGAACGCGCCGCTATCCGGGATCGAATACCGATCACGGCGGCGTCGGGATTTATATCGAGGCCGACAGCAACGTCACCGGCAACGTGATCGAGAACGCGCCGGTGTGCGGCATCAGCGCGGGCTGGGGCAAATATCTGCGCGACGTCAACATCGCCAACAACATCATCCGCGATGCCTTCGTCGGCATCGGCATCTCGGCGGTGGACGGCACCGGCAAGACGCTCGTCAGCGGCAACCTGATTACGAACGCGCCGCGCGGCGCGATCGTCGGCTACGACCACGACAAGCCGGTCACCGGCGATCTCGCGGTGGTCGGCGCGTCAGGATTTCCGAAAATCGTACTGGGCCTGAACACGGTTCAGTAGGCCCGGCTTCGGCAAGCTGCCCGGAACGCCCTCCTCGGTCTGCGCGATCGCGACCTCGATCGGCTTGTCGAAGGCCGGATCGGGTGGCGCCAGATCCTGCCAGACCTTCAGCGCCGTCCGCGCCTCGTGCACCATCGCAAGAAAATCGCTCTCGGTGTGATAGAGCTTCCAGCGCCCGCTTTCATAAAGCTCGGTGAGATGATCGAGCCGCTGCTGCGCCAAAATGCGCCAGCGCGCGACCACGCCGCGGCCGGCGGCAGCACCCGGTTTCGGAAAAGCCTCAGACATCGCCAGTTTCCATGACAACACGTTACAGAATGACGCCAGCCATAACGGGCCGGTACGAAACGACGGTGACACAAAGCAACTTGAGGGACGCGAAGCAGGACGCAAAAACGCGCGGCGGGCCATCGGCCCGGTGCGGCGAAGCAATAGAATCGCCGCTGGAATGACCTATCGTCCTCATGGCGCGAGTTCAGGTCAAGGTATTTGCGTACAGAAGACTTCCAATCTCGCGGGCACAGTTAACGCGGGCCGGGCTTTTTCAACGCGGCATCGGCTTGGGCGGCTCGGAGGCGGTCGCGACAGGCGCTGCCACCATTGAGACGGCGGCGAAGGCGTCGGCCTCCCCCGCCCCGAACCGGTCGTCGCGTCCGGCCGGACCGAGATCGCGGGCGGATTGCACCAGCGCCTGTCGCACCTCGTCGGCGGTGAGCGCGGGATTGCGCGACAGCATCAGCGCCGCAAGCCCGCTGACATAGGCGGCCGACAGCGAGGTGCCGGAGGAGACGCCGTATTTGCCGCCGGGGAGCGGCGCGAGGATATCGACGCCGGGCGCGGCCACGGCGACATACGCGCCCTGATTGGCTTTCGCGAAAATCTGGTCGGCGGCATCGGTCGCGGTCACGCCGATGACGTGGCTGTCCGCCCCCGGAAACAGCGGCGCCGATTTCGGCCCGGCATTGCCGACCGCCGCCACCAGCACGATGTTCCTCGCCGCCGCCGCCGCGAGGCCGCGCTCGACCAGCCTGTCGCGAGGACCGGCGAAACTCATGTTGATGATCTGCGCGCCGTTCGCGGCGGCATAATCGAGGCCCTTCAGCACGACGAAGGTGGTGCTCGACGCGCCCGATTTGGCTTCGCCGAACGCGCGGATCGCCAGCAGCTTCGCGGCCGGAGCCGCGCCCTTGAGCGTGCCGTGCGCGGCGATGACGCCCGCGATGCTGGTGCCGTGCGCGTGCGCGGCCTCCTTGCTGTCGAGCGCGTCGAAGGTGGCTTCAATCGAACCCGCAAGTTCGGGATGGCCGGCATCAATACCGGAATCGATCACCGCGACTCTGATTTTCTCGCCGGTCGAGATCGCCTGCGCCTCCGGCAGCCGCAGTTTCGCCAGCGCGTACTGGAACGGCACCTTGCCGCCCTGCTCGTCCTGCAAGCGGAAGATCGAATTGCGCTGCGCCGACCTGATGCCGCGATCCGCGCTCAACTGCTTCACCACTGTATCGACCGGA
The DNA here is from genome assembly GCF_029030725.1 of [Pseudomonas] carboxydohydrogena. Lineage (NCBI taxonomy): Bacteria > Pseudomonadati > Pseudomonadota > Alphaproteobacteria > Hyphomicrobiales > Nitrobacteraceae > Afipia > Afipia carboxydohydrogena. The sequence goes on from NZ_CP113162.1 coordinate 2,196,297, forward strand.
CGCCCGTCCGGAATCCGCCAGCGATAGAACGTGGTGTCGAGCAGCGCGATGTGCTGCGACTGCATCGGCCGCAGCCGGTGCTTCTTCGCGATGGCCTGCACCTGAGCGTCGGTCGGCTGGCCCGCTATCTCGATCAGCACTTCATTCGGCACGTAGGTGGGATCGGCGGCGGCGCGCGGAGGCTTCTTCGCCGCGCGTTCCGGCGGCGGCCTGCGCGAGGGCGGCGGCCCGTTATAGATACGATCCTCGATCACCGGGCCGTAATGCAGGTTCGGCGAATAGCGCACGCCCGGATTGATCGGAATCCGGGGGCCGACATGAATGTTGGGCCCGCCGACGCTGAAATTGCGCATCTGCGCCTGCGCCGGTGCGGCGAACGAGGACAGTGCCACCGCCGCCGCCAGCAGCCAGACCTTCGGGCCGTTGAATGGATCGTGTCGCTTCGTCATGCCTTCACCCCGTGCCGTATGAAGGAAATGCGAGAAATCACTGTGTCGCAGCGGCAAACGCCACGGTCTTGTCCGCCTTGACCTTGGCGATGAGCTTCGCCGCATCCGCTGCGCCGAGAGTCGCGTCGCCGAATTTCACCGTGAACATGCCCGCCTGCGGCCCCGCCACGATGGAGGCGTGATAGGCCACGAGAAAGGCGGTGATCTGATCGAGCGTGGCGTCGGACCTGAAGCCGACCAAGAGGCGCGTGCCCGCCGTCGATGCCTCTGACGACGCCGTCTGGTACCCGCCGCCTTGCTTCACCACCGCCGAGGTGATGATGCCCGCCTGCAACACCAGCGCGAGCATCGCCGCGGCGGCGGCCCAGCCGAGCGTGCGCGGCGACCATCCGCCGAAGAAGCTCCCCAGCCGCGCCATCAATCCCGATGCCGGTGATGCGCCACGCGCGGGCTCCGCGTCGATCGCCGCGAACAGTTTTTCCAGCGCACGGGTGGACGGCGCGCCGAGGTCTTCGTTCAGAAGCACGGTTTCGGCCAGCTCGTCCTTGATGATCTCGTATTGCTTCGCGAGCGCGGGATCTTTCGCGAGCGCGGCATCGACCAGCCGCGTCTCCTCGGCGTTCAGCGTGCCCGCCGCCCGCCAGGGCAGCAGCGCCTCGATGTCGCCGGGCCCGGCCAATTCCTTGTCGTTCGTCGTCATGGCCAGCCTCGCTCTATGCCTGCTTCTTTTAAAAGCTCGGCCAGTTTCTTGCGCGCGTAGAACAGGCGCGTCTTCACCGTGTTCTCCGGGATGCCGACGATCTCGGCGACCTCCTCCACGGACTTCTCGTGGTAATAGACGAGATCGACGATCTCCCGATGGTCCTGCGACAGCTTCGCCAGACAGTTGCGCAGCGCATTTCCGGTATCCTTCTTGGCGACCGCGACCTCCGGATTGTCGGACGTGTCCTCGATCGCCGCCGCCATCTCGTCGTCGAGCTCCGCGTCCTTCTTCTTGCGCAGCGCCGACAACGCCTTGAACCTCGTGATCGCCAAGAGCCAGGTCGAGACGGCGGAGCGCCCCTCGAACTTCCCGGCCTGACGCCACACATCCAGGAACACCTCGCTGATGAGATCCTCGGCGACCTGTTCCTTCCGCACCAGACGCAACGCGAACCGATAGACCCGGACATGGTGGCGTCCGTAGAGCACCTGCATGGCGAGACGGTCGCCCTGGGCAATGCGGCCGATCAGGGATTCGTCCGAAGCGGCCTGTGTTGCACTCAATGGCTGTCTCGCAAGGTTGGTCGCATGGGGACGTGATCGGGTTCGATAAAAACGTCCGTGGCATTGCTGCCCGGAAGGCAGCGAAAATGCCCTCGAAGGCGGAGTTGGGCAAGCCGCGCCGCTCCCTCCCGCATTTTACGGCCGCAACCCGGACCGAAAACACAAAATTCAAAACCAAGATATTGATAAATATATATATTTTTAGATTTTAGGCGGCACCGGCATTCCTCACAAAGACCCGCCGATACTGCCAAATGATACCAAACCTAAACGCTTTGCAGACTAATTTAGTCAAGAGCTGCGGGGTTTTACGACATGTGGGGAGCGGTCTTTCCACTCAAACTGATGGATCAACTGAGTTCAGCCGATGCCCCCGCATCGGACGTGCTGCCGCGCCGCGCTATCCAGCGCCGCCAGATCCAGACCATTATGGCGCTCAGCTACCTCACGGACACCGCGGCGCTGACGCTCTACGCCCTCGCCGGCACCACCAGCCTCACCACCCCGCCGGTTTTCCTCGCCTGTGCGCTGCTCAGCGTCACCTGCTTTGTCCTTCTGTCCGACGCCCATTTCAACGACCGCTTCAAGGATCACTACCTCGTCCTCCAGCAGATGACCGTCAGCCTGCTGCTAATGCTGTCGTTCATCTACATCGTGCCGGAAGTCGGATGCGTGTTTCTCTGCTCGCTGTTCGTGATCGTGGCGCTCGGCTCGCTGCGCTCGACCATGGTTCAGATCGGCATCGCCTGGGCGATGCTCACCGCCGGGCTCGCGGTGCTGTTTCTGTTCACGAAAGTGCCGATCGGCATCCCTGACGGCAATTTCGGCGAGCGTTTCGCCACCCTGTTCCTGTTCGCCGTCACTATCGGCCGCTGCATGCTGGTCGGCATGTTCTCCAGCGCGCTGCGGGAATTCTTCTACACGCAGGGCCTCGCCCTGAAGGAAGCCTATCGGCGCATCGAGGAACTCGCCGAATTCGACGAACTGACCGGCGCGCATAACCGCCGCAGCATCATGCATACGCTGGCCGAGGAGAGCGAACGCGCGATCCGCGCCAAAAGCGCCTGCTCCATCGCGCTGATCGACCTCGACTGGTTCAAGAGGATCAACGATTTTTACGGCCATCCCGTGGGCGACGAAGTGCTGCGCACTTTCGCCATCACCATGTTCGCCAACGTGCGGGCCATCGATAAATTCGGCCGCTATGGCGGCGAGGAATTTCTGCTGATCATGCCGGAAACGGACGAGGACACCGCCGGGAAAGTGGGAGATCGCCTGCGCATGATCATAGCGGGCATCGACTGGAATTCGATCTCGCCCGGTATCGCCGTGACGATGTCGGCGGGCGTGGCCACGCTGCGCCACGGCGAGACGCCTGAAAACCTTCTGCTGCGGGCCGATGTGGCGCTGTATCGCGCCAAGGACCGTGGACGAAACAGAATCGAACACGCTTAGGGGTCGTTACCTGCCGCAGAACTGCGGCAGGCCGTTTGGGACAGAAGTCATGGGTGTAAATACCGCCAACGCCGCCAGTTTGTTGGCAGATCTTCAGGCCGCACTGACCCATGGGACGGTGGCGCGCCGCGTCGAAGCACTCCGTCGCGTCACCGATCTGTTCCTTTACGCACCGGCCGCCTATTCCGACGAGCAGATCGCGCTGTTCGACGATGTCTTTCAGTGCCTCCTGCTCAAGATGGAGCAGTCGGCGAAGCAACTGCTGTCCGAACGTCTCGCCCATGTGGTGGAAGCCCCGGCCGGTGTGATCCGGACTCTCGCATTCGACGACATGATCGAGATTGCGGCTCCGGTTCTGTTGCATTCCGAAAAGCTCAACGAGGCGGCGCTGGTCCAGAACGCGCGGGAAAAGAGCCAGGGTCATCTGCTCGCGATCTCAAGGCGCAAGGTCCTGAGCCACGCCGTCACCGAGGTGCTGGTCGAGCGCGGCAATGACGATGTGGTCGAGAGCACGCTCAACAATCCCGGCGCGGAATTCTCCGACAATGGATACTCGCGCCTGATCATGCGCGCCGAGGGGCACGACGGCATCGCGACCTGCCTCGGCTTGCGACCCATTCCCCGGCATGTCTATCTGCAACTGATCGCCAAGGCGTCGCATACGGTGCGGGACAAGCTCAACCGCGCCAACCCGCAATTTTCCGCCGATGTCGTCTCGGTGATGAAGGATATCGCGATTCAGGCCAGCGCCGCGAAAAGCGAAGCCACCGAACGCGCTCAAACGCTCGTCAGGCTGCTTCACAGCGACGGCCGCCTCAACGAAGCGCAGGTGGCGGCGTTCGCCGAGCACGGCCGCGTCGAGGAGGTCTCGACCGCCATCGCGCTGATGACCGATGTGCCGATCCTCACCGTCGAGAACATGATGATCGAGCCGCGCGCGGAAGGGCTGCTGGTGCTGGCGAAGGTCGCGGGCCTCGGCTGGACGACCGTCGAAAAGATCCTGATGGCGCGGCACGCGGTCGGCGATGTCGGAGTCTCAACAAGCCTTGCCGAATATCAGGATCACTTCAACCTGCTGCGGCCCGCCACCGCCCAGCAGGTGCTGCGCTTCTACCGGATGCGCGAGGCCGGCAGCATTCCTGCGACGGCTTCCTAGAACCGAAAGACCCGGCGGCCGATCATCGCTCCAACGAGCATCACGAAAGCCGCCGCCAGCGTGTACCACGTCGCCACGAACAAGGGCGAGTCGTCCATGCAATGGGCGGCATAGATCGCAGCGCCCAGCCCCGCGGACATCAACCCCGCCAGCGCGCCCAGCAGCATCGGGTGCGAGGTCGCCCCCTTGCGCAGCATCAACAGCGTGGCAATCAGGAACGGCGCCGAAAACAACGGAATGGACGACATGCAGGCCATCGAACTCGATCCGACCAGCCGGCCTGTCCAGTTCACGCGCTGAGGCACGGTGAAATCCGCGACGATGCCGATGCCGAGCAGGCCCACGGGCAGCGCGAGCAGCCACATCCAGCCGTGCAACGTGGCGTTCGGGCGCGACAGATGCAGGCTCAATGCCGCAGCCGCTGACGCCAGCGCCAGCGTGACCAGGAATTTGAGGTCGAAGAACGGATTGTAGATCGCCGTCGCGATATCCGGCCGCATGCCGAGGCTCATCATGAACAGCGCACCCGACAGCGGCAGCGCCGCGCAAATGCCCGCCAGCAGCCACAGCCAGACCGGCCGGGTCCGCGAGGGATGATCGGCGACAAGGCTTGCGATCAGATCGTCGGTCTTCATGTCAGGTCTTTCCGCGCGCGGGCCGCCAGTGTGGACAGTCCCCGGTGCAAGGCCACCCGCACCGCGCCCTCCTTCATGCCGAACTTCTTCGCCGTCTCCGTGATCGACAGGCCGTCGACCGAGATCGATTGCAGCACGTCGCGCTGGCGCTGCGGCAGCGTCTTCAGATGCGCCTCGATGTCCACGCCGTTCGTCACCTCCGGCGCTTCCTCGCCGGGCAGCACATCGGTGAAATCATCGATGTCCACGAACACGCGGCGGCCGCGGCGGCGCAGCGCGTCGATCAGCTTGTTGCGCGCGATGGTGAACAGCCACGGCGCGAACGCCGCGTCCGGGTCCCAGGTATGCCGTTTCAGATGCACGGCGAGCAAAGTATCCTGCACGATATCCTCGGACTGATCGGGCGATTGCCCGGCACGCAACAGGCCGCGCCGCGCCGCCGCCCGCAAAACCGGCGTGATGGCCGACAGGAGCCGATGGTAAGCGGCGCCATCGCCCGCATTGGCCGACCGCATCAGGTCGGTCCATTCATGTTCCTGGCCGCGCACCGCGCTTCCTCTAGATGCTACGGGCTGTTTTCTAGGATGTTACGGCGCCCTATGGCAAATCCGCCGGTTCCGGGAGGGCCAAGCCGGTCCTGCCCCCGCCAGCCGCTTTGGACCAAAGATTCCCAGCTTTTGCCGCGATGTGGCCACCTCCGGCAGGCCATTCTGGGCGTGGACGCTGGGCAAAATAGAGAAAACAACGGAGACGGGATCATGCGACGGAGAATCCGTTATGCGCTGATCATGGCCGCCATGGCCTTCGCCTGGACCGCCGGTCACACTGGCCCCTCGCAGGCAGCGCCGCAAGCCGAGGCCACAGCCTCCAGCACAAAACCGCTCGCGCTCGGCAAATTCTCCAAGCACCGCAAGAAGCACATCCGCCGCCACCGTTCTTCAAAGAAGCATCACGCCAGCGCCAGCACCAAGGATTCATCCAGGATTTCGTCAAAGACGGACAAGGATGACGACACCAAAATCGCAGCCAGGGGCGAAGCGGATGCTCCCTTACCGCCCTCCGTCGCCAATGCCCATGCCGAGCTGACCAGCCCTCCTCCGGAGCAGCCGATGGTCGCACAGAACCTGCTGCCCGATTCCTCCACCCTGACGGAGACCGATAAGGCCGCCACGGCGGAGCCTGCGCCGAACGGCGTTCAGATCACCACATCCGATCAGTTGAACGACATGGACCGCGATGCAGCGGCAGCCCCCGCCACTCCACCGGAACCGACCACCGTGGCGCTGGCGCAGATTGCCCAGCCCGCCATCGCTTCGACAGGTGATGAATCCGCATGGCGCAGCGCTTCGCTGATCGGGAAAATCTTCATCGCCTTCGGCGTGATGCTGACGCTCGCCTCCGCCGCGCGGATGCTATGGCCTCAACGCGCCACGTAACAGCCAGCGATAGAGGCGCCCGCGCATCGTCGCGGGCGCATCGAGCCCCATCCGCACAAGGCAATCCACATCCTCCGCGTTGCCCGCCGACAGGCCGCGCCACAGAAGCAACAACAGCGCGACGGGGCTTGAGGCGGCCTGTTGCAATCTCTGCAACGCCGGAATCAGCCGCTGCTCTGTTTCGGTGAAATCCGTTCCGAACGGAAACTGCGGCAACAGCCCCTTGTCGCGCAACGGTGCCAGCGCGCGCGCAATGCGTTCGGGTATGTTGGCACGGTGGGCGGGCGGAATCTCGTAAGCCTGCGGCAGCTTGCCCGCCGCCTTAGCCTGACGCATCAGGTCATCCTGAAAGCGGGAATCCGAAACGCACAGCATCGCCGCGATCACTTCGGCGTCGGACTTTCCGCGCAGATCGGCGATGCCGTACTCCGTCACCACGATGTCGCGCAGGTGGCGCGGAATGGTGGTGTGGTCGTATGACCAACGGATGTTCGATTCCAGCCGCTTGCCGTTATGGCGCGTGGCCTCGAGCGTCAGGATCGAACGCGCGCCTTCCAGCGCAAAAGCCTGCGCAACAAAGTTATATTGCCCGCCGACACCGCTCACCATCTGGCCATTGCTGAGACCATCGGAGATCGCATCACCGAGCAGCGTCACCATCATCGCATTGTTGACGAAGCGCGCCTTCGGCCGCCCGATGCGCTTTGCGTCCTCGTCGCCATAAAGCTCGTTGGTGAAGGACACCGGCATCATCTGGATGCGCTCAAGCCTGTCCTGCGGCATCTCGCGCAATGCGCGATAGAACGATTTCGGCCCGAGGAAAAACGCCGCGTGCAGCCACGCGCCATCGACCTCGCGACGCACGATGCCCGCCTCGATCAAGCCGAGGAACGCCTCGAAGAACATTTCGCTGAGACCGTTCAGCCCTTCCGCAAACGGAGCCAGAGCGCGCGAGGGCTGGCCCGGCGACAGGCGGCTGATCGCGTCGCGAAAATCCGCATTGTTGCGATCGCGCACGATCAGGCCCTGCGCCAGCGCGTCGCCCACCTGCCCGATGCCGATCTGCAATGTGCCGCCGTCCTCGATCAGCGTCGCTGTATGCAGGCCGATGGCATATTTCGCATCGCCAACCGGCTCTGACGGCGGCGCGAACAGCGGGAAATCCGTCTCCTCGCTGTCGAGGATGGCGTGGAATTCAGAGGCCGCCAGATCGCCCGGCCCCGGCATGAACGGCAGCTCGGAATTCACCTGCCCGATCAACTTGAAATCGATTTTGCCTTCCGCGCGCGCCTTCAGAAGGTCGAGGGTGGTGTCGGTGTTGCAGCTCAGGCTGTAACGCACCTCGCCGTTCACGACGCGCTTCGCGACCAGTTGCAGCACGACATTGAGGCCCCGCGTCAGCATCCCCGCGACGGCATGGGTGTAGTTCGCCGCGATATAGTGCTGCTGGGCGTAACCGTTGTGCAGCCACTTGCCCGCGAGGAAGAAGAATTCCGCGACCTCGATGTTATCCGGCAGGATACCCGCGTGCAGCCATTTGGCGTAATCGAGATCGGGATAGCCGCCGAACAGCCGTTCGATCACCGGGCCGATGAAGCGCCGCTCCAGATCGGATTTCGGCGCGGGCTTTTCCAGCGTCAGCGCCGTGAAGATCGTCAGGCTGATTGCGGGATCCGCCGCCACACGTTCGCACAAGGCATTGGCGATGTGATTGGCCTTGCCGAGCCCGAGCGGCAGGCCGACCACCAGCTTCGAGCCGCAATCGCGCAGGATCACGTCCGCGAGAACATGGGCATCGGCATAGATTTTGGACATGCTCTCGCCCCACCATTCAGTATCGCCACGCCCGCGCCGACTGTCATGAGCCGGAGCGCAAGGTCAAGTAAATAAGGCATTTTCCTCGCTTATCGCGGTCGGATTGCCACAGCTGCCAACATTTTCACGGGACAGTTTGCCCAAGGTTTGCCGAAGCCCCGCCCGGCCAGTATGACTGCCCCGGAAGTTGCGGTATCCGCAGTCGCGGAGACTTTGGGGCGTCATGATTCGTTGGCATTCACGGCAGCGTTACGGAGCGGTAACGACCCTGTTGTTGCTGGGTGCGGCATCGGGCGCGTCTCCCGCGTTCGCCGAAACGCTGCAAGACGCGCTGGTGAAGGCCTACCAGTCCAGCCCGCAGTTGAACGCCTCCCGCGCCCAGCAGCGCGCCACCGACGAAAACGTGCCGCAGGCGCTTTCGGGCTACCGGCCGCAGATCATCGCGAGCCTGTCCGCCGGCCTACAGACCGTGCGCAACACCCTGCCCGACAACTCGATCCAGACCCAAGGGCAGAAGCCCTGGCAGATCGGCGTCACCGTCACGCAGACGCTGTTCAACGGCTTCAAGACCTCCTCCAGCGTGCGGGTCGCGGAATTCCAGGTGCTGTCGGGGCGCGAGGCGCTGCGGAATACCGGCCAGGGCGTGCTGCTCGACGCCGTCACGGCTTACATGAACGTGATCGCCAATCAGGCGCTGGTCGAGACCCAGAAGCTCAACGTGCAGTTCCTGCGCGAGACGCTCGGTGTCGCCCGCACCCGGCTCGCGGCGGGCGATGTCACACCCACCGATACCGCGCAGGCCGAGGCGAGGCTCAGCCGCGGGCTGGCCGACCTGAACGCGGCGCAGGTCGCGCTTCAGGTCAGCGAGGCGACTTATGCGCAGGTGATCGGCGACCGGCCCGGCCATCTGGCCGCTGCCCCGACGGTCGATCGCTTCATCCCTCATACCCAGCAGGCATCGATCGATCTGGCCATCAAGCAAAATCCGGCGGTGATCGCGGCCAGCTACGATGTCGATGTCGCGACCACGACGATCAGCGTCGCGGAATCCAGCCTGATGCCGCAGGTCACCGTGCAGGGCAATGTTCTGCGCCAATCGGACGGCGATTCGTATCTCAGTGTGAAACGGTCCGATCAGGCCACCGTGCTCGGCCAGATCACCATGCCTATCTACGACGGCGGCCTCGCCGCCTCGCAAACACGACAATCCAAGGAACTGGCGATGCAGAGCCGTCAGGTGCTGGAACAGGTCCGCAATCAGGCGCGGACGGCCGCGCTCAGTGCGTTCATCACCAACGAAGGCGCCAAGGTCGCCCTCTCCGCCGCCGAAAGCGAAGTGAAAGCCGCGACGGTCGCGCTCGCGGGTGTCCGGCGCGAAGCTCAGGCCGGCCAGCGCACGACGCTCGATGTGCTGAACTCCCAGGCTGACCTGACCGCCGCGCGCAGCCGCCAGATTCTCAGCCAGCGCGACCGGGTCATCGCCTCCTACACGCTCTTGAGCGCCATCGGCAAGCTCGATGTCCGCACACTCGGCCTCAACACGCCGGATTACCTGCCCGAGGTGCACTACCATCAGGTGCGCGACGCCTGGCACGGCCTGCGCACGCCATCAGGGCAATAGGCAATCCATCATCTTTTCAGGAAGATGGATGCGCGGATCAAGTCCGCGCATGACGAATGAGGGTTTCCGTTGGCTTAAGCCTTCTCGCGCCCGTGCCGTGAGAACAGCAGGATCAGCACAGGCAGCGTGATCAGGATCACGATCGGCGCAATCGCCATGCCCGACACCACCACCAGCGCCAGCGGCTTCTGCACCTGCGAACCGATGCCCGTCGACAACGCCGCAGGCAGCAAGCCGATGCCCGCGACGGCGCAGGTCATCAACACGGGTCGCATCTGCAATTCGCCGGTGCGGATCACCGCCTTGACGCGGTCCACGCCCTCGTCGATGAGCTGGTTGTACTGCGACAGCATGATGATGCCGTCCATCACAGCGATGCCGAACAGCGCGATGAAGCCGATCGCCGCCGACACGCTGAACGGCACACCGCTGAACAAGAGGCCGAGCACGCCGCCGAGCACCGCCATCGGGATCACGCTCATCGCGAGCATGGTATCGACCATCGAGCCGAAATTGAACCACAGGAGAACGCCAATCAGCGCGAGGCTGATCGGCACCACGATCGACAGCCGCTTGATCGCATCCTGTAGATTGCTGAACTCGCCGACCCACTCAAGATGCGTGCCCGGAGGCAGCTTCACCTCGGCCTCGACCTTCTCCTGCGCTTCCTGGATGGTGCTGCCGAGGTCGCGCTCGCGCACCGAGAACTTGATCGGCAGGTAGCGTTCCTGCTGTTCGCGGTAGATGTAGGCCGCGCCGGAAACGAGTTTGATAGTCGCGACTTCGCTCAGCGGAATCTGCGTGATGCCATTCGGTCCCTGCGCCGCGATCCGCAGATTCCGGATGCTCTCGGCACTCTTGCGATATTCCGGCGCGAGGCGGACGACGATCGGGAAATGACGGTCGCTGCCCGGCTCATACAGGTCGCCCGCACTATCGCCACCGATGGCGACGCGGATGGTGGCGTTGATGTCGCCCGGAGACAGGCCGTAGCGCGCCGCGCGCACGCGATCGACATCGATCTGGATGGTCGGCTGGCCGAGCGAGGTGAACACCGACAGGTCGGCGATGCCCCGCACCGTCGCCAACACCGACTTGATCTTGTTGGCGGTCTCCGTGAGTTCGACAAGATCGTTGCCGAACAGCTTGATCGAATTCTCGCCCTTCACGCCCGACACCGCTTCGGCGACGTTGTCCTGAAGGTATTGCGAGAAGTTGAATTCGACGCCGGGGAACTTCGCCTGAAGCTGGGCGAGCAGTTCCGACGTCACCTGATCCTTGTCGTGCGTTCCGGGCCACTGGCTGACGGGTTTCAGCGGCGCGAAGAATTCCGCGTTGAAGAAACCGGCCGCATCGGTGCCGTCATCCGGGCGGCCGTGCTGCGACACCACCGACTGCACTTCCGGCCGCTTGGCGATCAGGCGACGCATCTCGTTGACGTAGGTGTTGCCTGCTTCGAGGGAGATGGTGGACGGCAGCGTGGCGCGTATCCACAGATTGCCTTCCTCGAGTTTAGGCAGGAATTCCAGCCCGAGCATCCGGATCGCGATGAAAGTGATAACCAGCAGCATGCCGGCGGCTGCGATCACGTATCTGGTATGCGCCACCGCCCAATTCAGCAGCGGCGCGTAACGCGCATGCAGCCAGCGCACCACCCGCGTTTCGACCTCGTGAACATGCGCGGGCAGGATGATCGCGCTGAGCGCCGGCGTCACGGTGAAGGTTGCGAGCAGTCCGCCGACCAGCGCGTAGGCATAGGTTCGCGCCATCGGGCCGAAGATGTTGCCTTCGACGCCGCTCAGCGTGAATAGCGGCAGGAACGCGGCGATGATGATCGCGGCGGCAAAGAAGATCGAACGCGACACGTCCGCGGCCGCGCTGAAAATCCCGTGGCTCTTCATCCCCATCATCGTCTCGGGAGAAATCGCATCCTCCTCGGTCGTGGACAGTTCGGTGCCGTGCGACAGCCGCCGGAAGATCGCCTCCACCATGATGACGGTGCCGTCCACGATCAGGCCGAAATCGATGGCGCCGACAGACAGCAGGTTCGCGGATTCGCCCCGCAGCACGAGAATGATGACGGCGAAGAACAGCGCGAACGGAATCGTGGCGCCGACAATCAGCGCGCTGCGCAGATCGCCGAGGAATAGCCATTGCAGCAGCACGATCAGGATGATGCCGACAATCATGTTATGCAGTACCGTGGACGTGGTGATGTCGATCAGGTCCTGGCGATCGTAAATGCGCTCAATGCGCACGCCCGGCGGCAGAATGTTCGAATTGTTGATTTTTTCGACAGCGTCCACGACCCGCGCAATTGTCGGCGAGCTTTTCTCGCCGCGCCGCATCAGCACGATGCCCTGCACGATATCGTCGGCATCGTTCATTCCAGCGATACCGAGGCGCGGCTTGAAGCCGACCTCGACCTTGGCGACGTCCTTGACCAGGATCGGGTTGCCGCCGCTTTGCGAGATCATGGTGTTGGCCAGATCGTCGACCGAACGGATCAGGCCGACGCCGCGCACCACGGCGGACTGCGCGCCGATGTTAATCGTGTTGCCGCCGACATTGATGTTGGCGTTGCCGACCGCCTGCAAGAGCTGCGGCAGCGACAGGCCCGCCGCCGCGAGCTTGTTGAAATCGACCTGCAATTCGTAGGTCTTGGTCTTGCCGCCCCAGCCGGTGACGTCGATCACACCCGGTATCGAGCGGAAGCGCCGCTGCAACACCCAGTCCTGCAAGGTCTTGAGGTCGAGCACGCTGTAATTCGGCGGTCCGACGAGACGATAGCGGAAGATTTCACCGACAGCACTCAGCGGCGAGATCTGCGGCTGGGCATTTCCCGGGAGCTGCGGCAATTGCGAAAGCCGGTTCAGCACCTGCTGCAACGCCTCGTCATAGGTGTAATCGAACGAGAACTGCAATTTGACGTCGGACAATCCGTAGAGCGAGATCGTGCGGATGACGCGCAGGTTCTTGATGCCCGCTACCTGCGTTTCGATCGGGATCGTGATGTAGCGCTCGATCTCCTCGGCCGACATGCCGGCGCTTTGCGTGACGACATCGACCATCGGCGCGGTCGGGTCCGGATAGGCCTCGATGTTGAGCTGCTGGAATGCGATCAGGCCGCCGATGACCACCGCGGCGAAAATGCCGAGAATGAGGAAGCGGCGCTGAACGGCGATAGAGACGAGACGGTCGATCAAGCCAGCGCCCCTCGATAGGACGCCTGTCGCAGGCCGTCTGCGCCGGTAGCTTCATGCCCGCCGCGGACGCTCTGGTTTGGCCGCGCGCTGCGGCATCGGCGGATGGATTGAGCCATCATCAGCTGCCAGACGCGGCACGATCGATGAACAGCCCGCCCTTGACGACGACCTGCTCGCCGGGGCGGAGATTCTCCGTCACCTCGACAAGATTGCCGCTCGACAGGCCGACCTTCACCGGACGCAATTCGATGGTCTTGTTATCATGCGCGACCCAGAGCCGGACGTTCTCGGCCTCGTAGATCAGGGCCTGCTTCGGCACAGCCACCGCGGGATGGTCGCCCGGCGAGAAGATCGTGACGTTGGCGAACATCTCCGGCTTCAAGCTCGCGTCGGAATTGTCGATGGTGGCGCGGATGGTCAGCCGCCGTGTCACCGGATCGATGGCGGTCGCGACATAATTGATCCGCGCGGTGCGCGTGCGCGTCGGCGACGACAAAACGGTGAAGGAGACATCCTGTCCCACCGCGACATCGTCGGCGTCCGCCTCACGGACATAGCCGGTCAGCCACACGGTCGACAGATCGCCGATCACGAAGACAGGATCGGTCGCACCTGCATTGATATATTGCCCCGGCCCGACCTTGCGCTGGACCACGGTGCCCGCGATCGGCGAAACGACGATCAGTTCCGGATTGATGCGGCCCTTGTCCTGAAAGGAGGCGATGGCGGCATCGCTCAGACCGAGAATCTTCAGGCGATTGCGCGACGCCTCGAGCGCCGTCTGCGCCGAACGCATGTCGTTTTCCGCCTGCACCTCAGTCGCCTGCGCGGACTGGTAGTCCTTCAGCGGAATGGCCTTGCCGTCGAACAACTCCTTGGCGCGCCGCCCTTGCGTCTGCGCAAGATCAAGCGCGGACCGCGCCTTGTTGGTCGCGGTCAGGGCCGCGATGAACTCGTTCTGGGCCTGCACGGTGTCGGTGGCCTCGAGCACGAACAGAGGCTGCCCCTGATCGACATGATCGCCCGCACGCACCAAAAGCTTCGTCACGCGCCCGGTATAGGGCGAGAACACCTGGGTGGAGCGGTCCTCATCGATGGAAATCTTGCCTTCAGTGATGTGCTCGGCGCGGAACACCTTTTGCGTGGCAGGGGTCACCGTCAGGCTCGCCCATTCCATTTCCGTCGGCTTGTAACGAGTCGGATCGCGTGCCGCCTTGCTGGAAATGTCGGACAGTTGCGGAGCCGGAGACAAAAGATGGATGCCACCGTAAATCACCGCGCCCGCGCCCAGCACGGCGCAAAGACCGAAAACGGCCCGCCTGGGCCCGATCCGGGCAATGATATCCTTCAAGGAAGGGCGGTGGTCCAGCACGCGAACGATCCCGTGAAAGAAGAAAGGCTGTTGTCTTATGGATTATGGCCCGACGGTCGCAACCCAAGTGTGACGGTATCCCGTCAACCCGGCCGTCTATAGGGCCGGTTTTGGCTTTTCGACAATCCAAAACAGCGTGGACGGGCGGAATCCCGATCACTTCTTGGATTATGTGTTAATTTCGCTGCATGGAAGATGAACAAATGCCCTGAAAGCCAGATCCGGCCGATTCAGGCGGGCAGCCGGGTCTCCACCAGCCGGACCCAGTAGGACGTGCCGAAAACGATGGCGTCGTCGTTGAAATCGAAGGCCGGGTGGTGCCAGCCGGCGCTGTCGCCGTTGCCGAGAAAGATGAATGCCCCCGGACGCGCCTGCAACATGTAGGCGAAATCCTCCGCTGCCATCAACGGCGGAATGCCGAGGCTGACGCGCCCCTGCCCGGCGACCTCGCCCGCCACCTGCGCCGCGATGTCGGTCTGTCCGGCGTGGTTCACCAGGACCGGGTAGCCGCGCCGATAATCCACGGCGATCTTCGCTCCGCTCTGCGTCGCAATGCCGGCCGCAATCTCCCGCACCCGCTTCTCGACCATGTCGCGCATCTGTGGCGTCAGCGTGCGCACCGTTCCGATCAGCGTCGCGGTCTGCGGGATGACGTTACGCGCATCGCCCGCCTTGAACTGGCAGATCGAGATCACCGCCGCCTCGAGAGGATCGGCGGCCCGCGAGACGATAGATTGCAGCGCAACGATCAGTTGTGAGCCCGCGAGCACCGGATCGATCGCCTTGTGCGGCGCAGCAGCATGACCGCCGGTACCCTCGATCTCGATATCGACATGATCGGTCGAGGCCATGGCCGGACCCGCGCGCAGCGCAAATGTGCCGACCGCCATGCCGGGAGAATTGTGCATCCCATAGATTTCGT
The DNA here is from genome assembly GCF_029030725.1 of [Pseudomonas] carboxydohydrogena. Taxonomy (NCBI): domain Bacteria; kingdom Pseudomonadati; phylum Pseudomonadota; class Alphaproteobacteria; order Hyphomicrobiales; family Nitrobacteraceae; genus Afipia; species Afipia carboxydohydrogena. The sequence continues at coordinate 2,211,630 of NZ_CP113162.1, forward strand.
CGATGCCATATTTCTCCACCAGACCGTCGTCGAGCATCGCGGCGGCCCCGGCACCGCCTTCCTCGGCGGGCTGAAACACGACCACCGCCTCGCCCGCGAAATTGCGCGTCTCTGTAAGATAACGCGCAGCACCGAGCAGCATCGCGGTGTGACCGTCATGGCCGCAGGCATGCATCCGGCCCGGCTCGGTCGAGCGATATGGAGCGCCGGTCTCCTCCTCGATCGGCAAGGCATCCATGTCGGCGCGCAAGGCCACAACCTTGATGCCGTCGCCTTGCGCGGGCTTGCGGCCCCTGATGCGCCCGACCACGCCTGTGCGCCCGATCCCGGTCGCCACCTCGTCGCAGCCGAATTCGCGCAGTTTCGCGGCCACGAACTCCGCCGTCCGGTGCACCTCGTACATCAGCTCGGGATGCGCGTGCAGTTCGCGCCGCCACGCGGTGATCTCGGGCTGGAATTCGGAGATGCGATTGACGATCGGCATTCGGCGAGCCTGAAAAGAGTGCGACGCACAAAGGTAACATGCCCGTGCCTCTGGCTCAAAGTGCAATGGCGTGTCGCGAATCTGCGCGTTAAGACCCCATGACGTTTGAAAATACCGAAGGCTCCCCCATGACCGATCTTCTCGAAGGTGACTATGACTATATTGTCGTAGGCGCCGGCACTGCCGGCTGCATTGTCTCCAACCGATTGTCCGCCGATCCCAAGAACCGGGTGCTGACACTGGAGGCCGGGGGACGCGACAACTGGATCTGGTTTCACATTCCGGTCGGCTATTTGTTCGCCATCGGCAATCCGCGTTCCGACTGGATGTTCCGCACCGAAGCCGAGCCCGGTCTCAACGGCCGCTCGCTGCATTACCCGCGCGGCAAGGTGATCGGCGGCTGCTCCGCGATCAATGCGATGGTGTCGATGCGCGGCCAGGCCGCGGACTATGACCACTGGCGCCAGCTCGGGCTCAACGGCTGGGGCTGGGACGACGTGCTGAAATCGTTCAAGTCGCTCGAGGATCATTACCTCGGGGCGACCGAGCATCACGGAGCGGGCGGCGGATGGCGGATCGAGCCGCCGCGCATTTCATGGGACGTGCTCGACGCCATCGCCAGCGCAGCCGAGCAGATGGGCATCCGCAAGATTCCCGATTTCAACACCGGCGACAACGAAGGCTCCAGCTACTTTCAGGTCAACCAGAAGCGCGGGCGGCGCTGGTCGTCGGCACGAGGCTTCCTCAAACCCGCCCTTAATCGCCCTAACCTGCGGCTGGAGACCAACGTGCTGGTCGACAAGCTCATCATCGAGAACGGGCGCGCGGTCGGCGTGCGCTACAGCCGCGACGGCAAGATGGTCGAGGCCCGCGCCAAGGGTGAGGTCATCCTGACATCGGGGTCGATCGGATCGGTGCAGATCCTGCATCGCTCCGGCATCGGGCCGCGCGAATGGCTGGAGCCGCTCGGCATCGACACCATCCTCGACCGCCAGGGCGTCGGCCGCAATCTGCAAGACCATCTGCAACAGCGCGCGATCTACAAGGTCCAGGGCATCAAGACGCTCAACGAGGTCTATGCCTCGCTGGTGCAGCGTGCCTGGATGGGGATCGACTACGCGCTGCGGCGGCGCGGGCCGCTGACGATGGCCCCCTCTCAGCTTGGCATTTTCACGCGGTCAAGCCCCGAGCACGAACGCGCCAATATCCAGTTCCACGCGCAGCCGCTGTCGCTCGACAAATTCGGCGATCCGCTGCACGACTTCCCCGCTATCACGCTCAGCGCATGCAACCTGCGTCCCACCTCGCGCGGCGAAATCAGGCTGCGCTCCTCTGCACCGGAAGATAAACCGATCATCGCACCGCACTATCTATCGACCGACGCCGACCGCAAGGTGGCCGCCGACGCCATTCGCGTGACGCGCAAGATGATGAAACAACCCGCGATGGCGGCCTACAACCCTGAGGAATACCTCCCCGGCCCTTCAGTCGGCGACGACGATGCCTCGCTCGCGAAGGCCGCCGGCGATATCGGCACCACCATCTTCCATCCGGTAGGAACAGCGAAAATGGGGCTGCCGAGCGATCCGCTCGCGGTGGTCGACGAACGTCTGCGATTCCTCGGAATAGAGCGCCTGCGCGTGATCGATGCCTCGGTGATGCCGACCATCACCTCGGGGAACACCAACACGCCCACCGCCATGATCGCCGAGAAGGGTTCCTCCTTCATTCTCGCGGACAACCGCTAGGCAAATCGTCGAATACAGCACTACGATTGCTGCCACATTTGGTCTGCACAACGCGCGTAAGACCGACGCGCGAAGACTGTCTTTGTCGGTTACGTTTGGTATTCATCCCCGCGGCCCCTATAGTGCGAATCGCACCGCCATCAGACAAAGGACGAAAATGATCAGAACACTTCTCGTTGCCGCGTTGCTTGCGTCCTCGACGGCTGCGGTCATGGCACAGGGACAGGGCCGTAGCGGCACGCCCGAGGAGCAGAAGGCTTGCGCAAAGGACGTTTCGCGCTATTGCCGCTCCGTGATGGACCAGTCGGACCTCGTGGTTCTTTCGTGCTTGCAGCAGCACCGCCCCAAGATCAGCAAAGCGTGCGACGCCGTTCTGGTCAGCCACGGCCAGTAAGATCGCCTGAAAGTTATCCCGACAAACAAAAGCCGCCGCATCCTCGATGCGGCGGCTTTTTGCTGTGGGTGCTACGTCATTCCGGGGCGCGAGCAGCTTCGGAATGACGGTCGAACCGGGAAACGATCTAGGCCGACTTGCGCACTGCGTTGTCCATCAGGGTCTTGCCGAGCGACCACACCGCGCCGGGGACCCGATGGCTCGCGGCGATCACCTCGTCGAACGATTTCTCGATCCATGTGCAATCCGCGTCCGTAATGGTGAGCGGCGGCAGCATCTTCACCGTATGGCTTGCATGGCCCGCGACCTGGGTGAGGACCTTGTGATCCTTGAACAGCGGAATGGTGATGAGCTGGCAGAACAGCCCCTTGCTCGCCGATTCCAACAGATTCCACGACGCCCTGAGCGCCAAGGACTTCGGCGGGCCGAATTCAACGCCGATCATCAGCCCCTTGCCGCGCACATTCTTGAGAAGCTCGTAGCGCGGGATCATCGCGTTCAGCGTGCCGACGATGCGATTGCCGCAATGCTCGGCATTCTCGATCAGCTTCTCGGATTTCAGCACTTCGAGCGTGGCGATGCCGGCCGCCATCGCCAGATCGTTCTTGGCGAAGGTCGAGCCATGGACGACGGCGCGATCCATGCGGTCGAAGATCTTGTCGAAGATCGCCTTGCGCATCAGCACCGCGCCGACCGGCACATGGCCGCCGGAGAGCGACTTCGACAGCAGCACCATATCCGGCTCGACATTCCAGTGCTCGACCGCGAGGAAGCGGCCGGTCCGGCCAAGCCCGGTCTGGATTTCATCGGCGACGAAGATGGTGCCGTATTTCTTGCACAGCGCGGCTACGCCCGGCAGGTAATCGTCGTCGGGGATGTTGACGCCCTTGCCCTGCACCGGCTCGACGATGAAGGCCGCGACCTGCCGCGACGCCAGCGCCTTTTCCAGCGCGGCGAGATCGTTGAACGGAATCACCGAACAATCGGGCAGCAGCGGGCCGAAGCCGCCGCGGAAATTCGCATCGTCCGTCAGCGACAGCGAGCCGTAGGTCAGGCCGTGATAGCCGTGGTCGCAATAGACGATGCCGGTCCGGCCGGTCGCGCCGCGCGCGAATTTGATCGCGGCTTCGACACATTCCGTCCCTGAATTTGCGAAAAACACCTTATCAAGATAAGGCACATGCGCGATCAGGCGCTCGGCCAGAACACCGGCGAGCGTGGAAATGTCGAGTTGGACGAGATTGGCGAATTCGCTGTCGAGCACGCTTTTCAGGGCATCGCGAATCACGGGATGGTTACGGCCGAGTGCGAACACCCCGAAACCGCTCAGGAGATCGAGGTACCGCGCATTGTCACGATCGAAGAGGTATTGCCCCTGCCCGCGCTGGAACCCGACATCGTAGCCAATGGTTTTGAGAACCCGGACGAGTTGCTCGTTCAGATACCTCGTATGGAGCGCGCCACGCTGAAACTGGCGATCGGCGACTATCTCGGAAATGTCTAGATTTGCTTTCACCATGCAGTACATACGTCGTTTGATGGGTCGCTCGTCAACCGAAAAAAGCGTCGCGGCCCACGGTTGGCCGGATGGAACATCCCGTGAAATTACGGTTTACTTTCGTTTGCAGCCTGCGCGAGGATTCATGCGGAAATTAGCTTGTTCGGCGATCGTCTTACTCGGGGCCATAGGTGCCGCTCATGCCGCCGAGATCCCCGGCGAATGGCTGGTCAAGGAAGGCGTGGCCACCATCCGCATCGCCAATTGCAACGGCCGCCTCTGGGGCGTCGTCGCCACGGAAAAGACTCCGGGTGGCATCGATGCCAAGAACCCGGACAAGGCCAAACGCGGCCGTCCCACCCTCGGCATGCCGATCCTGCTCAACATGAAGCCGGACGAGGACGAGAAGGGCAAATGGGACGGCAACATCTATAATGCCAAGGACGGCAAAACCTACGAATCCTCGATCAAGTTGTCGTCACCAAACCAGCTGAAGGTCGAGGGCTGCGTACTCGGCTTCCTGTGCGGCGGCGAGACGTGGACGCGCGTGCCCGAGCCTGCCACCCCCCCGATGGCTGCCAATCCGCCGACACCGCACACTGGAACACCGCATACCGGCACGAAAGCGGCCGGCTCTGTGCCCCGCACGATCGGTCAAAAAGGGCCGGCGGTGCCGGGAGCGGCAGCAACGACGCCCCCGGCTCCCGGTTCAACCTCCGACATCTGTCTCCTCCCCGACATCGCGGGGGCGGCCCATTAGGGCCGGCTGAAACAGCACCGCCGCCGCGAGCGTCGTCACCAGCGATAGCGCCATCAGCTTGCCCATGCTCGACGTGCCGGGATGGCTCGACAGCCACAGGCTGCCGAACGCCGTCGCGGTCGTCATCGCACTGAAGAAGATCGCGCGCGTCAGGCTCGATTGCAGCAGCTTGACGTGCCCTGCCCGCCACGCCGTCACGTAATAGATCTTGAACGCAACGCCGACACCGAGCAGTAGCGGCAGCGCGATGATATTGGCGAAGTTGAGCGGCATGCCGATCAGCACGCAGATCTCCAGCGTCACCACGCCCGCGAGGATGAGAGGCACCAGCGTCAGCAGCACGTCGGTGAACCGCCGCAGCACGATGTACAAAAGAATGCCGATCGACAGCAGCGCCCAGCAGCCCGCCTGAATGAACGCCATGACGATGGTGTGGCCCGATTCCAGAATCGAGATCGGCCCGCCCACCGCGGTCGGCTCGACCTTCTGAACGGCGGCCGCGAACTTGCGCAACGTCTCGTTGTCGTTCGGATCACCCTTCGGCTGCGCCTCGACGCGCGCCCGGCCATCCGGCGTCATCCAGTCCGCGACGAGTTCGGGCGGCAGGTTTTTCAGCGTGATCGGCTGGGCCTTCAGCGAATTGCGAACCTGCTCCACCAGCGTGTGATACGGCGACAGGAATATCTCCGTCACCTTGTCGCGCACCGATTTGTCGGATTGCGCGAGCTTCGTCAGATCGCCCGCAAGCCGGTTGGCTGCGGCCGCGACTTCGGGCGACGACTTTCCGGCGGTGCGCTTGAGGGCCGCCGCCGCATCCGTCAGCGCCGCGACGTTGTCGAAATCCTCGGCCGCGGCGCCGGGTTGCGACTTGAAGATCGGATCGAGCGCGCCCGCGGCGCGGCGGATCAGGCCGATCTTGGCCTGCTGATCTTCCGGCACGAAGCTGTCCAGCGTCGTGGTGCGGGACACTTCCGGCAGTTTCGCCAGCCGCTGCTCGGCCTCCTTCGCCGCCGCAAGCGACGGCGCCAGCACATCGACGGCGCTGGTCGCGGTGTTGGGATCGCGGCGCAGATCGAGATAAGTCGCCACCGATTCCACCTTCGGGCTGCGCAGGTTCATCGGGTTGAAATCGAAGTGCAGGAAATACAACAGCGGCAGGCCGAGCGTCGCCACGCCGAGCGTGGTCGCGACGATACCGATGCGGTGATCTTCCAGAAACTTGTCGACTGGCGCGAGGAAGGCATAGCCGACAGGCTCCTTCTCGCCCGGCGGGTTGAGCAGCTTCAGCAGCGCGGGCAGCACCGTCACCGCCATGAAGAACGCGATCAGCATGCCCGCGCCGGCGATCTTGCCGAGTTCGGACACGCCTTTGTAATGCGTCGGCAGGAATGACAGGAAGCCTGCGGCGGTCGCCACGGCGGCCAGCGTCAGCGGCACGGCGGCATGCCTGGCCGCCGCCTCCAGCGCCTCCTGCAAATCCGGAATGTCGTAACGGTCCGACCGATAGCGGACGCTGTACTGGATTCCGAAATCGACGCCGAGGCCGACGAACAGCACGAAAAACGCGATCGAAATCAGGTTGAACGATCCCGCGATCATCAGCGCCACCGCCGTCGTCACCGACAGACCGATCGCGAGCGTAACCAGCACCGCGAGAATGATCCGTGGCGAATGCAGCGCAAGCCACAGGATGAAGATCACGATCAGCACCGTCGCGATGCCGTTTTCCAGCGCGCCGTCCTGCACCGTGCCGAATTCCTCGTTGGCGATCGGCACCGGGCCTGTCAGGCGCACGCGGGCGTGGAAATTCTTGTCGAAGGACAGATCGCTCGCCGCTTGCCGGATCGCGTCGGTCGCGACCTTGCCGGGCTCCAGCGCCTGATAATCGAGAATCGGCTGAATCAGGATGAGCGAACGCAGGTCGGAGGGCGTCAGCGGCTCGCTGCTGGTGAGTTGCCGCCAGGAAAAGGTGCCGCTCCCGGTCGTGAGGATCTGTTCGAGACTCTCGGACACGAGGTTGAGCGGCCGCGCCAGCCCCTCGCGCGGCAGCTTGCCGCGCTCCACGCCTTGCAGCGCGGTCTGGAGTACGCCGGTCAGGCCCCGGATGCTCGGATCGTCATGCAGGATGTCGAAAAACGGCTGGGCCGCCGCATACTGGCCGGTGATCTTGCCGACCTCGGCCGTGGGCAAGAACAAAAGTCCGTTATTCTGGAAAAAGGGTGTATCCGCCGGGCGGACCACCGAGGTGAATTTATCGGTCTGCGGCGCGAGCTTTTGCTCCAGCGCAGCACTCGCCTGGGAGGCCAATTCCGGGGTCGCAGCCTCAACAACCGCGATAATCAGCTCGTTTCGGCCCGGAAATGCCTTCTCATAGGCCAGTTCGCGCTGCCGCCAGGGCAGATTCTCAGAAATCAGCTTGTTGACGTCGGTCGAAATCGCAAAATTGTGCGATGCATATATACCGGCTATGACCGCCAAAATAACGCCAAGAAGTACGGTAAGCCATGCATGGCGCGTACAGGTCTTGACCAAAGAGACAATTATCCTTGTCAGCACAGGTTTTCTTTCTATTTGAAACGATCAAGTTGAGGGATTGCGCGTTTGAGATAGGCCAGCGGGTTAACTCTGACCTGCGGGATAGGTGCCCATTGGACACATAATCATGGCATAAGGCGGAAAATTGCCGGGAACTACTGCGTCATAGCTGCCTTAATGATACACTCGCGTGCCGTTCACGTCTTGTTCTTGTACAGTTCGGATCTCCTCACATGACTTCATCCACCCCGTTGCTCGACCAGATCAACTGTCCCTCCGATTTGCGCAAGCTCAAAGAAAGCGAGCTGCCGCAGGTGGCGCAGGAGCTGCGCGCGGAAACCATCAATACGGTTGCGGTAACAGGCGGCCATCTCGGCTCGGGCCTTGGCGTGGTGGAACTCACTGTCGCGTTACATCATGTCTTTAATACGCCAGACGACCGCATCATCTGGGATGTCGGCCATCAGGCTTACCCTCACAAGATTCTCACCAGCCGACGTGACCGGATTCGCACGCTTCGGCAAGGTGGCGGCTTGTCCGGATTCACCAAGCGCGCCGAGAGCGAATATGATTGCTTCGGCACCGCGCATTCCTCGACCTCGATCTCCGCCGGTCTCGGCATGGCGGTGGCGCGCGACCTGTCAGGCGGCAACAACAACGTGATCGCCGTGATCGGCGACGGCGCGATGTCCGCCGGCATGGCCTATGAGGCCATGAACAACGCAGGCGCGATGGATTCGCGGCTCATCGTCATCCTCAACGACAACGAGATGTCGATCGCCCCGCCCGTCGGCGCGATGTCGTCCTATCTGTCGCGGCTGACCTCCAGCAACACCTATCGTTCGCTGCGCGAGATCGGCAAGCAGGTCGCCAAGCGGCTGCCGAAATTCGTCGAAAAGGGCGCGCAGCGCGCCGAGGAATATGCCCGCGGCATGCTGTCGGGCGGCACGCTGTTCGAGGAGCTTGGCTTCTACTATGTCGGCCCGATCGACGGCCACAATCTCGACCACCTGCTCCCTGTGCTGAAGAACGTCCGCGACTCCAAGGTCGGCCCGACGCTGATCCATGTCGTCACCGAAAAGGGCAAGGGCTACAGCCACGCCGAGACGGCCAAGGACAAGTATCACGGCGTCGTCAAATTCGACGTTGCCACCGGCAAGCAGAACAAGGCCAAGGCCAACGCGCCATCCTACACTAGCGTGTTCGGCAATTCACTGGTCAAGCTCGCCGAGAAGGACGACAAGATCATCGGCATCACTGCCGCGATGCCGTCAGGTACCGGCATCGATATCTTCCAGAAGGTCTATCCCGAGCGCACGTTCGATGTCGGCATCGCCGAGCAGCATGCGGTGACGTTCGCGGCGGGCCTTGCGACCGAGGGCATGAAGCCATTCGTCGCGATCTACTCGACCTTCCTGCAACGCGCCTACGATCAGGTGGTGCACGACGTCGCGATCCAGAAACTGCCGGTCCGCTTCGTGATCGACCGCGCCGGCCTCGTCGGCGCTGACGGCCCGACCCATGCGGGCTCGTTCGACCTCGCCTATCTCGGCTGCCTGCCCGACATGGTCATCATGGCTGCGTCGGACGAAGCCGAACTCGTGCACATGGTCGCGACCGCCGCCGGCATCAACGACCGCCCGTCTGCCTTCCGCTTCCCGCGCGGCGACGGTGTCGGCGTCGATCTTCCCGCTGAAGGCGTACCGCTCGAAATCGGCAAGGGCCGCATCGTGCGCGAAGGTTCGTCGGTGGCGATCCTGTCGCTCGGCACGCGCCTCAACGAATCGCTCAAGGCCGCCGACATTCTCAAATCGCACGGGCTGACCACGACCGTCGCAGATGCGCGCTTCGCCAAGCCGATCGATACCGATCTGGTGCTTCAGCTTGCGCGCGACCACGAGGTTCTCATCACCATCGAGGAAGGCGCAATCGGCGGCTTCGGCGCGCAGGTGCTGCACACGCTGGCCGAGCACGGCGCGCTCGACAAGGGCCTCAAGGTCCGTTCGATGGTCCTGCCGGACGTCTTCATCGATCAGGACAGCCCCGCCGCGATGTACGCAAAGGCCGGTCTCGATGCCAAGGGCATCGTCAAGCGCGTGTTCGAGGCGCTCGGCCGTGAAAACGAAATCAGCGCGGTGCAGCTTGCTTAACAAGACCCCGACCCAAACCGAAACCATCCAGGTTCTGCTGGCGCAGCCGCGCGGCTTCTGCGCGGGCGTGGTGCGTGCGATCGAGATCGTCGAGCGCGCGATCGAGAAGTACGGACCGCCGGTCTATGTCCGCCATGAGATCGTCCACAACAAGTACGTGGTCGAGAGCCTCAAGGCGAAGGGCGCGGTGTTCGTGGAGGACGTCCACGAGGTGCCGGACAACGCCATCACCGTGTTCAGCGCGCACGGCGTCGCCAAGAGCGTCGAGGCGGAAGCCGCTTCGCGCAACCTGCCGGTGCTGGACGCCACCTGCCCGCTCGTCTCGAAAGTCCACAATCAGGGCAAGCGTTACGTCGGCAAGGGCCGCCGCCTCGTACTGATCGGCCATGAGGGCCACCCGGAAGTGGTCGGCACCATGGGCCAGGTCCCCGGCCCGGTGACGCTGGTGCAGAGCGTGGAGGACGTGGCGCGGCTCGACATCCCGACCGACGCCCCCGTGGCTTACATCACCCAGACCACGCTTAGCGTCGATGACACCAGGGACATCATTGCGGCTCTCGCAGAGCGGTTTCCCGATCTTGAGGGACCCGACACCCGCGATATCTGCTATGCTACGCAGAATCGTCAGTCCTCGGTCCGCGACCTCAGCAAGCTCGTCGATCTGATCCTTGTTGTCGGCGCGACCAACAGTTCCAACTCCAACCGTTTGCGCGAAATCGGCACCGAAGTCGGTGTCCCGAGCTATCTGATCGCCGACGGCAGCCAGCTCAATCCGGAGTGGCTGCGCGGCGTCAAAACGGTCGGAATCACCGCCGGGGCATCCGCTCCGGAAGTCCTTGTCGATGACGTGATCGACGCCCTTCGCCGCATCGCCCCCGTGTCGGTGGATGTGGTGCCGGGACGCGAGGAAAACATCGAGTTCAAGCTGCCGCCGGAGCTGACATCGGTCAGGGCCGGGGCACAGATCTAATCGGAAAGACGCTGTTTCATGGCCATACCATTCTTCAAGGAAATCAAGATCGGTTCCTACCTGATGAAGCAGAAGCTTCTCGGCCGGAAACGCTATCCGCTCGTGCTGATGCTTGAGCCGCTGTTCCGCTGCAACCTCGCCTGCGCGGGCTGTGGCAAGATCGATTATCCCGATGCGATCCTGAACCGCCGCATGAGCGCACAGGAATGCTGGGACGCGGCCGAGGAGTGCGGCGCGCCGATGGTCGCCATTCCGGGCGGCGAGCCGCTCATCCACAAGGAGATCGGCGAGATCGTGCGTGGCCTCGTCGCGCGCAAGAAGTTCGTCTCGCTCTGCACCAACGCGCTGCTGCTTGAGAAGAAGCTCGATCTGTTCGAGCCCTCGCCGTACCTGTTCTTCTCCGTCCACCTCGACGGCCTGAAGGATCATCACGATCAATCGGTGTGCCAGCAGGGCGTGTTCGACCGCGCCGTCTCCGCGATCAAGGCGGCGAAGGCACGCGGCTTTACCGTGAACGTCAACGCGACGATCTTCGACAACTATCCGGCCGAGGAAATCGCGAAGTTTCTCGATTTCACCACCGAGCTTGGCGTCGGCGTCTCGATCTCGCCGGGCTACGCCTATGAGCGCGCCCCGGATCAGGAACACTTCCTCAACCGCAAGAAGACCAAGGAATTGTTCCGCGGCGTGTTCGCGCGCGGCAAGGGCAAGAAGTGGAATTTCATGCACTCCTCGCTCTTCCTCGACTTCCTCGCGGGCAACCAGAACTTCCATTGTGAGCCGTGGGGCATGCCCGCGCGCAATATCTTCGGCTGGCAGAAGCCCTGCTACCTGCTCGGAGAAGGCTACACCGCGACCTTCAAGGAGCTGATGGAAACCACCGATTGGGATTCCTACGGCACCGGCAAGTATGAGAAGTGCGCGAACTGCATGGCGCATTGCGGCTACGAGCCGACCGCGGCCAATGCCGCGATCAGCAATCCGCTGAAAGCCCTGTGGGTCTCGTTGCGCGGCATCAAGACCGCAGGACCGATGGCGCCGGAAATCGATCTCTCCAAGCAGCGCCCGGCGCAGTATGTGTTCTCCTCGGAAGTGCAGAAGCGCCTGTCCGAGATTCGCGCCGACGAGGCCAAGGAGGCCGAGGCCAAGGCCGCCAAGCTCGCCGCCGCCAAGGCCGCTCCCGCCGCGGACGCTTCGACCGCCGCCTGATTCAGGGACAAACGAATATAAAAAGCCCCGGAGCGATCCGGGGCTTTTTATTATCTTGCCGGTTGACGGCGATCACCTGCTCCGCAGCCTCATGCGGAACGAAAGCCTGACATGCCGTCAATCGCGGAACGATTACCCGATTTTCTGCCGAGCTTCGCTCTCATCCACGATAGCGGTCCGAACCCGAACCGCGACGATGGTGCCGCCGGTGCATAGAGATCGACAATGTCGCCAATGAATTCCATGTCCCGCTGACCAGCAATGCGGGCGAACTGCCTTCGCATGAAATTCCTGTAGGACGCAGCCGAGCCCTCGTCCGTCAGCAGCAGTTTATTGGGTACCAACGCGAAAGCGCGCAGCCGGCCACCCGCCTGCCGGTAGCGGACATACCCGCTGATCACGCCGGTCCAGCCCTGATGCAGGATGCCGTCAAGGGCGACGATACCGCCTGTCGCGATCGACCGTTCCGCCAAACGAAGATTGCTCAAGGTGACCGCTTCGGTATGTCTTCCATTTACGGAGAAAAAGCGAACGGCGCCGTGCCTGGAAATGTCGCCAGCCGACAGCCCTGTGGAGTCGGCCGAAATGACGGTGATGGATGGCGGATATAGGAAGCGCGCGACATTCCGATCGAACATGCCACGATCGCCAAGCCCGGAATGGCCGATGTTTTCTTGCCGATTCTCGAACAGGTCGATCGCAATGCCCTTTTCATTCGGGCGCAATCCGCAGGCGAGCGCGACGAAATACTTGCCGTGATGGACACCGATTCCACAGACCGGGCCCGTCAGCCCGACAGCGCTCTGATGCTGCATCAATCGGTTGGAAATGATGGCTGTGGTTTTATCAAGCCATCCATCGACATCATCGATATGTGAAAAGTAATAATTGAAAGTGCTCGTGATCATGACGAGCAACGTCTAGCGGGATTCAGGCGCGTTCGAAAGAACAATATCGCCGCACGATAGATGCGGTCACGACGCGATAACGGGAAGATTAGCAGCGCGGATGCGCCTCGGGACTCGCCTACTCCGCCGCCTCGACAATGCGGAAACTGGACGCGCCATCGAGCCGGCTGCGATAGCTGCGCAGGCCACGCAGCGCGCGGTTGAAGTCGCGTCCCGAATGCACCAGCGCGCGAATCTGCGAAGGCCGCCGCGCGATGCCGCGCATCACCTTCCAGACATCGACATCGCCATTGGCCTTCAGCGCGGCCGCCGCGATCTCGGGCAGAGCGCGGTGAGCGGGATCGCTGATGACGCGCAAGGCCGCGAACGGCAGGGTGTGCTGTTCGGCATAGCGGGCCGCGATATGGCTTTCCATGTCGACGGCATCGGCGCCGGTCGTCGCACGCAGCACGGCCTTGGCCTTGCTGCCGAGCACGACCTCCTCCACGCCGGCGAGAACGCCGCGCACTATACGATGCTCGCCCTCCGGCAGACCGTACAAAGCCTGGCTCAAACCCTCGGCGGCGATCCAGCGGCCCTTGGCCGCGACAATCTCGGACGCAATGACGATGTCACCGGAACGCAACTTCGGGCTCAACCCGCCGGCCACACCGAAGGAGACGATCCCGCTGATGCTGGCGGGGTCGAACGACATCATCATCTCGCGAAGCTGGACCGGATTGCTGGAGCTACAGATCACCGTCAGGCCGGGGCCCGCGGCGATGCGAGCCTCCTGCTTCAATCCGGTGACGATGAGAACCGGTTTCTCGATCTGTTGCGGAGCGTCTTCGGCGGTCATCTCGCTCACATTCCAGCCGCGACGAACCGGCTGTTGCTGCTACGCAAATTCCTATATCTGGCCACCGCCCACAAGGGGAAGAACTTAGAATATCCGTGGTATCGCAAATAGAACACACGCGGGAACCCGCCCCCGGTGTAGTCCGGTTCCTGCCAGAAACCATCCGCACCCTGTGATTGAACAAGATTTTTCATACCCTTATGGGTAGCAGAACTATCCACCCGACCCGCCGCCATCAGGGCCAGCGTGGCCCAGGCTGTCTGTGACGCCGTGGTTGCAGCCGGCTCATAGCCTTTGTAATCGAGCTTGTAGCTGTTGCCGTCCTCGCCCCAGCCTCCATCCTCGTTCTGGATCGCCTCCAGCCAGTCGGCGGCCTTCGCAATCATCGGGTCGTCGTGCGGCACGCCTGCGGCGTTCAGGGCGCACAGAACCGACCAGGTGCCATAGATGTAATTGATGCCCCAGCGCCCGAACCAGGAGCCATCGGCCAGTTGGGTCTTGCGCAGATAGTCGATGCCGCGGCGCATCGGCTCACTGGTCTGAGGCGTATCACCGAGCTGCGCCAGCATCGAGATGCAGCGCGCGGTGACGTCATCGGTCGGCGGATCGAGTAACGCGCCATGGTCGGCGAACGGAATGTTGTTGAGATAGTATTCGAGATTATCGGCATCGAACGCGGCCCAGCCGCCGTCCACGCTCTGTAGTCCAAGAATCCATTCCTTCGCCCGCGCGATCGCCTCGTCGTATTTCGTGGTGCCGTCCATCCGGCGCACACGATCCATCGCCATCACCACGACGGCGGTGTCGTCGAGATCGGGATAATGCGCGTTGTTGTACTGGAACGCCCAGCCGCCGGGCCGCACGTCCGGCCGCTTGTCGGCCCAGTCGCCCTTCACGTCGAGAACCTGACGCGGCAGCAACCAGTCGAGCGCGGCCTTCGCGGCTTCGATATCGGTATCCCGACCGCTTTCGATCATCGCATGCGCGGCGAGCGCGGTGTCCCACACCGGCGAGACGCAGGGCTGGCAATACGCCTCGTCGTCCTTGATGACCAGAAGCCGCTCGACCGATTCACGCGCGAGCCTGCGGTTCGGATAGCTCTCCGGATAGCCCAGCACCTCATACATCATGATGCTGTTGACCATCGCCGGGAAGATCGCGCCCAAACCATCGACCCCGTTGAGACGCTCGGTGACGAACTCCTCCGCCTTCCTGATGGCGCGCTTGCGCGTCGCCTTGGGAAACAACGGATCGGCCAGCCGCAGCACGCGGTCGATGATGTCGAAGCTCGTGAACCATAACTGGCTCTGGTGCGCGGCCTTCGGCGTCGGGCCGATGGTCTTCGGGTCCTCGATGAACAATTCCCGCACGCCGATCCCAAGCGGATTCTTCGCGCGCGGCTTCAGCGTCATCAGCACCAGAAGCGGCACGATCACGGTGCGCGCCCAGTAGGAAATCCTGGTAAGATGAAACGGAAACCAGCGCGGTAGCAGCATGATTTCCACCGGCATCACCGGCACGGCCTTCCATTCGAGCTGGCCGAACAGCGCCAGCATGATGCGGGTGAACACGTTGGCCTTCACCGCCCCGCCCCGCGCCAGCATCGCCTCGCGCGCCTTCTTCATATGCGGGGCATCCGGCGAATCCCCGGCCATCTTCAGCGCGTAATACGCCTTCACGCTGGCGCTCATGTCGAACTCGTGGCCGTAGAACAGCGACCAGCCGCCATTCTCCTTCTGCATCCGGCGCAGATATTTCGCGATCTTGCCTTCCAGCACCGCGTCCACCGGCTCGGCGAAATAGTGCCGCATCAGGATATATTCGGACGGAATGGTGACGTCGGCCTCGAGTTCGAACACCCAATGATGATCCGGCTTCTGAACATCGAGCAGCGCACGACCTGCTGACGCAATACTGGCATCAAGGTGCTGCCTGTCGGGCGCAACAATAGTCGCGATGTCGGTCATGGTCGTTTCGTCACTCTTGCATTTGCAGGATCAGGTCGGCGGCGTGATCGCCCGAGCGGATCGAACCTTCGATTGTCGAAGGCAGACCGGTATTCGTCCAGTCGCCGGCCAAAAATAGGTTTTTCAATTCCGTCGCCGCACCGGGGCGCAGCGCATTCTGCTCCGGCGTCGCCTCGAACGTCGCCCGCCGCTCGCGTACGATCTGCCACGGCGGCAGCGGTCCTTCGGCGATATCGGCCGCAAGACCGGCCACCTTGCAGATATCCCGCCAGATGTCGCGCGCAAGATCCTCGCGCGGCAGATTGAGAAGCCGCTCGGCGGCGCTGATGGTGATCGAGAGCCGGTCCGGGAACGCGAACAGCCATTCGATCAGCCCGCCGACCACGCCCATCAGTGCCGGAACATCGGCAGGCGGCACGAACCGGAAATGCGCGTTGAGAATGGCGCGGAATTTCGTCGGCGCGTTGATGCCGGGCATCAGACCGGAGGCCGCGCGTGCGGGCACCGCCAGCACCACGACATCGCCCGGACCGAGCGGGATCGTCTCGGTACCGAAATTGAGACCCGTGGCACGCAGCGGAGAACGCTCGATCTTGCGCAGCTCGTGCCCCAGCGTCAGCGATCCGCCTTTCTTCCTGATGAGATCGATCGCGGGATCGATCAGCACCGGCGAAAGGCCGTCGCGTGCGATCAGCGGGCGGCAGGCCGCGCCGCCCGCAAGCAAGGTTTCGCGGACAATCGCCCCGGCGAGACCCGCCGAGCCCTGCGGCGGCTCGACATTGAGGGCTGCGATCAAAAGCGGCTCGACGAGACGCTGATACAACACGCCCTCGCAGGGAATGGTGTCCTCGACCAGCGCCTCGGGTTTCGCCCACACCAGCGGCAGCAGCGCCATGTAATCACGGACATACGTATCCGGTACGCGGCGTTTGGCATCGAACAGCCAGCCCGGAAATCGTCCCGCGCCGAGATCGAGCAGCCAGCGCTTGCCGCTCGCAACATCCATGAAGGGGAATTGCGCACGCACCGGACCGACGAGCTTGTCGTAGGTATTCAGCGTCTTGGCGTAAAGTCTCACATGATGATTGCCCGACAGCATCAGATGATTGCCGTTGTCGATCACCATGTCGGTGGCGCCGTCGTAATACGAGCGGCAGCGGCCGCCGGTGTATTGCGTGGCTTCATGAACGTGGACTTCGAATCCCTCCTTCGCCAGACGCACGCCCGCGCTCAGGCCCGAAAGCCCGGCGCCGATGATATGAGCGGCCTTCGTCATCAGAACACCGCATAGCGCAAGAGGATCGACATTTTCGCAGCTTTACTCAGTTTCACGGGCTGCCGCGGCGGCGCGAAGCCGCGCGCAAGAAGCCGCTTGAGGATTTCCTGATAATATTTCGACATGATGCGCGGCGCGCGCACGCTGCTGCGCGGATAGCGCGCCATGATCTCGTCCGCCTTGGCGAAATAGACTTTCACCCGCGCGACGATCGGCGCGCAGGCTTTCGGCACGTTCGGATCGCGCGCGACCACTTGCGGATCGCTCGACGCGATGCCCGCGGCATCAAGCAGCTCGCGCGGCAGATAGAGGCGGCCGATGCCCGCGTCCTCATCGATGTCGCGCAGAATATTGGTCAGTTGCAGCGCGCGGCCGAGATTGTGCGACAATGCGATGCCGTCATCCTCCGAGAGGCCGAACACGCGCACTGACAGGCGGCCCACCGCGCTCGCGACACGGTCGCAGTAAAGATCGAGCGTCGCCTCGTCCGGCGCACGAATTTCGGCGGGCACGTCCATCTCCATGCCGTCGATGATGGCGATGAAGTCCTCGCGCCTCAGGCCAAACTGTTTCACAGCCGATTGATAGGGTGCCACGCGCGGCGGTGGGTTGCCCGCATAGAGCGCGTCGATATCGCGCCGCCATTGCGCCAGCGCCTCAAGGCGCTCGGCGCGCGGGCCATCGGAATCCGCGATATCGTCCACCTTGCGGCAGAAGCTGTAGATATGGAACATCGCCTCGCGCTGCTCGCGCGGCAGGATGCGCATCGCCGCGTAGAACGAACTGCCGGAAGCCGTCTGGGCCGGTGAAGTATCGACGTCGGTCATGGCAGGATCATGCGCCCGTGGATAGCCGCGGCATTGACTTCACGCCGGCCGCACGGCGCCCGATTTCGAACCCCGATGCCATCGCAGCCAGCATCAGCATCGACAGCTTCGACAAATGCACGTTCTCGCTGAGCGGATCGCGCGTCTTCAAAAGGTTCACAATCTTCCGCGCGAACGTGTCGATCACCGCGATCTCCATGCCGAGCCGCGCGTCCTTCACCTGCGAGGAGAACGACGCGCTCTGCATCAGAAGCGCCTCGTTGCGCTCGGCCAGCGACTTCAGGCAGGACCGCAACGCAGGCGAAGCCTTCGCCTGCCCCAGTTCTTCCACCGAAGCGCCCGCCGCGCTCAATGCGTCGAGCGGCACATAGACGCGATTGAGGTCGCGAAAATCCTTGCCGCAATCCTGCAAGTGATTGTTGATCTGCAAGGCGGCGCACAGCACATCGTTCGCGGCCCATGTCGCGCGATCCTCGCCATGGACATCGAGCATGAAGCGGCCGACCGGCATCGCCGAATAGCTGCAATAATGGATGAGGTCGTCCCAATTGTCGTAGCGCAGCTTGGTGACGTCCATGCGAAACGCGGTCAGCAGATCCTGCGCGTGGCGCGGCGGCATCCCGCGTTCGGCGAATGCACGACGCAGCGCCACCGCCTCGGCCTGTGTCTCGCCGTTGCCGAGCAATTCCGCCTCTAGCCGGTCGAGCTGCGCGAGTTTCTCCTGCGGAGGCAGGCTGATGTGGTCGGCGATATCGTCGGCCGTGCGCACGAAATTGTAGAACGCGAAAATCAGTGCGCGATGACGCGGATGGATCAGCTTCGAGGCGACGGGAAAGTTTTCGTCCTTGTGTCCCTTGCCCGAGCGCAATTCGCCGGCCGCCGTCATGACGGGCGCCCTTTTCGCGGCCTCGCCGCGCGGCTTGCAGAAATGGACAAGGACTGGGCGAACGAGTTCGTCACGGCAACCTAAATCACTGTTTTCATTAAAGAAAAAGCGGCATAGCCGCTGAGAGAGGCCATATTACCCTACCCACGCGGGGAATGCGAGAGGGCCTAAGAGACTGAAAATGCGGCCTATTCCGCCGCCTGCGGCAAGGCCTCACCGGGCTTGTCGGAATAATAGGAAGCGGTCTGGCGGCCACTGGATGCACCGCGCGCGAACGTAATCAGATGATGCGCGACGAGGCTGCAACTGATGAAACGCTCGACGTCGCCCGCTTTCAGGCGAGGCCATGCGAACCTCCAGAATTCGCGGCGATAGTCGCCGCGCAAACCCGCGTGCCAGATGATCTTCGCCACCATGGTGAGGCCGCGCTTGATGTTCGCCGCCGTGAGGCGCTGTTTCGTCGGCGGCGGCTGAATACGGTTCGGATAGGTATGTTCGATCTGGTGCTGGAAGCGCGCAAACATCTTTTCCGGCGTGTAGGCGCGGCCCATGCATTCGCGCCACATCGCCACCACCCGGTCGTAGGGCAGCAGAAAATCGACATTGGAGTCGCGCTCGGTGTTCTCGATCAGCCGCCCTGCGCGTTGCAGGCGATCCCACAGCGGCGTCTTCGGCAACGCCTGCAACAGATTGATGGTCAGGAGCGGAATCTGCGACTGTTCGATGAATTCGAGAATCCCCTCGCCTGACTCATCCGTATCCGTATCGAGGCCGAGAATGATTCCGGACACCACCTCCAGACCGTAGCTGTTGAGCGTCTCCACGCCCTCCAGGATCGGCACCATCATGTTGTGCTGCTTCGACATCGCCTTCAACGCGTTCGGGTCCGGCGTCTCGATGCCGCAAAACACGGTGAGGAAGAAGGCGTCGTGCATCAGTTGCAGGATTTCCGGCCGCTTGGCGATGTTCAGCGTCGCCTCGCAGGCGAACTGAACCGCATAGCCGTTGCGCTTCTGCCATTCGACCAGATGCGGCAACAGCTCCAGCACCGCGCGGCGGTTGCCGATGAAATTGTCGTCGACGAAATAAACCGCTCCCGACAGCCCGTTCTCGACCATCTTGTCGAGTTCGGCGATGACCTGCTGCGGCGATTTCAGGCGCGGATTACGGCCGTACAATCCCGGAATGTCGCAGAACTCGCATTGATACGGGCAGCCGCTGGAAAACTGAATGCTGCCGAGAAAATATTTGCGCAGCGGAATGAGTTCATAGGCGGGTAGCGGAAATTCCGCCATCGCTAAGCGCTCGTGCGTCTCCAGCATCACCTGCCGCTTCGGGCGCGTGGTATCGGCACTGAGGCGCGCGAACAGATCATCGGTCGCATCGCCCATCTCGCCGATGTGCAGATAGTCGAACTCGGGATAATAATCGGGGCACGCGCTGACGGAAGGGCCGCCCAATGCGGTCGGCAAATCATGCTCATGCGCGCGGCGGCAGATGTCGTTGATCTGCTTGCGCTGAATGTGCATGCCGGAGACGAACACCGCTTCGGCCCATTCGAAGTCCTCATCCGTGGCGGCGCGGATGTTCTCGTCGATGAAGCGCACGCTCCATGATTCCGGCAGCGCGGCCGCGATCAGCAGCAGGCCCTGCGGCGGCATGAACGCCTTGACGCCGTCCGTCAGCGGATAGGCATATTCGAACGTGCCGAACGACGGCGAGTATTTCGGAAAAACACAAAGAATGCGGCGCGGCGCAAGTCCGGTCAGCTTTTTCATCCGTGCCGCTCGCCTCCCCGATTCACCCTACAAGCCCGCCATAGCTTTTCGGTGACAATGCGGCGGTGCGTGCCCGCACGCCGCCGCGTCTTTTTTGCCCTTGCGGGAAGCCTCAAGCCGCTTACCCTGACGTGCATGATTTCCTATATTCAGACGATCCCCCGCACCTTTGCCGGGACAGGATACAACGCATGACCGAGCCGACAGTTTCAGCCCATCGCCAGATCTGGCGCGAAAGCGGCCTCACCGAGGGCGCGCGCACCGTGCCGGAGGAAACGGCACTGGCGATGTCCTACAACGCTGGCACCCACGCGGTGATGATGGGCACGCCGCAGGATCTCGAGGACTTCGCGATCGGCTTCAGCCTGACGGAAGGCATCATCACCTCTCCCGACGGCATCGAGTCGCTGGAAATCGTGCCGCAGGACGAAGGCATCGAACTGCGGATGTGGCTGAAGAAGGAAAGCGCCGAACGGCTGGGCGAACGCCGCCGCCATATCGCGGGCCCGACCGGCTGCGGCCTGTGCGGCATCGATTCCATCGTCGAGGCGATGAAGCCCGTGGCCATTGTCGGCAAAGGCATCACCGTAACGCCCGCGCAGATCATGGCCGCGATGCAGGCGCTCCATCCGTTGCAGACGCTCAACACGCTGACCCGCGCCGTCCACGCCGCCGCGTTCTGGGAGCCGGAGCGCGGCATCCTTGAAATCCGCGAGGATGTCGGTCGCCACAACGCACTCGACAAGCTCGGCGGCGCGCTCGCCCGCAACAGGATCGATGCCGGCAAGGGCGCGGTGCTGCTGACGAGCCGCGTCTCCGTGGAAATGGTGCAGAAAACCGCCACCATCGGCGCGACGCTGATCGTCTCGGTGTCGGCGCCGACCGCGCTCGCCATCCGCATGGCCGAACGCGCCGGGATCACGCTGTGCGCCATCGCGCGGTCCGACGGGTTCGAGATTTTCACCCACCCGCACCGGGTCGCGGCGAAAGAGACTGTCGGCGTCGCCTGACCCGCCTGACGGTTTCCCGGCCAGCCGTGTCTTTTCCCCTGCCCGCCTTGCCATTATAAGACCGCGATGCCCTACAAAGTCGCCGCGTTCTATCAGTTCACCCCGTTGCCGGATTTCGAGAGCCTGCGCGAGCCGTTGCGCAACATGTGCGTGGCGCTCGACATCAAGGGCATCATCCTGCTGGCCGCCGAAGGGATCAACGGAACGGTCGCGGGCAACTCTGTGGCCATCGACGCGCTGATGAAGCAGATTCAACAAGGCGCGCTGTTTGGCGGGCGCACCAATAATCTCGAACTAAAATTCTCGACGGCAACGGACATGCCGTTCAACCGGATGAAGGTCCGGCTGAAGAAGGAGATCGTCACGCTCAAGGATGACGGCACCGATCCCACGCGGCAGGTCGGCACCTATATCGATGCGCGGGACTGGAACGCCTTGATCGCCCGCCCCGGCATGGTACTCCTCGACACCCGCAACGATTTCGAGGTGGAGATGGGCACCTTCGCGGGCGCGGTCGATCCCCACATCAAGAGCTTCAGCGAATTCAAGGAATTCGCCGACCGCACGCTTGATCCCACGCGCGACACAGAGATCGCGATGTTCTGCACCGGCGGCATCCGTTGCGAGAAGGCCAGTTCCTATCTGTTGTCGCGCGGCTTCAGGAATGTCTTCCACCTCAAGGGCGGCATCCTGAAATATCTCGAAACCATTCCCGAAGATGAAAGCCGCTGGAAGGGCGACTGCTTCGTGTTCGATCAGCGCGTCGCGCTCGGCCACGGCCTTGCCGAACGCGCCCAATCGCAAGAGGACGACGATGAATAAAGAACTGTCGAGCCGTATCGAGGCGCTGGAAATCCAGATCGCTCATCAGGAGGCGACCGTCGAGACGCTCAATCAGGCCCTCACCGCACAATGGAAGCAGATCGATACGCTGACGCGAGAGATGACGCGGCTGACCGATCGCGTCAGTGCCGCCGAGCAAAGCATTCCCGCATCAACGGGTAACGAGCCGCCACCACCTCACTACTGAAGGTTCCTCACCTCACAACATCGGCAAATGGCCCGGCTCGCGCCCGCGCGGGAAAGCCTTGTCGATCTGCGCGATCTCGGCGGCGCTGAGCGTCAACCCGCCCGCCCCCGCGTTATCAGCCGCATGCGTGGCCGACGACGCTTTCGGGATGGTCACCACGGCAGGCGCGCGTGTGAGAAACGCCAGCGCCACCTGACGCGGCGTCGCGCCATGCGCCGCCGCGATCTGTTGCAGCACTTGCCCGCCTTCGGATTTCGGCGCCGGAAAATCACTATGCCCGAACGGCGAATAGGCCGTCACCGTGACGCCATGCGCCTCGCACCACGGGATTACCGAATGCTCGATGGCGCGCTCCTTCAGGTGATAGAGCACCTGATTGCAGGCGATGCTGCCCTTGCCTGCCACCTCATATATTTCCTGCAAATCGTCGGCGTCGAAATTGCTGACGCCCCATGACAGGATCTTGCCGTCCTTCTTCAACTGTTCAAAGGCGCTCACCGTGTCTTCGAGATCGTAGCCGCCGCGCCAGTGCAGCAGATAGCAATCCATCCGGTCGGTCCGCATCCGCGCCAGCGAGCGTTCGGCGGCCTTGATGGTGCCCGCGCGCGAAGCGTTGCTCGGCAGCACCTTTGAGACCAGAAACACTTCGTCGCGGCGGCCCTTGATGGCATCGGCCACCACAAGCTCGGCATCGTCATACATCTCGGCTGTGTCGATATGGGTCATGCCGAGGTCGAGGCCCTTCTGCAAGGCCGCTACTGCCGCCGCATGATTGCCGCGGTCGATGTACCAGGTGCCCTGCCCGATCACCGAAACCTGCGTTCCGGTGGTCCCCCACGCCTTCTTCTGCATTGAATTGCTCATCATCGGCTCCCGGCTTGTTCCGGTACCGCTTAGCGCATCTCGTCCCGTTGCAAAAGATAGAAGCGCGCGACGCTCAATACGGATCGGGCGCGACAGGCTTCCGCTGCGTCGCCATCCACGCATCGAGCGTAGCGACTTCCTGTTGCGTGAGCCACAGCCCGAGCTTCGAACGCCGCCAGACCACGTCCTCAGCCGTCTGCGCGAACTCATGCGCCATCAAATAACGCACCTCGCGCTCGGTCAGCGTCTGGCCGAAATCGCGGCCAAGGTCCGTCATATCCGCCGCGCGCCCTAAAAGCCGGCGCGCATGACTGCCATAGGCACGGACCAGCCGCTTCCCGTGACGCTTCGACAGGAACGGATAATCGCGTAATAGCCGCTGCACCTTCGCATCCATGCTCTCGCCCGCAAAATCGCCACCGGGCAGCGGCGTACCCGCGGTCCACGGCGCGCCGCCGCTGCGCAGATATGGCGACAGTTTCTCCAGCGCATGCTCGGCGAGTTTGCGGTAGGTCGTGATCTTGCCGCCAAACACCGACAGAACCGGCAAGCCGTCCGGCGCGTCGAGTTCGAACACATAATCGCGCGTCGCGGTGCGCGCTTCGCTGGCGTGATCGTCATAGAGCGGCCGCACCCCCGAATAGCTCCACACCACATCGGACGGCTGCACCGGCGTTGCGAGATATTCGCTCGCCGAGGCGCACAGATAGTCGATCTCCTCCTGCGTCGCGCGCACCATGGACGGGTCGCCATCGTAGTCACGATCCGTCGTCCCGATCAGGGTGAAATCGTCCTGATAGGGGATAACGAAGATCACCCGGCCATCGCCGTGCTGGAACGTATAGGCGCGGTCATGCGCATAAAGCCGCGGCACGACGATGTGGGAACCCTGCACGAGGCGGACATGCGCCTTCGCCTCGACACCCGCTCGCTGGGTCAGGATTTCCTGCACCCATGGCCCACCCGCGTTCACAAGAATTCGCGCCCTGATAGTGCTGCGCGTTTTTGTGGCCGTGCCCTCCACCACAAGCTCCCAGACGCCATCCTCTCCGCGCTTCGCCTTCACGGCTTGCGTTCGCGTAGCCACCATCGCGCCGCGCTCGACGGCATCCAGCGCGTTGAGGACGACGAGACGGGCATCGTCCACCGTGCAGTCAGAATACTCGAACCCGGTTTTGAAAATTGGCTTGAGGGGTCTTCCCGTGACGTCGCGGCGCAGATTCAGCGTTCGCGTCGCCGGCAGCCGGCGCCGGCCACCGAGATGATCGTAGATGAAAAGCCCGAGCCGCAGCAACCACGCCGGCCGCAACCCATCATGATGCGGCAACACGAAACGCTCCGGCGCGATGATGTGAGGCGCAATGCCCCACAGCACCTCGCGCTCGATCAACGCCTCGCGCACCAGACGGAATTCGTAGAATTCGAGATATCGCAGGCCGCCATGAATGAGCTTGCTCGACCATGACGAGGTGCCGCTGGCAAGATCGTTCATCTCGCACAGATAGACGGAATAGCCACGCCCCGCCGCATCGCGCGCGATGCCGCAGCCGTTGACGCCGCCGCCGATGATCGCGATGTCGTAGATCTGGTCCAAAGCCGCCCCTGCGCAGGGATAACCGCGACCCGCCGCAAGCGTCAGATCGCGCGCCAAGGATACAGGGATTCGGAGCCGAGTTTTAAATCAATCCAGCCGGCGGATCAGCAACTACAGGGGTAGCACGGCGGATAATTATTCGAGTTGGTGCTCGGTGCCTGCTGGGTCTGGCCGGTCTGGGCCTTGTTCTTGGCGAGATCGTTGCCGCCATCGAAAATCGAGACATAGCCGAGCGGATCGGTCCCTGGCGGATGGGTCGGGTCGGGCAGCGTGCTCGCGCCCAGCCCCTGACGGCTCGCCATCTGGTCGGTCGGCAGGTCGATCGCGCCGCCGCTCTGTCCGGGCTTGCTGGTCAGGTTGGTCATGATCTGCGCGAGCAGCGCATCGGACACCCGGAACGGCTCCGGGATCGGGTCGTTCGGGCCGGTCACGCAGGTCGCGAAGCCGGGCCGCACCGTGGCCGAGCCGGTCGCGTTCCTGACGGTCGAGGAACCGACGTGGCCGACAATGAGTTCGCCCTTGCAGTTGGCGACATTGGGATCGGCCGCCGCATAATTCGCGGTGATCGGATAGACGATGGTGGCGACGCCGCCACGAATACCGAGCGTCGCGACCGGCGTCTTGATGGTGACGCCTGCGGTGTGGCTGATCTGGCCGCCGACGAAACGCAGCACGCCCTTGCCGACCGAGGCCACCATTTTGCCGGTGCCCGCATTCGGATCGTAAACATATTCATCGATCACGATGTTGCTGTTGCGGCCGACATTGAGCGTCGAGGTGTCGGGAAACAGGATCTGCGTCGAACCGGAGGCCGTGGTCTGGATGCGCTCCTTGTGAACGACATTGGTGCCGATCGCCAGCATGCGCGAGGCGTTGCCCGGCGGGGTACCCGTCGCATCCTGATTGACCGCACCGACACGGCCGACATTTTGCGCTTCGCCGGGAGTGACGGCAACGAGCGTCGAGACGCCGGACAAAAGCACCGTGAGAAGCGGAGCAAGGCAGGATCGTACGCGCGTGTCCATCGCAAACACCCTCAGAACCGGAATGTCGGCCCGGCAATGACCGAGAAATTGTTCAGCCGGTAGTTCGGCAAGTTCGAATTGTTGCGGTCGTATTGCAGCGTGGTGGTGAAACCGATCGCTTTTGTGATCGGCGTGTTGAAGATCGCGCCCGCGCTCCACCGGTCGTCATGGCGCACGGTGGCCGGATCGATGTTCGGGTTGGCGGCATCAAATCGCGTGCTGGCGTATTTGAAGTACGGCGAAATGCTCCAGTTGCGCGGAATGCTGACGAAGGGCGGTGCGAACTCCCATGTCAGCGCAGCTTCCAAGCCCCATCCGTCGAACGACTGATAGATCAGATCGGAATCGCCACGGCGATACAGCCCCCGCCCCTCCAGCCGCACGGTCTGGCTGATCTGCCATGAGCCGCCGACCGCGCCTGTGTACCAGTTGCCGGAGCCGTAGCCGGAGAACGTCTGCAACGGGCTGCTGGTGAAATCGGCATGACGCCATTCGAAGCTCGGCCCCCAAGCGAAGCGCGTGCCGCTCGGGAAGTTCAGCGCGACGCCCGCGCCGCCGGTCGACATATAGGACGAACCACCGACCCAGGTGTTTCCGCCGACGATGTAAGGCTTGATCGTGGCGCCCGGCAGCAGTTCAGGAGCCAGCGCGATTCGCGGGCCGACCGAAATGTCGAACAGGCCGACATTGAGATCGGAAAAACGGTCCTGCGCCGTAAGATAACCGGCGAAGCGCGTTTCCAGCACGTCGCCGCGCGAATTGAGATCGTAGTCGTGGGCAAGGCCCGCGAGGCCGAACCAGTTCACATCGCTTTTCTTCTGCGACGACGTGGGCAGCGCGAACAACGTGCCGCCCGACAGCAACGAGCCGCTGGCGGGCGCGTAGTTCGCATTCGACTGGGAACGGATGCCGGTCTGGAAGAAGCCGGAGAAGCGGCTCGGCTGCAACTGCTTGTTGGCGTCCGGCAGATAGGCCTCGATGCGTCCGCGCGTCACCGGATCGAGATCGGGGCTTGCCAGCGCTTCCTTGAAATAGCGTTTCGCCATCTCATAGGAGCCGAGCCGGAAATACAGTGCGCCCAGCTCATACTTCACCCGCGTCAACCTGGGGTTGTAGAACAGGAGCCGCTCCAGCGCGCCGATTGCCGCCTCGTAATCGGTATTGGCGGTGGCCACGCGGGCATATTCAAAGGTGATGTCATGGTTCGTCGGATTGCGAACCATTTGCTGGTAAAGGCGATTTTGTTCGGCAACATCCTGCGCGGCGGCGGGGGCGGCACTTCCCAGCCCCACGATGACAGCCATGGCAAGCAGCCCGCCCGCGCGGGATGCGGCATTCGTCTTGGCCCGGAATCCGAGATCAGCCCAAAAAACCATACCTGTTGGTCCCCTCAGCCCAACGACAGGTTCAACAACCACAAAAATTTCCGGAATCAAACGGGGGTCGCCGGATGGGAAACTGGATTCCACACCGGAGTCACCGAAAAGCCTCAGATTATATCGTATCCGGCGCTGTTAGCGCTCCAGCCCCGCAGCGCGATACATATGCCGCACCCAGCGATTGACCTGGTCGAACGTCATCCGCGCCGGAAAATCCGCAACTGAACCATAACGCTCAAGCAATTCAGCAAGATACGATCCCTCCGGCGGCCCTAGCCGGGACGGAATCCCCGCCCGCCGCCAGACCTCGTCCTGTAGATGCAGAAACCGCGCAGCGTGGCCCGTGAGATTTAATTCATCACGCTTTCCCGGATCGAACAGGTCGGGGACGTTGAGCCAGGAAATCGGACCGAGCCCATCTTCAGCCTGCGACAGAATATCGCAACTTCGCACCAGCTCACTCAGCAGCGCCGCACCCGCGCGATCCCATGCCTCCGGATTGTCATCGAGCGCAACCACCTTCGCGCGTGCCTCGACCATCAACGGATGACCGGCCGGAAATTTCAACACCGCGACCGGCGTGCAGCGAAACACGTCGGGCGGCGCGATATAAACGTCTCCGTCCGGTAAATCCGGCTGCATCAGCATCACATCGGGGTCGATCCACCAGCCGCCAAGCCGTTCCAGCAGCGCGTAGCGAAACAGGTTTGCATGAATCCCCAACTTGCCGCCCGCAAGCGGACGCAGCACCTGCTGCTCCGGCAAGATCTCGCGCGCATCGCAAACGTGCAGGCCCGATGCGAAACACGCATCTTCCTGATAGGTGAACACCTCGACGCGATGGCCACGCCGGGCAAAACTCGCAAGACACGCCTGCTGATACGGCGGCATCGCATTGCCGTGCCAGAACGTGCGCACCGTCTGCGGATGCGCGCTTTGCGTCTCGTCCGGAAGATTCTGCGGCTGTCGCGGACGATAGAGCCGGTCGCGCGGCTGCCAACCCTCGCGCCGCAGCGCCTGCAGGAAGTCGCCCACCGCACTCGCGGAGAACGCCGCGCCGCCCTCACGCCGCTTGTATTCCTCCAGAATGCAATCCTCCATCGCCCATGACGCGATGGATTCGTAATTGAGCCTGCCCTGCTCCGGCACGTCGATGCCGAAGCGCGCGAACAGCACGTCGAGAAGGCTGCCGCGCGGCGGACCGTAATCCCTTGGAATCCGCAGCGCGGCCCACGCGCCATTCCACAGATGGGTGAAGGTGCAGCCTTCAAGCCGCGCGTGCAGCGACTCGCATTGTTCGGGATCGAAAAACGCCAGCGCCTCGTTGAACGGAATCGCATAGGCATCCCGCGTCGGAGCCGCAAACCGGTCCAGCCCATGCGATTGCAACATCCGGCTAAGCAGCGGCGTGCCGATCATGGCGCGAGCTTCGTCCTCCGCCATCGTGCCCGCC
The DNA here is from genome assembly GCF_029030725.1 of [Pseudomonas] carboxydohydrogena. Taxonomy (NCBI): domain Bacteria; kingdom Pseudomonadati; phylum Pseudomonadota; class Alphaproteobacteria; order Hyphomicrobiales; family Nitrobacteraceae; genus Afipia; species Afipia carboxydohydrogena. The sequence goes on from NZ_CP113162.1 coordinate 2,240,213, forward strand.
CGCGGGAGCAGCCGGTTTGCCTCCCCGATGAGGTCTTTCAGAACCGCCGCACCCTTCGGGAATTTCAGCAGCCCCGCATAAATACGGGCCTCGCTGGCGCGGCCGAAATACATCTCGCTTTGTGGCAGGCGATCCGCGAGGCAGACGACATCGAGATCGGCATACCAGCCGCCGAATTTCTCGAGCATCGCATAGCGGAACAGATCGGAATGGCGCGCCCATGCCTTCGCATTTCCGGAATTGTAGCGATTGAGAATATCGAGCGGCAGAACCTCTGCGGCGTCACGCAACTCGACGCCATCCGGCACCGCGAGGTTTTTGTCGTATGCGTACAAAATCACGCGCGCCCCGGCGCCGAGAAAACTCTTCAGCGACAGGATTTCGTAAGCGCTGAGCGGAGGCCCAACCCAGAAAAACCGGACTTCATCGCGCAAGGAAGGCGGAAGGGGAGACTTCATTCTCCCATTGTGGCCGCGGGCCCCCGCCGCCGCAAGCGGTGGGGGGCCCGCGTCAACCCGGTCAGGAGGCGACGCTCGCCTCGAATGCCTCGATGTCCTTGGTGCGCTTCGAGATCGCATGCGCCGAATGGTCGGTCGCGATCGCGGTGTATACCGCGGGCAGCACGAACAGCGTGAACATCGTGCCGATAGTCATGCCCGCGACGACCACGAGGCCGATGGAGAAGCGGCTCGCCGCGCCCGCGCCGCTCGCGGTCAGGAGCGGGACGAGGCCGGTCACCATCGCCGCCGTCGTCATCAGAATCGGGCGGAGACGGACGCGCGCTGCCTTCTCGATCGCCGCACGACGGTCGAGCCCTTCCTTCAACTGCAATTCGTTGGCGAACTCCACCATCAGGATGCCGTGCTTGCTGATGAGGCCGATCAGCGTCAGCAGCCCGACCTGAGTGTAGATGTTGATCGTGGCAACACCGAAAAACAGCGGGATGAGCGCACCGCTGATCGCCATCGGCACCGAGATCAGGATCACCAGCGGATCGCGAATACTTTCAAACTGCGCGGACAGCACCAGGAAGATGATGATCAGCGCGAAGCCGAACGCCACCGCAAGCTGGTTGCCTTCCTGTTTGTACTGACGCGCATCCGCCAGATAGTCGTGTCCGAAACCGGACGGCAGTTGCTGCGCCTGCTTCTCCAGGAAATCCACCGCGGTACCCACGGTCACGCCCGGCATCGGCACGGCCTGGAAGGTCGCCGAATTGAGCTGGTTGAAATGCGTGAGCGCGTTGGGATCTGTGCCGGTCTTGATGTCCACCAGAGTCGAGAGTGGAATCTGGTCGCCATTGGCGGCCGCCACATAATATCCGTTGAGAGCGTCCGGCGACAGGCGAAGCGTGCGCGGCACCTGCGGGATCACCTGATAGGAACGCCCTTGCAGGTTGAAGCGGTTGATGTAATTGCCGCCGAGGGCGACCGCCAGCGTGGTGCCGATGTTCGACATCGTCACGCCAAGCTCGTTCGCCTTGTTGCGGTCGATGTTCACCCGCACCACCGGCTGGTCGAAGGCAAGATCGCTGTCCGAGACAATGAACAGACCGCTCTTGCGCGCGGCAGCCTTGAGCTTCTCCATCTCCTGATAGACCTGCCGGAAGTCGCTGGTGGAATTGATCACCATCTGCACAGGCAGGCCGCCCGGCCCGCCCGGCAGCGCCGGCAGGTTGAACACGAATGCCTGCGTGCCGGTGATCTTGCTGACCGCGTTCTGCACTTCCTGCTTCATCGCGGTCGAGGAGCGCTTGCGCTCATCCCACGGCTTCAGGATCATGCCCGCGATGCCCTGGTTGGCCACGGGCGTGCCGTTGAGCACGAAGGTCAGGTCGGTTTCGGGAAAGCTGCCGAACACATTGCCGAGCTGATCGCCGTAAAAATTGACGTAATCGATGTTTGCGTATTTAGGCGCCTTGGTCAGCGAGAACAGGATGCCCTGATCTTCCTCTGGCGCAAGCTCCGCCTTGGAGTGGGTATAGAGAAATCCCACGAGGAAAAGGATCACTGCCGCGAACAGCGCCGTGATGGGCCGGTAGTCGAGCGAGCGGTCAAGATGGTTTCCGTACCAGTCAGTCACGGAACGGAAGATCGCATCCACCTTGCGGGCGAACCAGCCCTGCTCGACATGCGTGAGCAAAATCGAACACATCATCGGCGACAGCGTCAGCGCGATGATGCCGGACACGATCACCGAGCCGGCGAGCGTAAACGCGAACTCCCGGAACAACGCGCCGGTGACGCCGCCGAGGAATCCGATCGGGGCGTACACGGCGGCAAGCGTGATCGTCATCGAGATGACGGGACCGACGATCTCACGCGCGCCGATCAGCGACGCCTGAACGGGAGACTTCCCTTCCTCCAGATGGCGATGAATATTCTCCACCACAACGATGGCGTCGTCGACCACAAGACCGATGGCGAGCACCATCGCCAATAGCGTCAGCAGATTGATACTGAATCCCGCGAGCAGCATTAGCGAGCAGACGCCGATCAGCGACAGCGGAATCGTGACGACCGGAATGATGACCGAACGCAACGAGGCCAGGAACAGGAAGATCACCACGATGACGATGACGACGGCTTCCCCGAGCGTCTTTTCCACCTCGTCGATCGATGACTGGATGAACTTGGTCGAATCGTAGGCAACCTTCATTTTCAGCGTCGGCGGCAGATTGCGCTCCATTTCCGGAAACAGCGCGCGCACTCCCTTGACGATGGTCAGCGGGTTGCCCTGCGGCGTCGATTGAACGCCGATGAAGATCGCGTGCTGGCCGTTCATGGCCACGCTGGAATCGTTGCTCTGCGCCGCCAACTCGACGGTCGCGATATCCTCCATGCGCACCAGGCCGCCATTCTTCGACTTCACGACCATGCGCTTGAACGCCTGCACGTCGCTCAAGTCGGAGTTGGTGGTGACGTTGGAGACGATGAAGTAGCCCTTGGTCTGGCCGGCGGCCGCCTGATAGTTGTTGGACTGAATCGCCGAGGAGACATCCGCCGCGGTGACGCCGCGCCCCGCCATGCGTGCCGGATCAAGCCACAGGCGCATCGCGAAGGTCTGGCCACCGAGAATATCGGCGGACGCCACGCCATCCACCGTGGACAGGATCGGCTGGATCACGCGCGTCAGATAGTCGGAGATGGCGGAGCCGCCCAGTTCGTCGCTGGCGAAGCCGATATACATCACCGCCGTGGTCTGGCCGGTGGACTTGGTGATGACCGGGTCGTTCGACTCCTTGGGGATGAGATATTTGACCGAGTTCACCTTGGCGAGAACTTCGGTCAGCGCCTGGTTTGGATCGAAGTTGAGGCGCACATACACCTGAATGGTGCTGACGCCTTGTACCGAGGTCGACGTGATGTAATCCACGCCTTCGGCCGATGCGACCGCCTGCTCGATCGGAGTCGTGATGAAGCCCTGCATCAATTCGGGCGATGCACCGGGATAGCTCGTCGTCACGGTGACCACCGTGTTCGACAATTTCGGATATTGCCGGATCGGCAGGCTGGTTGCCGCCTTGAAGCCGATCAGCAGGATCAGCAGGCTCACGACCAGCGACAGGATCGGCCGCTTGATGAAAATGTCGGTAAAGACCATGAAATCTGGCTCCGGCTGATCAGTAACGCGGCGGCTGCGCCGGAATCGGCGGCGGCTGATCGGACGAGATTTCGATGGCCGCGCCGGACTGAAGCTTGAGCTGGCCTACCGCGACGACCCGGTCGCCGGAATTGACGCCCTTCTTGATCGCCACCTGCCCGTGAATGCGAATGCCGGTGGTGACCGGCACGCGCTCCGCGGTCAACGACGACTTGCCGTCCTTGTCCTTGTTTTCCTTCACCAGGAAAACGGAGTCGCCATACAGCGTGTAATCGACCGCCGTTTCCGGCAACGTCACCTGCGCGGGCTCCGCCGGCAGCACGATCGAGACAGTCGCGAACATGCCCGGCTTCAAGAGATGCTCGGGATTGTCGAGGGTCGCCTGCACGCGCACGTTGCGCGTATCGGAGGAAATCTGCGGCTCGATGGTGGTGATCTTGCCCTTGAACGTGCGGCCCGGATAGGCATCGACCAGAATCTGGACATCCTGCCCGACCGCGATGATGGCGCGATCCTTTTCCGTCACGGTGATGTTGGCATAGACCTTCGACAAATCCGTCAGCGTCACGATCAGCGTACCTGCGCTCAGGTACTGGCCGACTTCCACGCGGCGCACGCCGAGCTGTCCGTCAAACGGAGCGCGAACGAGTTTCTGCGAGATCACGGCTTCGGTCTTGGCGACGCTTGCGCTTGCCTGATCAAACGCGGCCTGCGCCTGATCGACGGTCGCCTGCGGGCCGAACGATCTGGCAAGCAGCGCCTTGGCGCGGTCGAGCGCGAGCTGCGCGTTCAGCGTCTGCGCTTTGTAGCTGACAAGGTCAGCCTGATCCGGCGCATCGAACAGTTGCACCAGCGGATCGCCCTTCTTCACCGTCGCGCCCGCCGTAAACAGAATGTCGGTGACGCGGCCGCTGACATCGGCGGAGACATCCACCTGATGCACGGCGGCGAGATCGCCGATCGTGGTAATCAGGTTCGGCAGGACTTCGCTCTTGGCATCCACCACGGCCACGCTGACCGGCGGCGGCTTCATGTTGGCGAAGAACTGCGCGATCATGTGCTCGCGAAAAGCGTTGAAACCCACGAACAGGAACACCAGCAGAGCAAGCGCGCCGCCAATAATGATGATCCATTTGCGCATGCGAACAGGCTTGTGCGCATGCGCAGAGGTTTCGGTTTCACCGGCAGGCCGCTGCGAATGCGGATCGTCTTCGGCAGGAACGGTCATGTCAGGCACTTTCAGGAATAAGATGCTGCGATATCGGGAATGACGCGGCGTTCTTGAGATGGGCGGCGATGAAATCCGCCTTCACTCCGAGCGCACGCAGGATGAAACCGTTCAGTTCGTTCGCGAGAGCATCGTCCGCCGGATAGTCGAGCGAAGGCGTTTCTGGCAGCCGCGTCAGCGCGAGCGAATAGAGAATGTGATGCACGAACCAGAACAGGTCGATCGGCCTTCCCTGGACACGCACGGCGTCGCCCGTGGCGATGGCGCTCTCAAGCGAGGCGATGAACAGCGGCGAGATCAGGCTCGCGACTTTTTCAAACAGGAGACGCGCGAATTCCCCATCGTCGAGATGACTGGAAAAGCTCAGGCGCAGCCGCTCCTCATCCTCGCGAGTCTGAAGGCTGCGGATCTCAAGGAAATGGGCAACCATCTCCTGCATCAGAATGGCGAGGGTTTCGCTGCAAGGCTCAAGTTCAAGCAGCCGCCGGAGGTCGGGATCGGCCTCGCAGGCCTCCGAGAGGATTTCGGCGTGCAGCGCGGCTTTGGTCGCGAAATGACGAAACAGCAGCCCTTCCGAGATGCAGGCGGCGGTCGCCACCTTTCTCGTCGTGGTGCCGGCGAATCCGTATTGCGCGAAGCATTGCTTCGCCGCATCCAGAATCTGCCGCCGGCGCGAATCGCCACTCATGCGCTTAAATGCCATGAGACGAAGTAAGCACTTACTTGGATATGGTCAATTGATTTCTATGGCACAAAACGACCGTCTTTCGGCGAATTGAAGGCCGCCGCCGAGGAAAAAGGGGCGCGACAATTTCGCGCCCCTCGAGAGGATCAGCCCCGCCTGGAGGCTCAGGCTTGGGCTGGCCGCAGGACGCGGCCGATCCGGGAAATGCCCTTCTCGATCTGGGTCAGGAACAGAAGGACAAAGGACAGCGTAGTGATCGAGCCGACCAGCCAGTTCGACCAGAAGATGCCGAACGAGCCGGAGCCCGAGATCATCGCCAGCCGGAAGGCATCCTCTGCCCTGCTGCCCAGCACCAGCGCCAGCGTCAGCGGTGCGAGCGGTATCCCGATTTTCTTGAAAACGTAGCCGATCACGCCGAACAGCAGCATCAGCCAGATGTCGAACATCGCGTTCTGGATCGCGAAGGCGCCGATCGCGCAGGATACCACGATCATCGGCGCGATCGCCGCGAACGGCACCCGCAGCACCGAGGCGAACAGCGGCACGGTCGCAAGCACGATGACGAGGCCGACGACGTTGCCGAGATACATCGAGGCGATCAGGCCCCAGACGAAATCCTTATGCTCGACGAACAGCAGCGGACCGGGGTTGAGGCCCCACACCATCAGGCCGCCGAGCAGGATCGCCGCGGTGCCCGATCCCGGAATGCCGAGCGCGAGCATCGGCAGCAGCGCGGACGTGCCGGAGGCATGCGCCGCCGTCTCGGGCGCGAACACACCCTCGATCTTGCCTTTGCCGAAACCTTCCGGGTCCTTGGAGAAGCGCTTGGCCAGATTGTAGCCCATGAATGACGCCGCGATCGCACCGCCCGGCGTGATGCCGAGCCAGCAGCCGATCGCGGAGGAGCGCACCAGCGTCACCCAGTAGCGCGGCATCTCCATCCACACCTTGAGCACGGTGCGCGGGCTGATCGCCGCGGCATGGCCCTTGAGCGCGAGTTGCTCCTCCATGGTGAGCAGGATTTCGCTGATGCCGAACAGACCGATCACCGCGACCAGGAAGTTGACGCCGCGCAGCAGGTCGGTCGAGCCGAACGTCATGCGCAGCGTGCCCGACACGGTGTCCATGCCGATGCCGGTGAGCAGAAGCCCGAGCGCCATCGAGATGATGGTCTTGTGCTTGTCCTCTCGGCCGAGGCCGACGAAGGAGCAGAACGTCAGCAGATAGACCGAGAAGAACTCCGCCGGGCCAAACCGCAGCGCGAACGACGCGATGCCGGGCGCAACGAATGTGATCAGCAACACCGCGACGAACGAACCGATGAACGACGAGGTGAACGCAGCCGTCAGCGCCTCGGCGGCCTTGCCCTGCTGGGCCATCGGATAGCCGTCGAATGTTGTGGCGACCGACCACGCCTCGCCCGGAATGTTGAACAGGATCGAGGTGATCGCGCCGCCGAACAGCGCACCCCAATAGATGCAGGACAGCATCACGATGGCCGATGTCGGGTCCATCGAGAACGTGATCGGCAGCAGAATGGCGACGCCGTTGGGGCCACCGAGGCCCGGCAGCACGCCAACGAATACGCCAAGGATCAGGCCGACGAACATCAGGCCGAGAATCTTCCAGGTGAGCAACACCGAGAAGCCATGGAGCAGGAGCGAAAAAGCCTCCATCGGACTATCTCCTCAGTAGCCGAACAGGGCTTCGAGCGGCCCCTTCGGCATGATGACGTCAAACTTGACTTCAAAGATGTAGAACATGGCGATCGAGAAGATCGCCGCCGTGAGCAGCGACTTCCAGACCGACAGCTTGCCGACGAAAATCATAAATCCCGCCGTCAGCAGGAAGCTCGCGACATAAAGGCCGAGCCACTGCATCGCCACGCAGAACGCCACCGTCGGCACGAACACCAGCAGCACGCGCTTAAACTGATCGCGGGTGACGAAGACCTCCGCATCGCCGCCGGCGGTGCGCCGCTCGGAAAGCGATTTCACGATGCCATAGACACTCGCAAGCACCAGAATGACCGACAGATAGAACGGGAAATATCCCGGCTCCGGTCCGTCCTCGGTCCATCCCATACCGGTTTTGTAATTGTCCCAGGCCATCACCGCCGCGAAGCCGCCCAATACAACCATCGTCCAGATATCGACCGTCAGCGTCCGGGCGAGCGACGGGGAATTCTCCGCCGGAGCGGTCGGGTCGGACACTTCGATTTCGATCTCGTTATTTGCCATGATTGCGCTCGCAGATGGTCCTGTTTCGAGGCGCGCGTCATCGTGGCGACAACGCGCGCCTTATCAGTCCTGGAAGACTACTTAGAAGTTACGTCAGACGTCCGTTACTGTTTGACGAAGCCGGCCGCCTTCATCAGGTCGGCATTGGCCTTGTCGTCCTTTTCAAGGAAATCCATCATCTCCTTGCCCGTCATATAGACCGGCTTGAGTGCCTGCTTTTCCATGTACTCCTTGTATTCGGGAGTCTGGCTGACCTTGCGGAACATGTCCTCGTAGAACTTCACCTGGTCAGGCGTCACCTTGCCCGGCAGGAACATCGCGCGCAGCATCTTGTACTGCACGTCGACGCCCTCTTCCTTGCAGGTCGGGACGTCGTGCCAGGACTGCTTGTCCGTCACCTTCGAGGTGTAGGCGATGCGCTCGTCGTCGAACACGCAGAGCGCACGAACCTGGCCCGCACGCCAGACTTCAAGATTTTCCGAGGGGTTGTTGACGTTGGCGTCGATGTGCTTGCCGACGAGCTGGGTCGCCGCCTCGCCGCCCGACTTGTAGGGCAGATAGGAGAACTTCGCGCCGGTCTGCTTCTCGAGGCCGACCATCAGGATCTGGTCTTCGCGCTTGGAGCCGGTGCCGCCGAACTTGAACGGCGTCGGGGACTTCTTCGCCGCGTCGATGAATTCCTTCACCGTCTTGTACGGCGTCTCGGAATTATCCCACAGGATGAACTCGTCGAACGCCATGATGTTGACCGGCGTCAGGTCGCGCCAGTTGAACGGAATCTTCGCCGACAGCGGAAGCTGATAGATCAGCGAATAGGCGATCAGAACCTTGTCGGCCTCGCTGGGGCTGCCCTTCATGTACATCAGCGCTTCGGCGCCGGAGGCTCCGCCCTTCAGCGACACGACGACCGGCACGTTCATCAGCTTGTGCTTCTGGATGGCCGATTGCAGCATGCGGGCCATCTGGTCCGATGCACCGCCCGCGCCCGCCGCGACCACGATTTCGACAGTCTTGGTCGGCTCCCACGCACTGGCGCCGGTGATACCCGCAGCCAACGTCAGTGCAACAATCGCCGCCGTATTCATCGCCTTCCGCATCGTATCCTCTCCCTGGTTTGCCCTTTTGAAACTGCGCTGCTCTTTTTTTGCGAGCTTATACGCTCTTGCCCGTCATGCGACGGCAACTCGTGGAACCGCTACAACGCCTTCATCTTTCGATTTCAGAACATCCATCGCCGCCAGCACCCCGCCCTGCTTGTGCGGAATGCCCGCGAGATCGAGACCCATCTCGACGCCCGAAAGCGTGCCCATCAGCATCAGGTCGTTGAAGTGACCGAGATGACCGATGCGAAATGCGCGGCCCTGCAAGCGGCCGAGGCCCGCGCCGAGAGACATGTCGAAATTCTCGAGCACGACCTTGCGGAAGCGATCCGCATCATGGCCTTCCGGCACGAATACAGCCGTCGTGACCGGGGAATACTCGCCTGCATCGGCGCAAACGGTTTCAAGACCCCAGGCCCGCACGGCCGCGCGCGTCGCTTCGCCATGTTTCTGGTGACGGGCGTAGACGTTCTCCAGCCCTTCCTCCTCCAGCATCGCGATGGATTCGCGCAGGCCGTAAAGAAGATTGGTCGCGGGAGTGTAAGGCCATGAGCCGGCCTGATTGGCCTTGAGCACCTCGTTCCAGTCCCAGTAGGAGCGCGGCAGCGTGTTGGTCTTGGAAGCGGCAATCGCCTTGTCGGACACCGCGTTGAAGCTCAGGCCCGGCGGCATCATCAGACCCTTCTGCGAACCGCAGACCGTGACATCGACGCCCCAGGCATCGTGCTCGTAGCGGATCGAGCCCATCGAGGAAATCGTATCGACGAACAGCAACGCGGGGTGCCGCGCGCGATCCATCGCCTTGCGGACCTCATCGACACGGCTGGTGACGCCGGTCGAGGTCTCGTTGTGGACGATCATCACCGCCTTGATGGAATGCTGCTTGTCGGCGTTAAGACGCGCTTCGATATCGGAGGCTTTCGCGCCGCGACGCCAGTCGCTCGGTATCGTCTCGACATCGACCTGGAAACGCTCGGCGAGATTGCGCCACAGCACCGAGAACTGTCCGGTCTCCGCCATCAGCACCTTGTCGCCCGGCGACAGCGTGTTGACCATGGCGGCTTCCCATGCGCCCGTGCCGGACGAGGGGAAAATCAGCACCGGATTCTTGGTACGGAAAACCCGCTTGCAGCTTTCCATGATGCCGAGCGCCATCTCGGCGAACTCCGGACCACGATGGTCGATGGTCGGCATATCCATTGCACGCAAGACCCGGTCCGGCACGTTGCTCGGGCCCGGAATCTGGAGGAAATGCCTTCCTGTATGACCAACCATCTCTAAATCCTCGATTTTTATGGCGCAAATGACCTTATTATAAGGTCGATTTGCCGTCGGGAATGTATCCGTAAAAGCCCCCCGCGCAACCATAAAATCGTCCTGTTTCGTTGTCCGGATCAATCTTTAGTACGATGAAATTCCACTCCTATTTCAGTCCGTCCTCTTCTACGGATTCGTCTCCGGCGACCTGTCCACATGCGTCGCGATGTCGGGTTGCCGCACCGAGAACCGCATCAGCGTTCCCGCGCAAGCGATGTTAGCGACCTCCGTCCGATGGCGAGAGAGCGCCACGAAGCCCAAGGTCCGTGAAATTTTCCGGGAGCCGCTCAACGCCGCCTTGCCAAGCTCGGCGAGTGCGGCGATGCGATAGTCGATGACCGGCGTGTCGATCGCCCGCAGTACGCGGTCCGGCACAGGACAGGGTGCCGGGGTTTGAAGAAAATGGTGTCCTTGAAAACGGGTCACGACTCTCACCCTCTGGTCTGGTGGCACAGCTTTCGCGCCATAGCCCTTTAGGGGTCACGACCTTTCGCCCGACCCTCTCCGTCTACAGTCGAAAGAATTGCATCTGATTTTTTTGAATGCAACATAAATTTTGAATTCAAAAAATAACTCGCCAATTATTCCCTGCCAGATTAAAGTCGTGTCAGAAAAATCGGCGATTCCATCATGACCGCTTCAGTTGCGACCCTGCACTCCCACGAGCCCGCGGACACCAAGGAAGAGACGTCCCTCCACGACGAAACGCTGTCGCGGCTGCGGGATCACATCGTCGAGGGCAACATCCCCGACGGCGGGCGGATTCTCGAACGCGAACTGTGCGAACTGCTCGGCATTTCCCGCACCCCGTTGCGCGAGGCGCTCAAGGTGCTCGCATCGGAGGGCATCGTCGAGCTTTTGCCGAATCGCGGCGCGCGCGTCCGCGCGCTGAGCGAGCGCGATCTGCACGAATTGTTCGACCTGATGGGAGGGCTGGAAGCCCTGTCCGGCAGGCTTGCCTGCGAAAACATCACTGACGCGGAAGTAGCCGAGATCGAGCAACTCCATCATGAGATGTACGGTTTCTATCTGCGCAAGGACATGCACAACTACTTCCGCGCCAACCAGACGATCCATCAGAAGATCCTGGCGGCCTCGCGCAATCACATCCTTCAATCGACCTACGCCACTCTCGCCGGCCGCATTCGCCGCGTGCGTTACTCGGCCAACTTCGCGCGCGAAAAAGAGCGCTGGGGCGAAGCGATGCGCGAACACGAGATGATCCTCGACGCACTCCGCCGCCGCGCCGGTGCCGAGCTTTCCGAGATCCTGTTCCATCATTTGAGAAACAAGCGCCGCGCCGCCCTGGAACCGGCGCAGCAGCAATCAGATACCGCACCCTCGACTCTGCGCTAAGTTATTGCAATTTATGCATACAAAAATCTGTATGCCGGCGATTTCTTTTGCATTTTATATTCTCGCCCCCTACCAATTCAGACACGTTGAGCTTGATCCGGAGCGCCTTGGGGCTGTTTACCCTATGAAAGCGCTCGGAAAGTGCGGCAGCGACAAGGACCACGCCCTATCACCCTCTCGGGTTGATCTCCGGCGGACTGGGCCTTCTCCGGATACGAGATGGTGAGGCCGCGACCGCCACAGGCAGCCGCGACATCGGTCAAGGAATGAGCATGGCGAGCGGGTCGAAATCGAAACTCGAACAGCGATTGCATGCCGAGATCACCGGCGACGTGATGTTCGACAGCTTCTCGCGCGGCCGCTACGCCACCGATGCCTCCTTCTTTCAGATCATGCCATTCGGCGTGGTCGCGCCCCGCACCAAGGCCGAGGCGCTGGCCGCGATGCAGATCGCCCGCGACGAAGGCTGCGTCGTCACGCCGCGCGGCGGCGGCACCTCGCAATGCGGCCAGACCATCAACAACGGTCTCGTCGTCGACGTTTCCAAATATCTCAACAAGATCGTCTCGCTGGATGTCGAAAAGCGCACCTGCGTGGTCGAGCCCGGCATCGTTCTCGACGACCTCAACCGGCGACTGAAAAAGCACGGGCTGTGGTTTCCGGTCGATGTCTCGACCGCCTCGCGCGCCACGATCGGCGGCATGGCCGGCAACAACTCCTGCGGCGGCCGCTCCCTGCGCTACGGCACCATGCGCGACAATACGCTGTCGATGAATGCGGCACTCGCCGACGGCACCGAGCTGCATTTCGGCCCCGTCGAGCGCGACGCCGCGTGGCCGAACGTGGAAGCACCGGGGCGCGACCTGTTTCGCGACCTGCTCGCGCTGGGCAGCCGCGAAGCCGGTGAGATCACCGATCGCTTTCCATCCGTGCAGCGCCGCGTCGGCGGCTACAATCTCGACGCACTGACGCCCAACGGGCCTACCAATAATCTCGCCCACATTCTGGTCGGCTCCGAAGGCACCCTCGCCTTCACCACGCAGGTCGAGTTGAAACTCTGGCCGCTGCTCGGCACGAAAGTGTTCGGCGTCTGCCATTTCGGCAGCTTCTACGAGGCGATGGACGCGGCACAGCATCTGGTGAAGCTCAAGCCCATCGCGGTCGAGCTTGTCGACAAGACCATGATCTCGCTCGGCCGCGACATCGCGATGTTCAAGCCGACCATCGAGGCGGTGGTGCGCGGCGAGCCAGAAGCATTGCTGATCGTCGAATTCGCCGAAGAGAGTCAGGAGGCCAATCTCGCCAAGCTCAAACAGCTCAACGAACTGATGGGCGACCTCGGTTTTTCCTGGAATAATCCGCCACGCAAATGGGGCGGCGTGGCCGATATCATCGAGCCCGCGATTCAGGCGGCGATCACCGATTTCCGCACCTCCGGCCTGAACATCATGATGTCGATGAAGACGGCTGGAAAGCCGGTGTCTTTCGTCGAGGATTGCGCGGTGCCGCTGCCGCATCTGGCCGAATACACCGACCGCCTCAACAAGGTGTTCGCCAAGCACGGCACAAGCCCGACAATGTATGCCCACGCCTCCGAAGGCTGCCTGCATGTGCGGCCCGTGCTGAACCTGCGGCTCGAGAAGGACGTCAAGGCGATGCGCGCCATCGCCGAGGAAGCCTTCGCCATGGTGCGCGAGTTCAAGGGCTCACATTCCGGCGAGCATGGCGACGGCCTCGTGCGCTCCGAATTCCACGAGCAGATGTTCGGCCCGCGCATCGTACGCGACTTCGAGGAGGTGAAGCAGCGTTTCGATCCGCAGGGCACGCTCAACCCCGGCAAGATCGTGCATCCGCCGAAGATGGACGACCGCTCGCTGTTCCGCTTCAAGCCCGGCTACAAGGTCGAGGATTTTACGACCGAACTCGACTGGTCCGCGTATCCCGGTGCTGCCGGCGGCTTTCAGGGCGCGGTCGAGATGTGCAACAACAACGGTGCGTGCCGCAAGCTTGAAGGCGGCGTGATGTGTCCGTCCTATCGCGCCACGCGCAACGAGAAGGATGTGACGCGCGGCCGCGCCAACACGCTGCGGCTCGCGATCTCCGGTCAGCTCGGCCCCGATGCACTGTCATCCGACGCGATGATGGAGACAATGAAGTTCTGCGTCTCCTGCAAGGCGTGCCGTCGCGAATGCCCGACAGGCGTCGATATGGCGAAGATGAAGATCGAGGTGCTGGCGGCGCGCGTGAAGACCCACGGCCTCACGCTCCGCAACCGCCTCGTCGGCTACCTGCCCTATTACGCCGGTTTTGCTTCCACTTTCGCGCCGCTCGTAAACCTGCGCAACAAAAGCCGCCTGATGCGCTGGGCGCTGGAGAAGATCGCGGGCTTCAGCGCGAAGCGCGATCTGCCGGAATGGCGGCGCGACACCTTCGCACCGAATGGCACGGTGTTCGGGCCGGAAGGCGGCCCTGAGGTCGTGCTGTTCGCGGATACTTTCAATCGCGCCTACGAGCGCGAAAACCTCGACGACGCCCTCAGCGTGCTGATCGCGGGCGGCTATCGCGTGCATGTGCCAAAACCCATGACAGGCACGCGGCCGCTATGCTGCGGTCGCACTTTCCTGTCGGCGGGCCTTGTCGGCAAGGCTCACGAGGAACTGGATCGCCTTGTCACCGCCTTTGCACCGTTCGCGGAGCGCGGCGTGCCCATTGTCGGGCTTGAGCCGAGCTGCCTGCTGACGCTGCGCGACGAACTGCTGTCGCTGCGCAAGGACGATGCCGCGAAGACGGTGTCGGCTCAGGCCATGCTGTTCGAGGAATTTCTCTTGCGCGAAGCAGCCGCGGGCAAATTGCAATTGCCCCTGAAGCCGGTCGCCCCGAAGGCGATGGTCCACGGTCACTGTCACCAGAAATCGTTCGATGCCTTCACGCCGGTGCAGAAGGTGCTGCGGCTGGTGCCCGATCTCGACGTGGAAGTCATCGAATCCAGTTGCTGCGGCATGGCCGGGGCATTCGGCTACGGCGCGGACACCTACGACGAATCCATCGCCATGGCCGAGCGCAGCCTGCTGCCTGCCGTGCGCAAGGCTCCGGGGGAAGCCATCATCGTTGCCGACGGCACTTCGTGCCGCCATCAGATCAAGGATGGCACCGGGCGCGGCGCGCTGCATGTCGCGCGCGTGCTGGCGATGAGCCTCGGTCATCGTCCTAGCAGCCATTCCGACCCGGATGCTTGATCGGCGAAACGCAACATGCTGAAAAGCCGTATCCCACGGCCATCACGAGGAAACGAATATGACGCTCAAGCTCGACACCGCCCGCAAGATTCTCGACGCCGCTTTGGCCAAGATCGCCGAATTGAAGACCAAGCCGATGGCGGTCGTCGTGCTCGACGCGCGCGGCTGTATCAAGGCTTCCGTGCTTCAGGACGGCACCAGCCTGATGCGCCATGAGGTTGCTCACGGCAAGGCCTATGGCGCGCTGGCGATGGGCGTCGGCTCGCGCGCGCTGTTCAAGCGCGCCAACGAGCAGCCCTACTTCATCGGCGCCGCCAACGCGATGGCGGGCGGCGCGCTGATCCCGGTGCCCGGCGGCGTGCTGATCAAGGATGCGAGCGGCGACGTTCTCGGCGCCATCGGCATCAGCGGCGACACCTCCGACAACGACGAGACCTGCTGCATCGCAGGCATCGAGGCGGCAGGATTGAAAGCCGACGCAGGCTAGGATTCCGCGACAGGCCTGACGAGGGTCTTACCGGCCCTCGTTTCTCGATCCTGAAAATCACAAGAAACGGAAACGCCCATGCCTGTCCCCAAAGCGTCCGACGCCCTCGCCCGCTTCACGGTCCTCGATCTCACCCGCGTTCGCGCAGGCCCGACCGCCGTACGGCAGCTCGCGGACTGGGGTGCGAATGTCGTCAA
Organism: [Pseudomonas] carboxydohydrogena; assembly: GCF_029030725.1. Lineage (NCBI taxonomy): Bacteria > Pseudomonadati > Pseudomonadota > Alphaproteobacteria > Hyphomicrobiales > Nitrobacteraceae > Afipia > Afipia carboxydohydrogena. The sequence goes on from NZ_CP113162.1 coordinate 2,255,662, forward strand.
GCTGGAAGCGCCGACCGACATTCCGGACGACGAGCAGCTCGGCGGCGCGCGGCATGGCCCCGACTTCCAGAACCTGCATCGCAACAAGCGCGCGATGACCATCGACCTGAAGAACGAGGCCGGCAAGCAAGCCTTCTACCGCATGGTCGAGAAGGCTGACGTGGTGGTGGAGAATTTCCGCCCCGACGTGAAGGAGCGGCTCGGCATCGATTACGCGGCGCTGCGCAAGATCAACCCGCGCATCGTCTATGCCAGCATCTCAGGCTTCGGGCAGGATGGCCCTTATGCGAAGCGTCCGGGCTTCGACCAGATCGCGCAAGGCATGGGCGGGCTGATGTCGATCACCGGCGCGCCCGGCGAAGGCCCGATGCGCGTCGGCATTCCCATCGCGGACCTGACTTCCGGCCTGTTCTGCGCCATGGGCATTCTCACCGCGCTTCTGGAGCGTGAATTCTCCGGCGAAGGCCAGGCGGTGCAGACCTCGCTGTTGCATTCGCAGATCTTCATGCTGGATTTCCAGGCCGCCCGCTGGCTGATGCAGCACGATGTGCCGCAGCAGGCCGGCAACAACCATCCGACCATGATTCCGACCGGCGTGTTCAAGACCTCGGACGGATACATGAACATCGCCGCCACCGGACAGGTGATCTGGGAGCGCCTCGCCAACGCGCTCGGCCGCGCCGATCTGATCGAACAGGCAGAATATCGCAATCCGAAACTGCGCTCGGAGAACCGCGACGCCCTGAACGCCGAGATCGAGAAGGTCACGGCCACGGGCACCACCACCGAATGGATCGAGAAGCTGAACAAGGCCGGCGTGCCATGCGGGCCGATCTACACCATCGACAAGGTGTTCGAGGACGCACAGGTCAAACATCTCGACATCGTCGAGAAAGTGCCCGGCACCGGCAAGCGCGACGTCAATCTGGTAAAACAGCCATTCTCGCTGTCGCGAACCCCGAGCCGCTTCGTCGCGCCGCCTCCCGAGGTCGGTGAGCATACCGACGAGCTTCTGCGCGAATTCGGGTTCAGCGATGCTGAAATCTCAACGCTGAAACACAGCAAAGCCGTCTGACAGCGAGGCACGCCATGATAACGACCGACAAGATGATCGCCCGCAAGGATGGCGCGATCGGCACCCTGACCTTCAACAATCCGGCGCGGCATAACGCGGTGTCGCTGGAGATGTGGCAGGCCTGCGCCGGGATCATGAACGATTTCTCCGCCGATCCGGCCATTCGCGTGATCGTCATCACCGGCGCGGGCGAGAAGGCATTCGTCTCCGGCGCGGATATCTCCAAATTCGCAGAAGAGCGTGCCTCCAACAATGGCGCAGACACCTACAACGAAGCTGTCGAGGCGGGTTATGCATCGGTCTACAATTGTCCGAAGCCGACCATCGCCATGATCCGTGGGTATTGCGTCGGCGGAGGCATGGGCCTTGCGAGCTGCTGCGACATCCGCATCTGCACGGAGAATGCGCGCTTCGCCGTTCCCGCCGCGAAGCTCAGCGTCGGCTACGGCTATCCCGGCGTGAAGCGGCTGCTCGACATCGTCGGCCCCTCCTTCACCAAGGAAATCTTCTACACCGCGCGGCAGTTCGACGCCGAGGAAGCGCGCATCATGGGATTCGCCAACCGCGTGGTGCCGAACGATCAGCTTGAGACCTACGTCATGGGCTACGCCACGACCATCGCGGGCAACGCGCCGCTGACCATCGATTCGATCAAGTTCATCGTCGGCGAGATCGCCAAGGACGAAAGCGCGCGTGACATGGCCAGGTGCGACGCCATGGTGGATGCATGTTTCGCAAGCCACGATTACGAGGAAGGCCGCAAGGCCTTCATGGAAAAACGCAAGCCGGTCTTCACCGGCAAGTGAGGGTGCCAGCATGACAACCCGCCGTCCCGCCGAGCCGGGCATGACCATCGCGCAGATCCAAACGCCCGCGCTGATCGTCGATCTTGACGCGATGGAGGCCAACATCAAGGCGCTGGCGGCGCGTGTCGCAGCCTATCCCTCCGTGCGCGTCACGCCGCATGCCAAGGCGCACAAGAGCGTCGAGATCGCGAAGCGCCAGATGGCGGCGGGCGCCAGCCGCATGTGCTGCCAGAACGTCGCCGAAATCGAAGCGATGGCGGCAGGCGGAATCGGCAGCCTCCTGCTCTCCAACGAAATCATCGGCGCGGAGAAAGCGAAGCGCCTCGCGCAGGTGGCGCGCACCGCGAAGATCGGCGTTTGCGTCGATCATGCCGATCAGGTGCAGATACTGGCCGACGCCGCGCGCGAAGCCGGCGTGACCTTCGATGTTCTGATCGAGATCGATGTGGGCATGGGGCGCTGCGGCGTCACTTCGGCGGACGATGCCGTGACGCTGGCAAAGGAAGTCGCCAAGCACAAGAACCTGCATTTCTCGGGCTTGCAGGCCTATCACGGCACCGCGCAGCATCTGCGCCATCCCGAGGAGCGCGTCGCGGCCATCGCCAAGGCGGCCGCCTTCGCACGCGAGACAGCCGATGCGTTGCGCGAAGCAGGCTTTTCCTGCGACGTCATCGCGGGCGCTGGCACCGGATCGTACGAAAACGAAATGATCAGCGACGTCTATACCGAGCTGCAATGCGGCTCCTATGTGTTCATGGACGCCGATTACGGCCGCAACGACACCGCCTACCCGTTCCGCAACGCGCTGTTCGTTCTGGCGAGCGTCATCAGCGCGGCAACTCCTAGCCATGCGGTATGTGACGCGGGTCTGAAATCCCTTACCGCCGAAAGCGGCCTGCCCGTTGCCTTCGACGCGCCCGGCGTCACCTATATCAAAGCCACTGACGAGCACGGCACGCTGCAAGTGTCGCCGCAGGCCTCCGTCAAACCGGGCGACAGGCTCAAGCTGATCCCCGGCCATTGCGATCCCACCGTCAACCTGCATGACTGGCTCGTCGCCTGTCGCGGCGACAAGGTCGAAGCCGTGTGGCCGGTGGCGCGCGGCTGGTAGCGAGGATCGGATCGCGCGATGAAGCCGAGCAATCTTCAGATCGATTCATCGCGGTTGTGGCGCGATATCCACGACACCGCCAAATTCGGCGGCACGGCCAAGGGCGGCGTCAAGCGCCTCACGTTGAGCGAAGAAGACAAACAGGTGCGCGACTGGTTTCGCGACGCTTGTGAGGCGGCGGGCTGCGAGGTGCATGTCGATGCGCTCGGCACCATGTTCGCGATGCGGCCCGGCCGCGACAATACGAAACTCCCTGTCGGCTTCGGCTCGCATCTCGACACCCAGCCGACCGGCGGCAAGTTCGACGGCGTGCTCGGCACCCTCGCCGCGCTCGAAGTCATCCGCACCCTCAACGATGCCGGGATCGAGACCGACGCGCCGCTGTGCATCGTCAACTGGACCAACGAGGAAGGATCGCGCTTCGCGCCCGCGACGATGGCGTCCGCCGCCTATGCTGGCGAATACGAAACCGAAAACATTCTGGGCCGCCGCGACGCGGATGGCGTTAGCGTGGCGGATGCGCTCGATCGCATCGGCTATCGCGGCAATGAGGCAGTCGGCGCGCGCAAATTCGCGGGCTTCGTCGAACTGCACATCGAGCAAGGCCCCCTCCTCGAAGCCGAGAACAAAACCATCGGCGTGGTCGAACGCGGCCAGGGCATCGCCTGGTTCGACGGATCGATCACCGGCTTTGCAAGTCACGCCGGCACCACGCCGATGCCGTTGCGGCGCGACGCGCTTCTCGCGCTCGCAGAACTGGCGCTTGCCGTCGAGCAGGCCGCCCTCGCGCACTGCCCGAATGCGGTGGCGACCATCGGCGAAGCCGGAATCGAGAACGCTTCCCGCAATGTCGTGCCGGGCAACATTTATTTCACCATCGATGCACGCAGCGGTGCTACGGATATTCTCGACAGAATGTACGATGCGTTCAGGCAAGCGGTGACGCAGATCGCCGCGCAGCGCGGCGTCGGGATCGAACTCATTCCGGTCTGGCGCAAGGAGCCGACGGTCTTCGACGCAGGCTTCGTTCAAGCCATCGCGCAAGCGAGCAACGAGCTTGGCTATACCAGCCGCCGCATCACATCGGGCGCGATTCACGACGCCTGCAATCTCAGCACGGTGATGCCAGCGGCGATGATCTTCGTCCCCTGCAAGGACGGCATCAGCCACAACGAGCTTGAGGACGCCACACAGGCCGACTGCGCGGCGGGCGCGAACGTGCTGCTTCACACCGTGCTGAAGCTCGCGGGCATCGCCGGAGAGAATAAGGGTTAGTTCGCGCTCGGCAATTGCGTGCCGAGCCCCGCGAGCCGCATCAATGACTGGATCTGGCTTTTCTGGTCCGCCCGCAATTGCGCGAGGAACGGCCCGGCCGCCGCCATCAGCCGTTTCACCGATTCATTATCGGCATCCATTGATGAGGGCTGGCGACGGGTCACATGCATCGCCGAGATCACGTCGCGCAACGCGCTTTCCACCGGCGGCCAGTATTTCTCCTGCGTGGCGGTCAGCTTCAGGCGTGCCTTGATCGCCGCGATTTGCTGGTCGTCGAGAAGCGCCGTCGTCGGCCGGGCCGGCGGCGGCGCGGGTGCGACCACCGAAGCCACCATGAACTGCCGTGCGGTATCGAGAAACATGCTGACGCTTGGCTTCGGCGGCGGCGGGGGTGCGGCAAGACGGTCCGCCTTGATCTCGGCGGTTGAGCGCACCGGCCAAGGTTCGGGTCCCGGCTCGGGATTCGGCCCGGAATCGGCTTTGCGCTCCGCCACGGCAGCGGGTTCAAGCGCCGCCTCGGAGCCGCCGAAACCATCGATCACGACGATCGTGGCAACCGCCGCCGCAGCGCCGACCAGGCCAGCTATCGCGATGTAGGGGGCCCAGGCCCGCACCATTCACTCCATGTCCGAGGTCGCCGGGTAACCATTCAAATATGGCACCCTCGTGCCGCCTGCCGAAGCCCGCAGCATCCCGCCAAACCGGGTTTTCCGCGATTCGGCCTTCGCCTCCAACCAATTGCGGCCTCATGCGGCGGAGGGTTCCGGGTTAAACCTATCAGGCTTTCCGGCCATCAGACGCAAGAGAAGCCCAATGCCCCAGACCTCGATTAGCTTACCCCGTATTGTCATCATCGGCGGCGGCGCGGGCGGCCTCGAACTCGCCACCCGTCTCGGCCACAGCCTCGGGCGAAAACGCGCCCATATCCTGCTGGCGGACCGCAATCCCTCCCATCTGTGGAAACCCCGCCTGCACGAGGTCGCGGCCGGCCTGATCGGAAGCGGCGACGACGAAACCAACTATCTCGCCCATGGCTGCGTGCACGGGTTCGATTTCGCCCTCGGCAGCCTGCTGTCGATCGATCCGGCAAACAGGACCGTGACGCTAGACCGCGTGCTGAGCGCGGCGGACGACACCGAGGTGCTGGGCGAGCGCACGTTCCCCTACGACACGCTGGTGCTGGCACTCGGCAGCCGGGTGAACGATTTCGGCATTCCCGGTGTTCTCGAATACTGCCACATGCTCGATAGCCCGGCGCAAGCGCTGAAGTTGCAACGCGCGTTCCTGGAATCGGCGATCCAGGTCGGCGCGGGCCGGCTCGACAGGGTCCGCGTCGGCATCGTCGGCGCGGGCGCCACCGGCGTCGAACTCGCCGCCGAGCTTTACCATGCGGTTCATGCGATGGAGCGCTGGGGCGGCCTCGGCGCCAGCGGCAAGCTCGACATCACGCTGGTCGACATGGCCTCGCGCATCCTGCCCGCCATCGACCCCAAGACCTCCCGCCACGCCACCAAGGTGCTGGACAAGCTCGGGGTCCGCATTCTGCTCGGGGAAAGCGTCGAGCGGGTCACGGCCGACGCCCTGCACCTCAAGAGCGGAGCCACCGTACCCTGCGAGATCAAGGTCTGGGCATCCGGCGTATCGGGACACGATACCGTCGCAGGATTGAAGGGCCTGTCGCTGACGCCGGGCAACCGGATCGAGGTCGATGACCACCTCGCCTGCAAAGGCATGACCGATGTCTTCGCGATAGGAGACTGCGCTGCCGCGCCAGCCCATGGCGGCAATTCCCTCGTGCCCCCGACCGCGCAGGTGGCGCATCAGGAGGCTGCCTATCTCGCAAGGCTCATTGAGCGCCGCCTGTCCGGCCACAGCATCGGCCCGTTCAAATACCGGCCGCGCGGCACGCTGGTATCACTCGGAGAAGGCGGTGCGGCGGGTGAATTCCCGACGTTCAGGTACAGCCAGTCGATCTTTCCGGCCAACGGAAGCCTCGCCAAGGTGCTGTATGTCTCGCTCTATCACATGCACCGCGTCGCCCTGCACGGCTGGCTGCGGGCTGCGGCGCTATTCGTGGCCGACAGGCTGCGGCGCACCACTTTGCCGCCAGTTAAGCTGCACTAGGTCGGCAATTGCGCTAGGCCCGGTGCTCCCCGGAAGCCTCGTGCAACTCGCGCATATAGGCCAGCCCCTGCACGGCCAGACGCTGGCCGTCGTGCTGGCCTTCCGCGGTCAGTTTATCGAGATAATCGGTCAGCTTGATGCGCGAGGCTTCAAGCTCAGCTTGATCCACGCTGCGCATCATGGCGAAGGTCGTCATCACACGGTCGATCACATCATCCATGGCAAGCCTCGCTGTTGGAAAGCGTTTGGCATACCAACCCTTCGAAGGTGGAAAAGTTCCCGTTTTGCAACTCGCCAGCAGCCGCCATTCCGGTCTTATGACTTGAAAGCCGCCGCCACCGCCTCGCCGACCGCCGCCACCGCATCGTTGCGTTCATCCGCCGATGCGGCGGTTTGCGTCAGATACACCGCGACGATGATCGGCGTTGCATCGGGCCGCCACAGAATGCCGACATCGTTGGTGGAGCCGCGTTCCCCGCTTCCGGTCTTGTCTCCGACCCGCCAACTCGCAGGGAGCCGGGCGCGCAAACGCGTATCGCCTGTCTTGTTCGCGAGAAGCCATGCCCTCAACTGCTCCGACGATGCCTTTTCCAACGCTCCTCGGAACATCAGCTTGCGCAAATTCTCCGCCATAGCGGCAGGCGCCGTGGTGTCGCGCGGATCGCCCGGCGTGGCCTCGTTCAATGCCGTTTCAGTGCGGTCGAGCCGGGTTATGGGATCGCCCAATCCGCGCGCGAACGCCGTGACGCCGGATGGGCCGCCTATCATACCGAGCATGAGATTACCGGCCGTGTTGTCGCTGAGCGTGATCGCCGCCTCGCACAGTTCGGCGACGGTCATGCCGCTCTCTATATGTTTCGAAGTGGCGGGAGAATAAGTGACGAGATCGCTCTTTGAGAAACGCACGCGACGGTCGAGCGTCTCCCGCCCCTGCTCGACCCGCTTGAGGATCGCGGCGGCCGCCATCAGCTTGAACGTGCTGCACATCGGGAAGCGTTCGTCCCCCCGATAGCCGAAACGGCGATCCGATCCGGTATCGAGTACGGCGACGCCGAGTCTGCCTTTCACGTTGCCTTCGATGCTGGCGATCTTCTCCTTCATATCCAGTGGCGATTGCGCAAAGGCTGCGCGCGATGAACCCCTCGCCCCAAGCGAGATAACCGTTCCGATCAGAAAAGTGCGCCGTGTCGTCATCATCCCTCGGACTGGTACGCCAATAAAAAAGCCAGGGCAGCTCGCGCTGTCCTGGCTTAGGAAAGCCGTCAGATACGGCTTTCGGATGGCAACGGTGAAGTTACTGGAACAACTTCATCGCATTGATCAGCGTCTGGGTCACGCCGGCAATCAGCGGAATGCCGACGAAGCCCCAAGCGATAATGAGTTGCAGCGGAGACGTTCCGCCTTCTTGCGTGGTCTGCATGACAATCTCTCCTTATGCCTTGGCGCTAGCCAGCGTGTTGACAGCGGTACCCGGCTTGTCTCCCACCATGTGGTAGCGGGAATGCACCGCCTTGACCAAAAGGTTGCAGATGAAGCCGATCACCAGCAGACCTGCCATGATGTACATGGTGTTGTTGTAGGCCTGCGCTTTCGGAACGCCATGAGTGATGTTGTACTCGCGGAGATAGTTGACGATCACCGGACCGAAGATGCCGGCCATCGACCAGGCAGTCAGCAACAGGCCGTGGATAGCGCCGACATACCGGACGCCGAACATGTCCTTGAGATAGGCCGGCACCGTCGAGAAGCCACCGCCGTACATCGAGATGATGACGAGGAAGCAGCAGACGAACAGCACGACGTTTCCGGACAGACCGGCGTAAGGCACGGTGCAGTACAGGATGAAGCCGAGCACCATGAACACGAAGTAGGTGTTCCGCCGGCCGATGTAGTCCGACAGCGATGCCCAGCAGAACCGGCCACCCATGTTGAACAAGCTCATCAGACCGACAAAGCCCGCAGCGGCAACCGGCGTGATGTGACCCGGGAACATTTCCTGGCTCATCGCCGAAGCCTGACCGAGCACGCCGATGCCGGCGGTCACGTTCAAGCACAACACCCACCAGATCAGCCAGAACTGAGGGGTCTTGACAGCGTCGTAAACGAACACGTCATTGCGGGTAATCATCTTGTTCGTGGTCGCCGGTGGCACGTAACCCTCTGGCATCCAGCCCGCCGGCGGGACGCGCACGATGATCGAGCCGACGATCATGAAGCAGAAATACACCGCGCCCAAAATGACGAAGGTTTCCATGACACCGATGTGCGTCGGCGTATTGAACTTGCTCATCAGCCAGACCGAGAGCGGCGAGGCAATGAAAGCGCCGCCACCGAATCCCATGATGGCCATACCCGTGGCCATGCCGGGACGATCCGGGAACCACTTGATCAGCGTCGAGACCGGCGAAATGTAGCCGATGCCGAGCGCGATGCCGCCGAGCACGCCGTAGCCGAGATAGATCAGCCACAGGGCATGGAGATACACACCGATCGCCGACAGGAAGAAGCCACCGGCCCAGCAGCAGGCCGCCGTGAACATCGCCTTGCGCGGGCCGCCTTCCTCGACCCAGCGGCCGAACACCGCCGAGGAAACGCCAAGGAAGAAAATCGCGAGCGAGAAAATCCAGCCGAGCTCGGTGAGTTTCCAATCGCCCGGCGCCGATTGCGTGATGCCGATCAGCTTGGTCATCGGCAGGTTGAACACGCTGTAGGCGTAAGCCTGACCGATACAGAGATGAACGCACAGCGCCGCTGGCGGAACCATCCACCGGCTGAAGCCGGGTTTCGCGACCGTGTTCTCACGGTCTAAAAATGAAGCCATTTGTTTTCTCCCCTTACAGCCACTTCTGGAGGGTGGTCTGCAATCCCATGTGCGATCCAGTTTTCTCCATGCCTTCGCTTGCAAGCGAACAAGGGGACGTTGCCCAAGACATCGACGAGTCCGCGAGGATCACGACGCGCGGTATTCAAATGATCTAAACCCGACAGACTCCTGATATTCCCTATCCATCTAAAAGATAGATGGTATCTATCGGATTTGGACAGAAGGCGCGACGAATGTCGATCATCCAAAGGTAGAACAGCAGCAGAGTGTTCAAGCTAATGCTGCCACTGCGAATGGAATTCGGCTTCATATTATCGGCTGACGATGGAATTTCCGGCGGAGACTATGCGCGGCCGAGTTTCTCGATCAGGAAGACGATCCCATCCGTATCGTGCCTGACGATCTCGATGCGATCACCGGTCTCTGAAATCAGATGAGGAAGATCGATCGCCGCGAGCGGATCGGTGCAGACGACCTCGAGCCTGTCGCCAGGTTGCAGGGATTTCAGCGCCTTGCGGGTCCGCAACACCGGCAGAGGACATTTCAATCCGCTCAGATCGAGTTTGAGGGAAGGCATTGCCGCTACAGCAAACTCGAGTACGGTAGAAAACTCAGCATATCGCCCGGCTCGACAGTGGTGACATTCTCTTCCAGTTCGGCAAGGCCGTCGGTCGTGACCAGTGACGATAAAAGCGCCGCGCCGTCGCGTGAAAACTTCAATGCCTCGAAAACACCGTCTGGGCCCTGCTCCAACGTCACACGGATATATTCGCGGCGGCCGGTCTTCTTGCGATAGTCGAACTGCGCGCGAACACGCAAGGGGACGAGCTTGGGCAGTGTTGTCCCGGCAAGGGTGAGAATCGCGGGCCGCGCCACGTAGATGAAAGTGACAAACCCCGCCACCGGATTGCCTGGCAGGCCGATGAACGGCGTGCCGTCAATCACTCCCATCGTGACCGCGCGTCCCGGCTTGATCGCCATGCGCCAAAGCACCAGAGATCCGATCGTCTCGATCGCCGCCTTGACGTGATCTTCCTCGCCTGTCGAAACTCCGCCGGTGGTCAGGATCAGGTCGCAATCCCGCGCGGCCTGCTTCAACGCCGCGGCAAGCGCCACCCGATCGTCGCGAAGAATGCCGAGATCGATCACCTCGCAGCCCAGACGGCGCAGCATCGCGCCCAGCATGGTGCGGTTGGAATCGAACAGTTGCGACGCCGTTCGCTCTTCCCCCGGCGCCACCACCTCGTCGCCGGTCGAGAAAACCGCCACGCGCGGACGCCGGCGCACCGCGAGTTCGGTCACCCCAAGCGCCGCGGCCAGCGCGACGTCCTGCGGGCGCAGCAACCGCCCTTTCGGCAACGCGCCGGAGCCCTGCGAAATATCCTCACCTGCCAGACGCACGTTCGCCCCACGCGCAAGGCCTGGCGGCAGTAGAACGGCGCCGTCTTCCGCCAGCTTGACATCTTCCTGCATGTAAACCGTGTCGGCGCCGGCAGGCATCGGCGCTCCCGTGAAAATCCGGATCGCGTGACCGGGCAGGATCTCGCCGCGCGCGCTGGCGCCCGCCGCCACGCGGTCCTGCACCTTGAACACGCGTGCTTCGCCGCCGGGAACGTCCTCGCCACGCACCGCATAGCCATCCACGGCCGAATTCATGAAGGACGGAATATTGATCGGCGCGATCACATCGGCGGCGAGGATTCGTCCATCCGCCTTGGACAACTTTACATTCTCGATGTCCTCGATCGGTGTCAGGCGCGACCTGATAATGGACAACGCCTCATCCACCCTCATCACCGGGCCACCGAATGCAAAGCAGTCGTCCGAGAGTTGCGCCATCTTTCAACCCGTCACGCGCGCGAAAAGTTCGTTACGATTCTCGGCGTGTGCTTTCACGAAATCTGCAATCGCAGGAATGTCGTCAAGGTCGAACATCGGCAGCCCGCTTTCCACCCGGGTGTCCGCCGCGACAGCGATGATGTTCGGATCGTTTGGAAACATCAGCGGCTTGGCGTTTTCCGCGCGATAAATCTCGATCTTGCGGTGCCCCTGCGCCTTGAACCCCTCGATGATGACGTAATCCACGGACGCCATTTTCGCCAGCAGCTCGAAAAGCGAGGGTTCGGGATCGCCGCGCAGTTCGTTCAGCAACGCCCACCGTTTCGTCGAGGAGATCATCACCTGTGTCGCCCCGGCCTGGCGGTGGACCCAGGAGTCCTTGCCCGGCTTATCCAGATCGAACTCATGATGGGCATGCTTGATGACGGAGACACGCGCACCCTCGCCGATCAGATGCGGCACGAGGCGCGACAGCAGCGTGGTCTTTCCCGCCCCGCTCCACCCGGCCAGCCCGATGACCCGCATCACGTTCTCCACTCTATCCTCAGCGTGCTATAGCGGGACTGTCGCTCGGCACAAGGCCGCAAAGTGCCGAATCGATGCGGGTTTGAGAAATCATGGCAACGGATCGCACGATAGAAGATAACTATCCGCCCACGCCCGGCGTGCTGCTGGCCGGGGGGCTCGCCCGCCGCATGGGTGGGGGCGACAAGCCGATGCGGCTGATTGCCGGACGGCCTATTCTGGAGCGTGTGATCAGCCGTCTCGCCCCGCAATGCGATGGCCTTGTGCTCAATGCCAACGGTGATCCGGCTCGTTTCGCCGCATTCGGTCTGACGGTCGTGCCCGACGATGTCGCGGACTTCCCGGGACCGCTCGCAGGCGTGCTGGCGGGCCTGGAATGGGCCGCCGCGAACCGCCCTGACGCCCAATATGTCCTTACTGCGGCCGCCGACTGCCCCTTCCTGCCGCGCGACCTTGTGTCTCGCCTGCATCAGGCCCGGCGTGACAATGACGCAGAGATTGCGGTCGCCGAATCCGGCGGCCAGCTACACCCGATCATCGCGATCTGGCATGTCGATCTCCGCCATGCCATCCGGCACGCCCTGACGGTCGAGGATTTCCGCAAGGCCCATGCCTTCGTGCGGCGCTTTCGGCCGGCGCAGGCCTCATGGCCGACCGCGCCGCTCGATCCGTTTTTCAACGCCAATCAGTCCGGTGATCTCGAAGAGGCAACGCGCCTCGCGGCGCTCGACGGCGGTTGACCACCCCTCTGAAGTCCGGCCGCTCTTCCCGCAGAGCCACGCCACACCCTCGGACAACAAAAAAGGCCGGCTTTCGCCGGCCTTTTCGTCGGATCGCGATGCGATCAGATGATCTCAGTACTTCAGATCTCAGTACTTGGCGACAACCGGGCCACCCCAGTTGAAGTGGTAGTTGATACCAGCCTTCACAGTGTGAAGGTCGTCGCTGTAGCGCAGGACCGGACCAACGGCGTCAGCCACCGAGGTGTGGCCGAAGTTGTAGTACTGGTACTCGATCTTCGCCGACCAGGCCGGAGCGAACATGTATTCAAGGCCGGCGCCGACGGTGTAGCCGGTGTCGTCGCGGGTGGTCACGAACGGAGTGGTTCCAGCCATGCTGTTATCGCGGAACGCCGCACCGCCCTTGGCGTAGATCATGCCAGGACCCCAGGTGTAGCCGAGACGGCCGGTGACCGAAGCCAGCCAGTCGCTCTTGGCGGTGTACACATCCGTGGCCGTCACGAAGGTGCGGTTGTTGCTCGACAGGCCGCTGAAGTCACCTTCAATGCCGAACACCCAGTTCGGAGAGAACTGGTAGTTGTAACCGATCTGCGCGCCACCCAGGAACGCGCTCTTGTTGTTGCTGGCAATGCCGGTGCCGGTGAAGTCGGTCACGCTGTTGCTGCCACCGAACGCGCCGCCAATGTGCGCACCGATGTAGAAACCGGTCCAGTTGTAGATCGGAGCGACGTAAGCCGGCGCCTTCGTATAGGGGCGGGCCGCGAGGTCAGCAGCGAACACCGAGGTCGAGCTCAGAGCCGCGACGGTGACTGCAAGAAGAAGCTTCTTCATAGTGGTAGTCTCCCAAACGTCCGTAGAAGTCGAATGAGCGTTATTGATCACGATGCGTCGCAAAATGCTGTAGCGAAAACACCACAGTGAACTTTCAAAAACCGTAGCGTAAACAAGGCAATAACGTGGCGAATCCACACCCGGGCCGGGATAGAACAAATCAGGAATAATCGGTATTTTAGAACCTCTTGGCCGCTCCGGTGGTCTGTTTTCCTCCTTCGGGCGAAGGATCGAGGAACGAATTCTTCTACGCCCCATTGAGTCGGCTGGTCCGAGTAAACCGGAGTTGATCGATGGCGTCCCGCGCGAACTGGAAGGGCTTCCTGCGTTTGTCCCTCGTCACCTGCCCTGTCGCGCTGTTTCCCGCGACATCCGAGTCGGACAAGATTCGATTCAACCAGATCAACAAGAACACCGGCCACCGGATCAAATACGCCAAGATCGATGCCGAGACCGGCGAGGAGGTCGAGCGCGAGGACATCGTCAAGGGCTACAAGGTCGATGCCGACACCTATGTGCAGGTCAGTGACGACGAACTCGACAACATCGCCCTGGAATCGGCCCACACCATCGACATCGACGAATTCGTGCCCCGGGATGAAATCGATAACCGTTTCCTGATCCGCCCCTACTACATCGTGCCAGACGGCAAGGTCGGCCACGATGCGTACACCGTGATCCGCGAGACGATCCGCTCCATGAACATGATGGCACTGGGCCGCATCGTGTTGACCAATCGCGAGCACGTCATCGCGCTGGAGCCGCTGGAAAAGGGATTGGTGGGCACGCTGCTGCGCTTCCCCTACGAGGTCCGCGACGAGGCCGACTATTTCGGCGACATCAAGGATGTCAAAGTCACCAAGGAAATGCTCGATCTTGCCAGACACATCGTCGAGGGCAAGACCGGCGAATTCGACCCCGATCGTTTCGAGGATCACTACGAGAGCGCGCTGGCCGATCTCATCAGCCGCAAACGCGCCGGAGAAACGATCAAGGCACCGAGCACGCCGCGCGAGAGCGGCAACGTCATCAACCTGATGGATGCGTTGCGCAAGAGCCTGAAAGGCAATGCCAAGTCCGAGCGCCGGGCCGCCCGTGCGGCTCCCCGCGCGACCAAAAAGCAGACCCGCTCAAAGGCGCGGGCGCGCAAGGCCGGCTGAAAAGGATTGAAGGCGAAAAAACCTTACTTCTTCTGTCCATGGGCGCGGAAGACGACCGGCAGCGTGAAGGTCAGACCTTCGTCCGCAACCAGCGGCGGCGGCGCGGGCACCGGGTCGGAACGCTTGAGCATGGCAAGCGCCGCCTGATCGAATTCGGGATTACCCGAGCCCTGAACGATCTTGCTCGAAATGATGTGGCCGGTCCGGTCAATCTCGAAGCTGACCATGATCTTGACGCTGACATCGGAGCGGTCCGGCGGATAGCGCTTGTGATGGTCGAGATGAGCCACCAGTTCCTTCTGCCACGTCGTCTTGATGCGCTGCTTGCTGGCACCGGTGCCCTGGGCAAGCGTCACCGAGCGGTCGGACTGCTGGGCCGATTCCGAGGTCGGCATCGCGGTCGCTTCCGATGCCACGGATTCCTGCGATGGCGCCTGCTGCCGTGCCGCGACGTTGGGATCGTCCTCCTTCGGGTCGGTGGACTTGTCGGGAGACACGACGCGGTCAGGGTTCTCGGACTCGATCGGCTTGTCCTGCGGCAGGTCGGTCTTCTTCACCTCCGCCTTCTGCTCGACCACCTGCGGCGAAGCCGCGGACGCTTCCGTGTCGGGCCCCGGCGGCAGATCGGTCGGCTCGCCGCGCGGCGCAAGGAATTCGAGGCCCACCTCGATGCCTGCCGCGCCCAGCTCATCGTCCTCGGCCGTATCCGTCAGACTCGTCACCGCGATGGCCGCAACCGCGCCGTGCAGGATCAAGGCTGCGATAGCGGCGAACATCCATACGCGCCTCGACGGGTCGGTCCAGAGCCGGTTCAGGAACATTGCACTTCCGGTTACTGTGGCTTGGCCGCCGACGGGATGGCGGTGCCTGTGCTGTCTGGCACCCCTTCGAGCGCCACCAGCGCTACTTTCAGATATCCGCCGGCGCGCAGAATTTCGAGAACGTCCATCATGTTGCCGTAAGACACCGCGCGGTCGGCGCGCAGGAAGATACGGCGGTCCTTGTTGCCCTCTCCTGCCGCATCGAGCACGTTGACGAGATCGACCCGTTTCACGGGAGTCTCGCCGACAGCGACGGCCAGATCGGATTTGATGGTCACGTAAGTCGGCTTGTCCGGCTTCTTGGTCGGCGTCGCCGTCGAGGACGGCAGATCCACCGGCAGATCGACGGTGGAGAGCGGCGCCGCCACCATGAAGATGATCAGAAGAACCAGAATGACGTCGATAAACGGCGTGACGTTGATCTCATGCGTTTCGCTGAGATCGTCCCCGTCATCGACATCGTTGAACGTAACCCCCACGAGCCGTCTCCGTTATTCGGCCGCGTGCGAAATCGCGCCATGGCCGCGATCGAGATCGCGCGACAAGAGGCGGCCCGCCGTGCCGGACGCCTGGCTGACAAGCTCCAGATAGCGTTTCGTCACGCGCGAGAAGTGATTGTAGATGATGACGGCCGGGATCGCCGCGACGAGACCCATGGCGGTCGCGAGCAAGGCTTCCGCGATGCCCGGCGCGACCACGGCGAGATTGGTGGTCTGCATCTTCGAAATGCCGATGAAGGAATTCATGATGCCCCAGACGGTACCGAACAGGCCGACGAACGGCGCGGTCGCGCCGATGGTCGCGAGCATGCCCATGCCGAGGCGCATCCGGCGCGCCTCGCTGCGGGTCAGTTCGGCGAACAGCGAGGCCGCCCGCTCCTTGATGCCCGCATCGCCGACGATCCCCGATGACAACCGCACTTCATGAACGGCCATCGCGAGGAAAGATGACAGCACCGTCTTGCCGGTGCCGAGCGCCATGCGGGCTTCGGCCAGCGTGCGCGAATTCGACACCGTGCGGAGCGCCGCCTTGAGCCGCTGCTGCGCCACGAATTGCTCGCGCATTTTCGCAAAGCAGATCGTCCACGTCATCAGCGAGGCGAAAGCGAGGCCGATCATCACCAGCTTCACGACGATATCGGCCGACATGAACATCGACCACGGCGAAAGGTCATGCGGCACAACCGACGCCTTCGCAGCCTCGGCGGCGGGCAAGGCAGTCGGAGCCGGTGCGGCAGCCGCAGGCACCGCGGTGGCCGGCGTAACCGCTGAAGGCGTGGCAGGCGCGGGAGAAGTGACCGCGGGGGTGGCTGGCCGCGCAGGAGCAGCTTCCTGTGCCAGCACGGGTACAGCGCCCGCCAGACAGGCGACAATGGAAAGGCACGTCATCAAGCGAATGGTTTTCATACGTCGGCCCAGTAGCGAATGAGGTTGTGATAAATGCCGGTCAATTTGACCGTTTCAGGGTCGTCCCGACCCAGCCGTTCGACCAGCGCCTGAACAGCCGTATCGAGGTCGAAAATCATACTGCGCGCATGGGCGTCGCGTACCATGCTCTGCAACCAGAAGAAAGACGCCACTCTGGCTCCTCGGGTCACGGGCGTGACCAGATGCAAACTAGACGCAGGATAAAGTACCAGATGCCCCGCAGGCAGCTTGACCTCATGGGAACCGTAATAATCCTCGACCGTGAGGACGCCGCCCTCATAGTCCTCCGGCTCGGAGAGAAACAGCGTCACCGAGAGGTCGGTGCGGATGCGCAGGCCGGTCAGGCGATCGCCGCGCACGGCGTTATCGACATGGACCCCGAAATGGTGGCCGTCCGAGGCCGCATAGCGGTTGAACAGCGGCGGAAAGATATGCTGCGGAATGGCGGCGGAAATGAACAGCGGGTTTTTGGTCAGCGCGCTGAGAATGCGCTGCCCGAGCACACGGGCGGTTTCGCTGTCGGGCGGCAATTGCTCGTTGCGCTTCACCATCGCGGACTGCGCTCCCGCTGTCGAGCGGCCGTCTTCCCACTCCGCCGCATCCATGATGCGACGGAAGTCGGCGACCTCGGCTTTGCTCAGAATATCGGGAATGCAGATTAACATGCCGGACTCGTGTTGTACCGGGTCCTGTACACCCAGGACCCGGTAGAAGTCATGCCCGGTGGCCTGTTTTAGGGGCCCGTAAGTATAGAATAGGTCTAGAACTTTGCCTGCGCGGTAATGTACGCAGCCCGGCCCGGCGCCACCGCTACGAACGGCGCCGCGCTTTGATAAAGCGTGTCGTAATACAGCTTGTTGAAGATGTTGTTCACGGCAACCTTCATCGTCAGGTTCTTGGTGACCTTGTGCTCGAGGAACGCATCGAAGCGCCAATAGCTCGGCAGCGACGTGCCCTGGTTCGCGGCGAGCAACGTGCCGCCATAGATCTTCGAGCGGTACGTCGCCTGCCCGCCGACTTCCCAATCCGGCATGAACTTGTACTTGGTCAGCACGTTGAACGACTGATGCGCGACGTTGGCGAGTTTCAGGCCGACGTTGCTCGTATAGCCAACCGTCGTGGGAGGCGCGACATTGGATTTCGTGATCTTGGAGTCCATTAAAACAAGACCGCCGAAAATGCTCCACTTGTCCGTGATCTTGCCAGCAGCCTCAAGATCGATACCCTGGATGCGATAAGCCGCACCAGCAACAATCGTGTTCGGAACACCGCCAACCGTACCTACTTCACGCGCATTGTCTTTTTCGGTCTGGAACAATGCGGCGGTCAGCAGCAGGCGGCGCTCAAACAGCTCCCACTTGGTGCCCACTTCGGCAGCCTTGTTGCGCTCGGGACCGAAAGCGGCGCCAAGGTTGGTAAAATCCGGGCCGCCGTAGGATGCACTGCTTGCATCCAGTTCCGCGCCAATCGGGTTGGATGATGTCGCATAGGCCGCATAGAGGCTGACATATGGCAGCGGCTTGATGACCGCGCCCGCGTTCCAGTTGACGAGGCCGCTGTCGAGCGCGCTGTGCGACAGGTTCGCGTAGTTGGTGGCGGAGTAATCGTAATTGTCGTATCGGATGCCGCCGTTGAGAATGAGGAAATCATTATAGTTCGCGGTATCGATGGCATACACGCTCTTGGTATCGACGGTCGCAACCAACGGCGTCCCGAGCAGCGATGCACCTCCGAACGGAAGATAGGTTACGCTGGAGGGATCCAAATACGACACGATTGGCGCGCTGGCGCTGGGCATGCCGCTGCCGTTCGCCTCCGAATAGAGGCCGCTATACTTGTCGATGGAGACCTTCTCGCGAGAGAACTCGGTGCCCGCGACCAGCGTGTGCTTGAATACGCCTGTATCGAACTTCGCAGTCAAATCGCTCTGATTGGCCAGCACATCCGCGACCTGGTAACGGCTCTGCGCGTTGAGCTGGGTGCAGTAAGGCTGATTGCTCACAATCTGACAGAACGGCGTTACGTTTGACGTGAAACTCCTGGGCGCTTCCGCAATCGTACCGATGTAATTCAGCAGCGAGCGTTCCGCGCGGAACTTGCTGTTGAAGGTGACATCTGGCGTCAATTTCACTTCGAGCTGCGCCGTGCCGATATCCTGACGGACCTTCTGGAAATCGCGGTTGACTTCGCCGTACCACGTATCGCGCGGCACGCCGCTCTCGGTGACCGGACGGTTGTTGACACGATCCCACGGCACGCCGAAATCGGGAGTGCCGCGCAGGTCGGTATGAATGTAGTTGGCGAGAACTTTGACACTGTCGGTCGGGGTCCACTTCACCGCAGCAAAGCCGCCGTAACGCTCGTCGGTCGCGAAATTACGGCCCGCGATGCCGGCATCCTGCGCCACGCCACCCGCACGGATCGACAGCGTCGGGCTTATGACCTGATTGACGTCGAGCGTGAAACGCTTGGTGCGGTCGGTGCCGAACTCGCTGCTTGCATTGTAGAAATTCTTGTCGCCCGCCTGTTTGGTGACGATGTTGATCGCGCCGCCGGCGGTGCCACGGCCGGCATAGCTCGAGGCCGGCCCACGCAGGATCTCGACCTGCTCGGTGAAGAAGTTTTCGCGAATGCTGACGGCCGGATCGCGGATGCCGTCGAGGAAGATGTCGTTACGCGCATCGAAGCCGCGGATGAAGAAACGGTCGCCGAACGCGTTGCCGCCCTCGCCGGACCCCAGCGTCACGCCGGCGGTGCTGCGGCCGATCTCGCGCAGCGAGGTCGCGTTCTTGTCCTCAAGCACATCCTTGGTGAGAACCGTGATCGTCTTCGGCTGATTGGCGATCGGCTCGCTGAATTTGTTCGATTGCAGCCGCGTCGCCTGATAAGGCGCCGCCGCGTTCGCGTAAGGATCGGCATCCGGCGGGGTCAGTTGGCCTGCGTTGGGATAAGGCACGGGCTTGGCCGCTTGCTGGCGCTTGGCTGCCCGACGCAAGGCGGCAGTGGCGCGCTTCTGATCGCGGGATGGCTTGGTGGTAGCGCGGTGGTGGGCAGGAGCATAGACCGTCACCGGCGGCAACTCGGGAGCAGCCTGCTGGGCCTCCGCGCCCGAAACCGACGCGACCGCAATCAGGCCCGCGATCGAGGTAACTTTTCGGGCGGAAACGCCCCCGTTTTTATCCTGATCGGTGTGTGAAACAGCCCATGTCCGCAGCGAACGCGGCGCCTTCAATCCCTGCATTTCCCCAGTCCCCAGTTATGCTTAAAGTAGCGACGCTTTGCCATATGCGACAAATCGTCCTTGGGGTGCTGATAAAAGGATGGAACTGCACAATCAAACTTTATCCGCCGGTCCACTTTTGAATCGCTCAAATATGCACGCGGCGTACATATTATAATTATTCTAAACTATGAATTTCAGGCAGATGCCTCACTGATCATCCGCGTTTTCCGGACTCGGCGGCTTCATCAGGGAAAACATCTCATCGATCATCTGCTGCGCGACCAGCCGCACCGAGTCCGCGTTCGGCGTGCCCGCGATATTGATGCCGCGCACGACGGCACGAATTTCGTCACGGAAGTCTGTGAGAAAACGCAGCGGATCGCGTTGCTCGTTAGCGACGCGCGCGATCAGTCCCGTAATCAGAATCTGACACCCGATCATCCGGCCATTAAGCTCTTCCATGGGACACTCCATCGCTTGCTGAAAACAGGCGTGATCTAGACAAAACCGAAAGTGATGTCGCGTGGAATCTGCACCGGTGACGCTCTTCATCCGGCATGTTAAATTCGCCTGGAATTGCTCCAATGTCCGGTGATTTTTGGCCGCGCACCTGTCCCTGAATACAGAACCTGCTGACGATCGCTATGCGGGCGCACTCGCCGCGTTGGCGCGCGATGGGCGGCTGCGCAGCCTGCATCCGCGTCAGGGCATCGACTTCGTCTCCAACGACTATCTGGCGCTCGCGGAATCTCCTCGCCTGCGCAACGCCGTGATTGCGGCGATCGAAGCCGGCACGCCGATCGGCGCGGGCGGCTCGCGGCTCCTGCGCGGCAATTGCGCCGAACACGAACAGCTTGAAGCCGATGCCGCGGTTTTCTTCAAAACCGAGAGCGCGCTGTATTTCGGCGCAGGCTACAGCGCGAACTTCGCCGCACTCAGCACCCTGCCCCAGCGCGGCGACCTGATCGTGATGGATGCGCTCTCTCACGCGAGCATGCGCGAGGGTATCAACGCCAGCCGCGCGGAGAATGTTGAGACACCCCACAACGACAGCAATGCCGTGGCGGATGCGATCCGCGCATGGCGAACCAAAGGCGGCAAGGGACGTCCATGGATCGCGGTGGAAAGCATCTACTCGATGGACGGCGACACCGCACCACTCGCAGAACTGATGCAGATCGCCGACCGCAACGATGGCTTCCTCTATATCGACGAAGCGCATGCGACCGGCGTGTTCGGGCCTGATGGGCGCGGTCTGTCCGCCGCCTATGAAGGCCGCGCCAACGTGGTCGCGGTCCACACCTGCGGCAAGGCGCTCGGCGCATCCGGCGCGCTGGTGTTGACGACGAAGCTGCTGCGCGATTTTCTCGTCAATCGCAGCCGGCCCTTCATCTTCGCCACCGCGCCCTCGCCGCTGATGGCGGTCGCGGTCGGAGAGGCATTGAAAATCTTGCGCGAGGAGCCCGAGCGGAGACAACGGCTGCACGATCTCATCGCTTTCGCCGGAGATAAGATCCGCGCGCAAGGTTGGACGCCCTCCGGTTCGCAGATCATTCCCTACATCGTCGGGCATAATGAGCGCACCATGACGCTCGCGGCGGCCTTGCAGCGGCGCGGCTTCGACATTCGCGGCATCCGTCCGCCGACCGTGCCCGCGGGCACCGCGCGGCTGCGTATCTCGCTCACGCTGAACGTGACCGGCGCCGATGTCGAATCCATGCTTGCGGCGCTCCAAGAAGAAGCGCAGACACTCAAGGCATGACCACGCGCCTGATCGTCAGCGGCACCGATACCGATGTCGGCAAAACTGTTTTTTCTGCGGCCCTCGCGGATGCGCTCGGCGCCGATTACTGGAAGCCGATCCAGGCAGGCCACGAGGATGGCACCGACGCGCGCCGCGTGGCCGAACTTGGCGGCCTTACTCCCGACCGCATCCTGCCCGAGAGGCATGTTCTCAACACCCCTGCCTCACCGCATCACGCGGCACGGATCGATGGTCTGACGATTGACGAACGCGCGCTGCTTCCACCGCCGCCGAGCGCGCGGCCGCTGGTGATCGAAGGCGCGGGCGGCCTGATGGTCCCGGTCAACGACGATACACTCTTTATCGATATCTTCGCGCGCTGGCGGCTGCCGCTGGTGTTGTGTGCGCGCACCGCGCTCGGCACCATCAATCACTCGCTGCTGTCCATAGAGGCCGTAAAGCGCCGCGACATTCCGCTGATCGGCATCGCCTTCATCGGCGACGAACAGGCCGAGAGCGAGCGCATCATCTGCAAACTCGGCGGCGTCCGCCGTCTGGGCCGCCTGCCTTATCTCACGCCGCTCACGCATGACAGCCTGCGCCGCGCATTCGCCACCTCCTTCAACCTCGCTGACTTCGCCGCATGACATCGCCGACGACATCTCCGGTCTGGCATCCGTTCACGCAGCACGCGCTGTACGAGGATTTCCCGACCATCGTGCGGGCCGAGGGCGCACATCTGCACACCGACGATGGCCGTCGCATTCTGGATGCGATCGCCTCATGGTGGGTGGTGACGCACGGCCACTGTCATCCGGATATCGTGCACGCGATCCAGACCGAAGCAGCCCGGCTCAACCAGATCATCTTTGCGGGGCAAACCCATCCGCCTGCCGAACAGGTTGCGGAGCGGCTGATCAAGCTCGCCCCCAAAGGGCTGTCGCACGTCTTTTATTCCGACAGCGGCTCGACCAGCGTCGAGGTCGCGCTGAAGATGGCGCTCGGCTACTGGCGCAACATCGGCGCGCCGCGCGAACGCATCGTGGTGATGGAACACTCCTATCACGGCGACACTGTCGGCACGATGTCGGTCGGCGCGCGCGGCGTGTTCAACGCCCCCTATGAACCGCTGCTGTTCGCCGTCGACTGCATCCCGTTTCCGGCAGCAGCCAACGAGCAGAACACACTCGACGCACTGGAGCGCGCCTGCCGCGACAAGCCCGCCGCCTTCATCGTCGAGCCGCTGATCCTCGGCGCGGGCGGCATGCTGATGTATTCGCCGCAAATCCTGAAAGAGATGCGGCGCATCTGCATGGAAAACGATGTCCTGTTCATCGCCGACGAGGTGATGACCGGCTGGGGCCGCACCGGCACGCTGTTCGCCTGCGAACAGGCGGACGTGTCACCCGACATCGTCTGCTATTCTAAGGGCATCACCGGCGGAGCGCTACCGCTCGCGGCGACATTGTGTACACCCGAGATTTTCGAGGCGCATTATTCCACGGACCGGGCGAAAACTTTCTTCCACTCCAGTTCCTACACCGCGAACCCGATCGCCTGCGCGGCCGCGCTCGCCAATCTGAAACTGTGGGACGATCCGCAAACCCGCGAGCGCGTCGCGTCGCTTAGCGCCATGCAGGAGCGCGCGCTCGCGCCGTTCCGTAACGATTCCCGTTTCGAGAACGTCCGCCGCTGCGGCACCATCACCGCGATGGATCTGAAAGTGCGGGATGCCGGTTATCTCGCGGGCATCGGACCGAAGCTGCTGGCGCACTTCAACGCGCGCGACATCCTGCTGCGCCCGCTCGGCAACACCATCTACGTGATGCCGCCTTATTGCGTGACGTCACAGGATATCGAGCGGATTTATGGCGCGATCATGGATGCCGCAACCATCCAGCCGTGATCGTCCGGCCCGGACCGCCTTCAGGCAGCCCGTACCGTTTCCAGGAACTTGACGACCTCGGCCTTCAGCCGCCGGTTCTCGTTCGACAGCAACTGCGCCGCCGAGAGCACCTGAGAAGAGGCCGATCCGGTATCGCCCGCGCCGCGATGGACGTCGGCGATGCTGGTGGCGACACGCGAGGTACCAGCCGCCGCCTGCTGGACGTTCAGCGCGATTTCCTGCGTCGCCGCGCCCTGCTCCTCGATGGACGCCGCGATGATGGACGCGATTTCCGACAGGCGGCTGATCGTGCCGCCGATCTCCTTGATCGCAACCACCGACTCTTCCGTGGCCGACTGCATGGCCGCGATCTGGGTGCTGATCTCGTGCGTGGCCTTGGTCGTTTGCGCCGCCAGCGCCTTCACTTCCTGCGCGACCACCGCGAAACCCTTGCCCGCTTCGCCCGCGCGCGCAGCCTCGATGGTGGCATTGAGCGCCAGCAGGTTGGTTTGGCTCGCGATCGTCGTAATCAGCATGGTGACGTCGCCGATGCGGTTCGCCGCCTCCGACAATTCGCTGATCCGCGTATCGGTGCGCCTGGCCTGCTCGACGGCCTCCGCCGCGATCTGGTTGGAATCCGATACCTGACGGCCGATCTCGGAGACGGACGCCGCCATCTCCTCGGTCGCGGACGCAACCGACTGGACGTTGCTGGACGTTTCTTCCGAGGCGCTGGCGACGACGGCGCTCAGTTCCTGCGTCGCCACGCTGCTCTTGGTCAGCACCATCGCCGACGATTCAAGATCGCTCGAGGCCGAACTGACATGCTCGATGATCTTGCCGACAGCGCTCTCGAAACTTTCCGCGAGCGCATGCAGCTCCGCCTTGCGGGTCGTCGCCAATTCGCGGTTCTTCGTTTCGCGCTCGACGGCGTCCTGCTCGGCCTTGGCCACCGCCTGAACCTTGAACTCCTCCACGGCGCGAGCCATCTGGCCGACCTCGTCACCACGGTCGAGACCGGGCAACTGCACCGATAGATCTCCGGCGGCAAGCTCATGCATCGCCTCGGTCATCACCACCACAGGCTTCGAGATTCCGCGCCCGATCAGAACCGAGAATAGCAGACCGAACGCGGAGATGACGCCCAGCACGATCTTGAGAGTGAACTGCTGCTCTTCGAGGCGCACCTGGGAAAGGCCGACCTCCATGCTTTTGCGTGTGCTGCTCGCGCTCATCATGTCCGAGACAAGCTGCGACACCACAGTAAACTGCTTTTCCGCGTCCTTGATGAACCTCGTATCAGCGCCGGAAGCGCCCGTCTTGTCGATGACGATTTTAGCTTTGGCTGCATAGACAGCGACGGCATCTTTCAGCTTTGTGTAGTCTTCCCGCGACAAAACCGAGCTTGGCTCATACAGACTGACCTCAAGAGCCGACAACGCATCATCGACACGCCCGAGCGAAGTCGTGGTGTCAAATACGTAGTCCGAGATGGCCTTGGCATCCGTCTCGGTCGCCGCCGTCGTCGTGAGGCGATACAGATTGGCATGAGCCGACCAGATCGTGGAGGTGAAATCGCTCATCAGTTCGGCCTGACGAACCGGGCCGGACATCAGCCCTTCCTCTGACGACTGGTTGTGTTGGAGCGTCTTCAGCGAATACATCCCCAGCGCGACAAGAGAGATGACCAGAAAGAGCGGCGCGATCTGAACCTTCCAGGACAAACCGATGTGCCTGACGAAGGAGAAGACGTTAAATCTCGAGGCAACTCTCGATACCCAACCGAAATACTTGGTCCAACCGAAAAGCTTCCTGGTCCAGCCGAAAAGGTTCAACTTCTTGATCCCGCCGAGCATGTCAGCTCCCTCAAACACGAGTCATCAAAATTATCGGACATAGAGCCAGTTGCTTGCAGGTGCCCCTCGCACAGCGCTGCTATTGATGCTCTTGCCCCCGGATTTCGCGCATCCCCATGCTGGCAAGCGGCCAGCAAAATTCGCAAAGACAGAAATGACACAAAATGAAGAACGGGACGTTAAAATGTTACCATCTTAACGCCCCGCCTGAATCAAAATACGCCTGTAATTACTGGATTTCTTTACTATCGGCCATTGAACGAGGACAGACCGCCGCACTGAAAACCGCGGCGGCCCGCTCGCGTCAGGAATCGAAATTCGTGCCGCTCGAGACCGGCGCCCATTTCATGATCTCGGCCTGAAGCGCGCCGAGCTTGGCGCCGACAAAGTTGAGCGCATCGTGCCCCAACAGCAAATGCAGCGGCGGCTCCTCCGCTTCCACCGCCATGATGATGGCCTGCGCCGCCTTGCGCGGATCGCCCGCCTGACGGCCATTCCTCTGGGCCAGAGAGGTGCGGAAAGCTCCGGCCGATTCCGCGTAGTCGGCGATCTGCTCCGGCGCGTGGGCCATCGAGCGGCCGGCCCAGTCGGTGCGGAAAGAGCCGGGCTCGACGATCGTGATCTTGATGCCGAGATGTTTGACCTCCTTGGCCAGCGACTCCGATATGCCTTCGAGGGCATACTTGCTTCCGTTGTAAATTCCGACACCCGGAAACGCCGCCAGCCCGCCCATCGAGGTGATGTTGACGATATGCCCTGCCCGGCGCTTGCGCATGAACGGCAATGCCGCCTTCATCACCGCAACCGGTCCGAACACGTTGACCTCGAATTGCCGCCGCACTTCATCAAGCGGCGCCTCCTCGATCGCGCCCTCGAAACCGTAGCCTGCATTGTTGACCAGAACCGCGATCGGCCCAACCTTGCTCTCGACCTCGGCGATACCCCGCCGCACGGCGTTCTCGTCGGTGACATCCATCAGCACCGCAACGGCGCGCCCCGGTGAGAGTTTTTCGAAGGCAGCCTTGTCATTTTCGTTTCGCACCGATCCCGCGACGGTGTGATCGTTTTGCAAAAGAACTTCCGCCAGAGCCCGGCCGAAACCGCTGCTCACGCCCGTAATGAACCAGATCGACATTGTTTTTCCTTCAATGACGGCGGCAAAGCCGCCGCACAGAATTCATGCGATCCATAAATCGGAACGGCTTGCGGAAAATTCAACGGGTAGGCGCGATTTTGATTTTTTCAGAATGCGCAATCCGCTTCACAATCACGAGAAGCCTCGCATAACGACAATCGTCACAGAAGATTTTGCGCATTTTCTCTCGGCCGATATGCTTTAATGACGTTGCGGCTTCGGCCGCCTTTTTCATTTTTCGGAACGACGATACGCGAGGCTATCCATGGAATACGTCAAGTTCGGCAAAACCGGTCTGAAGGTATCGCGCCTGTGGCTCGGCTGCATGACCTACGGCACGCCGGATCGCGGCAAGCATCCATGGACCATGCCGGAGGACGCCAGCCGTCCGCTCATCAGGCAGGCGCTCGAACTCGGCATCAATGTGCTCGACACCGCCAATTCCTATTCGGACGGCACGTCCGAGGAAATCGTCGGCTGCGCGGTCAAGGATTTCGCGAGACGCGACGAGGTGGTGATCGCCACCAAGGTCTGTCTGCATATGCGCGACGAGCCGAACGGCGCGGGCCTTTCCCGCAAGGCCGTCTTTACGGAAATCGACAACAGCCTGCGCCGGCTCGGCACCGATTATGTCGACATCTACCAGATCCACCGCTGGGACTACGACACGCCGATCGAGGAAACGCTGGAAGCGCTGAACGATCTCGTCCGCATGGGCAAGGTTCGCTACATCGGGGCGTCCTCGATGCACGCATGGCAATTCACCAAGGCGATCTACACCTCGCGCCTGCATGGCTGGAGCGAGTTCGTCAGCATGCAGGACCACATCAATCTCCTGCACCGGGAGGAAGAACGCGAGATGCTGCCGCTGTGCATGGATCAGGGCATAGCGGTGGTGCCGTGGAGCCCGCTCGCGCGCGGCCGCCTGACCCGCGACTGGGACGATATCAGTGAACGCTCGAAGACCGACGCCTTCGGCAGCACGCTGTACACGCAGGCTGTCGATGCCGACAGGAAAATCGTGGAGGAAGTCGCGCGCATCGCCAAGGCGCGCGGCGTGCCCCGCGCGCAGGTCGCGCTGGCATGGGTTGCGCAGAAACGCGGCGTGACCGCGCCGATCATCGGCGCGTCAAAACCGCAGCATCTGACGGATGCGGTTGCCGCGCTGTCGCTGCACCTGACCGAAGATGAGATCAAGGCGCTGGAAGCACCTTACGTGCCGCACCGCATCGCGGGTTATCAATAGCCTTTCACGTCAAACAGGCAGACGAACAACAAACGGCGCAAGGCGGCGCGGCGAACGGTAAGCCCGCGAAAATCCATCAGCGCGGCATCTTCGCCCGCCTCGGTGGCTTTTGCTGAATCTGCCTCCACAGCGCTTCGGCCGCGGGAGACAACCGGGCATCGTTCAGACAGGCCAGCCCAATGCGCCGGGTGACGGCTGGCTTGAGACCACGGAAGACGATTCCCTCATACCGGCCCGGAATCGCGAGCGATGCGACCAGCGAAACACCCTGCCCTCTGGCGACAAATTCGAAGATCGACGTCAACTGCGACAATTCGTGAGTGACTTTCGGCTGTAATCCCGCTTTCGCGAAAGTGCGCGACACCAACCCGCCGGAACCCGCGTAGGTCAGGATGAATGGATAGCGCACCAGATCGCGCAAGCCCACGGTTTCACAGGCCGCGAGATCGTGCCCGGCAGGCAACACGGCAACAAGCTGATCCGTGGCCAGCAATTGCGTATCGAACCTGTCATTCGGCAGCGTGATGATTCCAATCTCGATTTTGCGGTCGAGGAGCGCCTGCTCGATCTCGAGATCGGTTCGCTCGATGACCTGAACTTCGATCCCGGGATAGCGCTTGCGAAACGTATCCAATATCGGAGGCAACAGTTTCAGCGATGCCGTGAGGCCAAACGAACCAAGCCGCAAGGTGCCGGTTTCAAGCCTCGCTCCGCTTCGGGCAGCCGCTTGAACCAGATGCAGCGCGCTGAACACATCGCGGACATGGGGAAGCACCTGCCTGCCCGTGAAGGTCAGCTCGACGGCCGGCGCGTTGCGATCAATGAGCTGGACGCCAAGATTCGATTCAAGAGACCGGAGCGCGTGGCTGGTTGCCGAGGCCGTCATGCCCAAGGTGCGGCCGGCGCTCGAAATGCCATCCGCCTTTTCAAGCGCCAGCAGCAATTCCAACTGCTTCAGGGTCGGAGCACTTTTACGTTGCCGCTGCGCCATTGAATTTCACTTCAATTGTTGATGAGATAGTTGAGTCATATATTCCATTGAGATTTTGGTCAATGAACTGAGTTCGTGAAATGCGCAGCCATCCGGTCGATTCCAGAAAATCAAAAGCCACAAAACCAATCGCCATCGTCGGCGGCGGCTTTTCCGGCGCGGCACTGGCATGGCATCTGCGCAGGATGAACGTCACCGCCAATATCATCGTGATCGAGCCCCGCGCGGATCTCGGGTGCGGCCTTGCATATGCGACGCCCGACCCCGCGCACCGGATCAACGTGCCCGCGACGCGGATGATCCTCGATGCGGACGACGCCGAGCATTTCCACCGCTGGCTGATCGACACCGGCTATCTCGCGACCGATCCGCAAGCCGCCATGTCCGATGGCCGGCTGTTTCCGACTCGCGCAATCTTCGGCTTCTACATGGCCGAACAGATGCGCAGCCTGAAGCCCGCGGTGATGCATCTGCGCGCGAAGGCCTTGAGCGTCAGCGCCACGAAAGGCAGATTCCGCATCGCTTGCGATAATGGCGAGACGATCGATGCCGCCAGCGTGGCGCTCGCGACCTGCCACGCGCCTCCCGCAATTCCCTCCTCGCTCAGATCGCTGCAATCGCATCCCCGGTTCTTCTCCGACCCGTGGAGCGGGAACGCGCTGGCATCGCTTGCGCCGCGTGATCGCGTGCTGATCGTCGGCACGGGCCTGACGATGGCCGATATCGTCGCCTCGCTGGAGCGCGCCGGTCATCGTTGCGAAATCGTCGCCGTCTCCCGGCGCGGACTACGGCCACAGTCGCATACGGACAACCAGTCGGTCTTCGAGGGCGATTTCACGACGCCTCCCCTCACGCAAGCAACCGCCTTGTCCCGCTATGTCCGCAGAGCCGTCATTGACGCGGCGCGGGAAGGACTGCCCTGGCAGATCGTGCTCAACCGCGTGCACGAGCAAGGCCAGCCGATCTGGCAAAACCTTTCCGCATCAAGCCGCCGCCAGTTCCTGCGTCACCTTCGTCCCTATTGGGACACACACCGCTTTCGTATCGCGCCGCAGTTGCACGAGACGATCGACAAACTCATCGCATACGGCATGCTCGATATCCGCGCCGCATCCGTGAGGGCGAGCCATGGCGCACTCGACATCAGCGCTGCATCCGTGCGGGCGAATTCCACCACGCCGCACACCATCAGCGTGGATTTGCGCGCGCGTCATGACATGAAATGGAAATCGGAAACATTCGACGCGGTCATGCTGGCGACCGGCCCGGCACATGCGGTCGCAGCCGACCCGCTGCTGTCTTCCATGAATGCCGATGGATTGCTTCAGGGCGATCCGCTTGGCCTTGGCATAGCGGTCGACCGCGCGGGCCACGCCATCAGTCATGGGAACGAGCCGAATCCGCATTTATTTGTCGCGGGCCCGCTGGCGCGCGGCACGTTCGGCGAATTGATGGCCACATCGGATCTCTCGGCCTATGCGAAAAAAATCGCCGGGCGCATCGCCGCTTCATTGCTTGTCACCGACGATCACGTAACGTCCGCGTAAGCGCGCACCTGCTAGCTGGCGAGGGCCTTGCCCGGCGCCAATGACGGCCGGCCGGTGATCTGATCATAAGCAGAGATCGGCTGCGGGCGGCCAAGCAGATAGCCCTGCATCTCGGTGCATCCGGCATCGGCCAGGAAGTCGCGCTGCGCCTCCGTCTCCACGCCTTCGGCGATGACGCCGAGATTGAGCGCCTCTCCGAGGCTGATAATCGCGCGGATGATCGCCGACGACTGCACGTTCTTATGGATCTGGGCGACGAAGGTCTGGTCGATCTTGATCTTGTCGAACGGAAACGATTGCAGATACGACAACGACGAATAGCCGGTGCCGAAATCGTCCATCGCGATGCGGACACCAAGATTCTTGATGCGCCGCAGGACCGAACAGGCGCGCGAGAAATCCTGCATCAGCACGCCTTCGGTGATCTCGATCTCAAGCCGCTTGGGACTGAGGCCCGTTTCCAGCAGGATCTCATGAATAAGTCCCGGCAGGTCGTTCTGCTGGAAGCTCATCGGCGACACGTTGATCGCGATCTGCAGCGGGTTCGGCCAGCTTGCCGCCTCGCGGCAGGCTTCGCGCAGGATCCACGCATCGATGGCGACAATCGAACCGGTTTCTTCCGCGAGAGGGATGAACGTAGCCGGGCCGATCAATCCCCTGACCGGATGGCGCCAGCGCACCAGCGCCTCGAAGCCAAACGGATTCCCATCCGGGCCGCCCTGAGGCTGATAATGCAGTTCAAGCTGACGGCTTTCGATGGCAACACCGAGATCGTGCAACAACGCGCGTTTCTCGCGAAGCTGTTTGTCCATCGCCGGCTCGAAGAAACGGACAGACCCCCGCTCCTCCTTCTTGGCGCGATAGAGCGCAACGTCGGCGTTAGTGATGAGTGTTTCCACATCCGCTCCATCCTGCGGGAAGATGGAAACGCCGACAGTACAGCCGCTGTGAATGGCATGGCCGTCGATATGGAACGTCAACTCGAAGGCCGTCAGCACGCGCGTGCAGATATCCCCCGCGCGAGCCGGCTGCTCGCCTTCCGACGAGACGATCATGAATTCGTCGCCACCCAGACGCGCGATGAACGCGCTGCCGCACGCGGCCTGCAAGCGGCGCGCGGCTTCATCCAGGAAGGCGTCGCCCGCACTGTGACCGTAAGTATCATTGATCTCGCTGAAGCGATCGATATCGAGGCTGAGAATGGTGAAGGAGCGCTGCTCCCGCATCGCCTCTTCCCAGACCTTGTGAACATGCTCGTTGAAGGCGGCCCGGTTGAACAACCCGGTCAAGGAATCGTGCTGGGCGAGATACTGGATCTGAGCCTCGCTCTTGCGTTGCTCGGTAATGTCCTCATGCGTTCCGACCCAGCCACCGTTTTCCATCGACTGGTACGACACGCTGATGGTGCGGCCATCCACCAGTTCGAGAATCCATCGGCTGAACTCGCGATTCTCCACCGAATTCCACAGACGCGACGAATAGGAATCCAGATCCTTGACGATCGTCCCGGCTTTCTTTCTCGCCGCGAACATATCATCCACCGTCATGCCGACACGAATGTCATCCGGCGCGATCTTGTACATCCCGACGTATTTTTCGTTCCACAATTGCAGACAGTTGTCGGGCCCGAACATGCACAGGCCCTGCTGCATATTGTCGATAGCCGCGTTGAGCTGAATGTTGCGCTCGTTGATGTCGCGGCGGCTGCGGCGATCTGAGATCGCGCTGATCAGGCAGGCGACAACGAAAGCGGCCATCACCGAAGCCACGCCCACCGAAAGTGCGATCGGCGACAGGCCGACATTTTCGGAGGATGCCGTGATGTCCGGGATCAATCCCATCGCGCTCATGGCGACGAAATGATCGGACAGGATCGCCATCATCAGCAATCCCGCGCCGATTACGCCAAACCATACCCTCTCGCCGCGCCGCACGGCAGAAAGGGAAAGCGCGCCGAAGCCCACGCCGCATACGATCGAAACCGACAGCAGGTCCGGCATCCATACAATATCGGCAGGCATCCGCAGCGAGGCAATTCCGAGATAATGCATCAGGGAAATGGCGGCGCCGAGGATTCCGCCACCGATCAATGGCGCCCATGTCCGGTCGCCATAGGTCGCGGTGATAAACCCAACGATCATCATGACAATCGCGACGCCCAGCGATGCAACCGTCATCAGGAAATCGAAAGAGATCGAGATCCCCGGCGTGTAAGCGAGCATTCCGATAAAGTGCGTCGCCCAAACACCACAACCGCCTACAAGACCGGCCGTGAGCGCCCAGAACAGGCGGGACGTCGCTTTGTCGTCGGCGATCGCGCGCTGATACATGTTGATGGCAGAAATGCTGGTCAGCAGGCAAACGCCCGCAGCCAGAAGAACTAGCCTCCAGTCATGTTGGGTTTGCAGGCAGGTTATAATTCTCAGCATTTCTGCGGTTGTGCTGGTCCCGGGACAAAAACCGTAGCAACCTGAGGTATGTTGCTGCTTAACACCTCGCGCCAATGCGGTTGTTGGTAAACACACCGTAAATGGCCGGCATTCAGCGTTCTGCGATAACGCTCATCCCTGAAATGCTTCTGGAATTTTCAGCGGAATCTCTTCGCATAGCCGCCTGCGGCAAACTTGCTCACAAGGCCAGGCATTTCGCCATCGCACAGAACAATTCCGTTCAGCCCGCCACGCCAGCAAGCTCGCTTTTGCGAAAATGCAGATAATCGGCAGAGAAATCGCCAAGACTCGCCAAACCGTCCCAGTTGCGAATTTGGATGAGCCGGGAATCCCATTCCAGCAATTCAAGCCGGCGCAATTCCTGGATCACGCGATTGGCGTGCACCGTCGAGATACCCGAAGCATCGGCCACGTCCGACTGCGTCCAGGGAATCGTGAACGCCATGTCTTTTGCAAGGCCGACCGCCTGCAAGCGCAGGACAAGTTCGCAAATCAGATGGGCGACGCGGCCGATGGCGTCGCGCTGGCCAAGGGTAATGACCCACTCGCGGAAGATGGCTGCATCGACCAACGACTCACGCCAGAACACATGCGTCAGCGACGGGGATGCCTGAAGCAATTCCTTGAACGCGGCGTGCGGGATGAACGCCACCACGGCTGCCCCTAGCGCCGTCACCGTGTGATCGAGCTTGGGCAGATGGAGCGTCTGCAAATCGGGGACATCGCCCGGCACATGAAACGACATGATCTGGCGCTGCGAGCCGTTGGCGAGCTTGTGACGGAACAGGTAACCGTCGATCACGAGAATGCATTGCGTGCTGATGTCGCCATCACGGATGAGATCCTGCCCGTTCGCGAAATTCTTGACCGTCATGGGCAGCTTGGCAATTCCGAGCCGGTCGCTCTCCGATAATTTGACCACGCTGTCCAGCCGACGCAACAATCTGGTGTAAGGACGTCCGGCTTCCATGCCTGCCTCTGCGGTGAGAACCAAATTTGACCCCAAGGCCAACGGTTCCACGGCATGCCAGTTCCTTCCCGTCCAGTTCCATAACCCATGTTAATGGTTGTGCATGTTGTGGGAAAAAGATTCCTCCCTGCTTTCAGGCCTTATCCGGCGCTAGCGACACGGATTCCCCGATGACATGGCAGGCAGGCCGGGAGGCAGCCACGCCGTTCACCAGTGGCTCTTCTCATCCGTGCAATGAAAAACCGGCCATCTGAGCCCGCGATTCCAATGTGCTCCAAATCGCGGCGAAACGAAATCGTTCCACTCAAGATGAAAAACATCGCGCGATATTCGCGCCGGCGATGCAACTCAAGTGAATGACAATCGTTGTTGGCTTTTTACGATGACGCACGGATTCGAGTCCGCGTCCGAATCGTCAACTCCACAAGGGAATCTGCTGCATGACTCGACAAAGCTCGAAGACCTGGTCCGAGCACGATCTGAAGAAACTGAAAGATTATGCCGATGCAGGCGCATCGCATTATCGGACAGCCGCGGCGCTCAATCGCACCGTATCCGGTGTGCGCAGCATGGCGCAGCGTCATGGCATCCGTTTCGTTTCACCGAAAACGGCGCGTCACGCTGTCGATACGACAACGCCCGCGCCGCTTTCCTGAATCCCGATCGGTTTTGAGAGGCGGGCTTCTCAGCCCGCCGCCGACATTTTCGCGACCTTCATTTGCTTGAGAAGCGCGACGACCTGGGCCGGCGTATCCGCCACCTGAATTCCCGCCTTCTCCAGCGCGGCACGCTTTGAGGCATACCCGCCACGCCCACCGGTAACGATGGCGCCGGCATGGCCCATCTTCTTGTCCGGCGGCGAAGAGCGGCCCGCGATGAAGGAAACGATCGGCTTCTTCATGGTGCGGGCGTATTCCGCCGCTTCTTCTTCCATCGCGCCGCCGATTTCGCCGACCAGCACGACGGCATCGGTCTTGGCATCGCGATCCAGCTCCATCAGCGCATCGCGCGTCGTGGTGCCGATGATCGGATCGCCGCCGATGCCGATGAACGCCGACTGGCCGAGATCGGCGCGCGTCAGGTTCAGGCACATCAGCGTACCGAGGCTGCCGCTGCGCGAGATCACGCCGACGCGGCCGGGCTTGAAGATGTTGGGGTTATGCCCCGGCATGATGCCGACGAAGCCCTCGCCCGGCGTCACGATGCCCGCCGTGTTGGGACCGATGATCCGGCTTTTCGAGACGCGCTGGCGCGCGAAGATCTCGAGGACGTCGTGCGCCGGAATATGCTCGGTGAGCGTCACGATGGTTTTGACGCCCGCATCAATCGCGTCGATGATGGCAGCCTTCGCCATCGACGGCGGAATGAAGATGACGGAGATATCGCATGGCGTATGTTTGGTGGCCTCGACCGCCGATCCGTAGATCGGCGTATCGAGGAACATCTCGCCCGCACGCTTGGGATTGACGCCGGCGGCGACATCGGTGCCCATCTCCCGCATCCGCTCCGACCAGAAAGCACCCTGCTTTCCAGTCATGCCCTGAACCAGAACTTTTTGTCCGCGACGATAAATCATTGCGCTGCCTCGACCGCCGCTTTCACGGCGTCTTCCATGAAGTCATAGGGTTCAATGCCAAGCCGCTCACGCACGAGCTTGACCGCTTCGTCCTCGCCGGTGCCATGGATCGAGAAGAACACCGGCACCTTCGGCTTCAGCGTCTCCCATGCTTTCACGACACCTTCCGCCATCACGTCCGTGCGCGCGAACGCGCCGCAGAAATTGATGACGAGGCTTTTGACACCCGGATTGGACAGCACCAGATCGAGCGCGATCTCCGACTTGGTGTAAGCCTCGCCGCCGATCTCCAGGAAGTTGGCGGGCCTGCCGCCGAAGTGATCGATGACGTCCATGGTGGTCATGGTGAGGCCCGCGCCGTTCGCCAGCACGCCGACATTGCCGTCGAGCTGGATGAATTTCAGGCCGTTCTCGGCACCGCGTTCTTCCAGCGCCGTCATCTTCGGCGGCGAAGCCACCTTGGCGAGATCGGGCTGACGCAATCCTGACGAGTCGTCGAGCACAAACTTGCAGTCGAGCGCCACCACCCGGCCGTCCTTGAGGAGCGCGAGCGGATTGATCTCAACCAGTTCGGCGTCCTTGGCATCGAAGATCGCATAGAGCTTCGCCAGAACTTCGCCGACCGCGTCGGTGGCCGAACCCAGCGGAAGCCCCTTCAGCATCGCCGCCGCATCGGCGGCGCTGAAGCCCTTGTGGATATCGACGACATGCTTGCGAATAGCATCCGGATGGGTTTCGGCCACCTCCTCGATGTCCATGCCGCCTTCGGTCGAAAACAGCACCAAAGGCGCGCGGCTCGCGACGTCGATCAGAACGGCGGCGTAAAGCTCGCGCTCGATCGGGCATAGCTGCTCGACCAGCACCTGCGAGACACGATGACCGCCGATGCTCATCGACAGGATGTCCCGCGCGGCGCTTGCCGCTTCATCGGCCGTTTTGGCGATCTTGATGCCGCCCGACTTGCCGCGCTTTCCGGTCGGCACCTGCGCCTTGATGACGGATGGGCCGATGGCGGTGACCGCCGCCGCGGCTTCCTCCGGCGTCTTGCACACGCGGCCTTCCGGCGTGGGAATGCCGGCCGGCACGAGCACGTGGTGCTTCGCTGCATACTCCTCGAGATTCATGTCCTGCCCCTTACTTGCCGTAGCGCGCCCAGTGCGGCCCGAACATCTCTTCCTCGGTCGGCTTGTCCTCCGGGATCGGCGTGACAAGATGCGTGATGTTGATGAAGTGCTTGTAGTTCAGGTTCTCGGAGATGCTGTTCTTCTGCCAGGAGCCGCAGCCCATGGTCAGCGTGAACTCAAGGCCGCTGTCGAAACCGCCGCCATTTCCGAAAGTGTGGGCGAAGTTGACGAGAACGCGTACCACCGGAAGGTCTTCTGCGAGATCGCGCGCGCGCTCCAGCTTGGTGGTGTGAAGGCCCATCGAATGGCCCTTGCCCTGATGGTTGAGAAGTTTGCGGACGGTTTCCTTCGCGTCGGCAAAATCCCTGGCACGATAGACCGTCAGCACCAGCGACAGCTTTTCGCCGGAGAGCGGATGGTCGCGGCCGATACCGGTTTCCTCGACGAGAAGGAATTTCGACTTCGCCGCTTCAGCCGGAAGACCGAAGGCTTCCGCGAGAATCGACATGTCACGCGCGATCAGATGGCGGTTGAGCTTGCCGTTCTTCCACAGTTCGCTGACGACCTTGTTCTTGGACGATGGATCGACAAGGAAGGCGCCTGCCCGCTTCAGTGCGGCAATCGCCTGATCGTAACAGGCATCGACAATCACCACCGAGTTTTCCGAGGAACACGAGGTGGAGTTGTCGAAGGTCTTGGATGCGCAGATTTTCTGCGCGGCGGAATCGAAATCCGCGGTCTCGTCGATGATGACCGGCACATTGCCGACACCGACACCGATCGCCGGCGTGCCGCTCGAATAACCGCGGCGCACATTGTCCTGCGAGCCGGTGATAACGACGAGATCGACCGCCTCCATCAGCGCCTGAGTCGTTTCCTTGGTGATCGGCGACGGCAGGATCTGCACCAGATCCTTCGGCAGGCCGATCTGAGCCAGCGCGTCGCGCATGAATTCGACGACCATTTCCGTGGTGCGAAGACCGAGCGGCGATGGCGCGATGATGATGGCGTTGCGGCCCTTGATCGCCATCAGCGCCTTGTTGACCGGCGTGGCGCCGGGGTTGGTCGATGGCGTGATCGCGCCGACGACGCCGATCGGCTTGGCGAACTTCACGATGCCACGCTTCACGTCGCGCTCGATCTCGCCGACCGTCTTCGCGCGCAGCATGTCGCGCAGGGTGCCAAACGTCTTGCGCTGCTTCTTGATGATCTTATCCGGGACGTTTCCGAGGCCCGTGTCCTTCACGGCCATCTCGGCCAGCGCCTTGGCGTGTTCCGGCTTGTAAAGCGACCACGCCACCGCGCGCACTGCTTCATCGGTCCGCGCCTGATCGGCTTCCGCGAAGATCTCCTGCGCCGCGCGGGCCTTCTTCATCAGATCGGCCGCAATCTGCTGCGCATCCGAATTCCGGTTCTGCATTTCAACGACGACACTCATGATTTTCTCCATTCATCAAAATTCGAGGGGCCGCATCCTCCAACAGACGAGGCACGAC
The DNA here is from genome assembly GCF_029030725.1 of [Pseudomonas] carboxydohydrogena. Lineage (NCBI taxonomy): Bacteria > Pseudomonadati > Pseudomonadota > Alphaproteobacteria > Hyphomicrobiales > Nitrobacteraceae > Afipia > Afipia carboxydohydrogena. Next base: position 2,293,463 of record NZ_CP113162.1, read on the forward strand.
CGTTCCGGTTGTTCAGGCCGGCGTGGGGCGCGGCGCCGTAGGGTCGCTGCGGACATCGACGAAGCGTTCACCCGGCTTGCATGTGAACGCCAGCATCGCACCAATCAGAAGAAACGCGAGCGATCCGATGAACGGGACGTCCCAGCGCCCCGTCAGATCAATCGCATATCCGAACACCACCGGAGATATAATCCCGGCCATGCCGAAACCAAAGTTCATAAAACCGGACGCCGAGCCGGAAAATTCCGGCGCGATATCCATCGGGATCGCCCAGATCGGGGCAACGATCAACTCCGCGAAGAAGAATGCGAAACTGAGGCAGGTCGCCACGGTCGTGAGGTCGTGAACGAACACGATCGGCAGCATGAAGCAGAACGATCCAAGGAAGCCGAGAACGATGACGCTGACGCGCGCCTTGTTCACATCGCCGGTCTTCTTCAGGATACGGTCGCTGAGGAGACCGCCGACCGTGTCACCAACCACACCGGCCAGGAACACACCCGCCGCGAACAGCGCCGACTTCTTGATGTTGAGATTGAACTCGTGAAGGAAAAAGGATGGCAGCCAGTTCAGGTACAGCCACAAAATCCAGCCATAGCAGAAGTCGGTCAGCGTCACCGGCATGATGCGTTTGAGGAGCGGTCCCCACGGCACCGACTTCCGCGTGGCCACCACGGTGGCGGGCGGCAGGCCCGTCAATTCCTCAGGCGTGATCTGCGAATGCGTGCGCGGATCGTCGCGGAAGTAGATGAACCACACAACTGCCCAGATCAGCGCCGCGACGCCGAGGAAGATAAATGAATCGCGCCATGAGAACGACACGACGATCAACGCGATCAGCGGCGGCGTCAGCGCGTTTCCCGCGCGCGAGAAAGCATGGGTGATGCCCTGCGCGAAGGCGCGCTGATCGGGCCGCATCCAGTTCGCCAGCGCACGCGTGGCGGTCGGGAACGCAGGCCCCTCGCCCATGCCGAGCGCGAGACGCGACAGGAACAGCGCGGCCAGCCCGCCGACAAAGCCGGTCCAGATCGTCGCGAGGCCGACCAGAGCCGCACACAGCGCGAGCGTCACGCGCGGCCCGAGCCGGTCGCCCAGCCAGCCGCCCGCGATTTGAAAGAATGCGTAGGGATATGCGAAGGCGGAGAATGCGAGCCCGAGCTGGGTCGCGGTCAATCCAAGATCTTTCTGCATGAATGGCGCCGCGGTCGAGATATTCACGCGGTCGACGTAGAAGATGAGATACATCAGGCAAGTGATGAGCAGAACGAAGCGGCTCGCCTTATTACGCATAGCCATTAAGACCTCCCGGTATTTTTTCTTTTCCGCTGTCTGCCGGGTTCGATGCCCAGCTTCGAAGTGACGCGGCTTTATCGGGACATGCTACAGGAGACCAAATCTCATAAGGAAATTGATAATCTGCATCGCAACCATTCGCCGGATTTATCAGCAGAAGGCCGGCGCAAGTTCACCAGCGCCGGCCTTCTTATTCATCGAATGGCGATTATTACTCCGCCACTACAGGAACCGCCTTCCGCCGCGCCAGCGCGTGCTGGATGAACGGCAGCGCGATCACGACCGCCGTGAACGCCACGATGGTTCCTGAGATCGGCCGCGTGAAGAACACGGTCCAATCGTTGCTGAACGAGATCATCGTGTTCATAAACGAGTCTTCAGCTATCGGCCCCAGGATGACGCCCAGCACAAGGGGCGCGAGCGGGAATTTCATACGCTCGAAACCGTAACCGATGACACCGAAGGCAATGATCAGCCACAGGTCGGTGACGTTGTTGCGGATCGAGAGTGCGCCGATGAAGCACAGGATCAGCACGTAGGCCGACACCACCGCTTCGGGGAAGTCGAGAATCTTCACCAGCGGCCGGATCGCGAAATATCCGATGAGACACATGATGGCGAGGCCGAGGAACAGCGACGCGAAGATGGTGTAGACCATTCCGGCCGAGGTCACGAGCACCTGAGGCCCCGGCTGAATTCCGTGCAGCATGAATGCACCGAGAATAACCGCGGTCGCACCAGAGCCGGGAATGCCGAGCGCCAGAAGATGCACGAGCGCACCGCCGACCGATGCCGTCGCGGCGGCCTGCGGCGCGATGATGCCTTCCGCGATGCCGGTGCCCATGTCCTTCGCGCGCCGTCCGAACTTCGCCTCGATTCCGTAGCTGATGAAGGACGCGATCGTGGCACCCGCTCCCGGCAACAGGCCGGTCAGATCGCCGATAACGGCGGAGCGGAAGAACGAGCCCTTCACCTCCTTGAATTCCTTCCAGGTCGGAAGTTCGGTGCGGGCATTGGAGATTTTCTCGATCGGCTTGGTCGAGAAACCCGTCTCGAGCCGGGTGAGAACCTCGCCCACGCCATAGGCACCGACCATGACGACAAGGAATTCGATGCCGTCGGCCAGGATCGGGGAGCCGAACGTGAATCGATAAGCGCCATAAACCGGATCGGTGCCGACCGTCGCAATCAGAATGCCCACCGCCATGCTGATGAAAGCGTTGGCAAGCGAGCCCTTGCCAATCGCGACCACGCTCAACAGACCGAACATCACGATCACGAAATATTCAGGCGAGGAGAAGCGCAGCGCGAACTTCGCCAGCGGCTCGGTCAACGCGACCATCACGACAGCGGAGAGAAGACCGCCGCCGAGCGCCGAGACCAGCGTCCAGCCGAGCGCCTTGGCCGGCTGGCCGTTGCGGCCCATCGTGTAACCGTCCCAAAGCATCGGGACGTCTATGGGCTCACCGGGTATTCGGAACAGAATCGCCGTAAAGGCGCCGCCATATGTGCCGGACACATACATCGCCGTCAGCAGCACGATCGAGGCGGTGACATCCATTTTATAGGTGAACGGCAGCGCCAAAGCGACGCCCATCACCAGCGTGAGGCCCGGCAACACGCCGATCAGCAGGCCGAGGGAAATACCCACGACCAGCATGATCATGTTGATGGGCGTGAGACAGTGAACGAAACCGGTCGCGAGTTGCGAAAGAATATCCATGCTGTCACCACATCCGCGGGATCATGAAGAAAATGTCGTTGGCATAAGCGAAGGGCTCGATGCCTCTCGGCAACGAGACATAGGCGACGCGCAGGAACAGAACGCCGCAAGCCAGCGTGACGAAGACGCTCATGCCCCAGATGACGGCATGCGAACGATAGCCGCCGACATACATAAAGGCGGCCAGGAACAGGAAGGTGCCGAAAATGAATCCGAGATAAGGGAGCGCGACCGCGTAGATCCCCATCAGGACGATGCCGCCGATCAGCATGCGCAGATGCATCGGCTCGGGCTCCTCCTTCTCCTCTTCCTTCTCGAAGGCTTCGAGAAAGCCGGTGGCATCCTCGTTCTTCACGAGGAGCCGCCGGGAAATTTCAAAGAGACAGGAAGCCCCCATCAGCAAGATGGCAAGGCGCGGCCATACCGCCGGCCCCAATTCGCCGGGCCGGGCGGTGTAATCGATAGTGCCTGAATAAATCCAGAGACCAACCGAAATGAGCAGGCCGATGAGATACGGCGCTATCGAACGAACCATCACCTTGTCCATCTGCTGCCGCCATTACTTCGGAGCGATCTTTTTCATGTCTTCCAACTGTTCGCTAACGAACGTGGAAGCATGAGACGAATCCTCGAAGCTGTTCGGATCGCCGTACTGATCCTTCAGGAACTTCTGGTATTCGTCGGACTGATAGACCTTGGCGAGCGCATCCGACAATTTCTTCACGATCTCGGGAGGCGTTCCCGACTTGACGACGATGGCGCGGAATTGAGGCAGCGCGACCTTGTAGCCGAGCTCAAAGGACGACGGCACGTCCTTGAACGCGTCGAGCCGCTTTTCGCCGAACAGCAGAATCGGGCGCATCTGCTTGCCATTGATGAAGGAGGCAACATCGCCCGCCTGCTCGTACAGTGCGTCAGCATGGTCGCCGAGAATCGAAACGTACCGCTCGGACGGCTTGGAGAACGGCACCTGCACGACCTTGACGCCCCCCTTGTCGAGAACGCTCAGGGAGAAGTCATCGACGCTGCCGAAGCCGAGGGTTGCAACCTTCAGCTTGCCCGGGTTGGCCTTGGCTTCCTTCTCGAAATCCTGCCAGGTCTTGAAGTGACTGTCCTGCTTCACGAAGATGAAGGACGGCCCCTTGATCATCACCGCCACCGGCGTGATGTCCTTCATGGTCCAGCGCGGCGTCTTGCCTGCAAGAAGCGCGTGGCTGTCGGCGATATAGATCGCCATCGCATAGCCGTCGGCGGGCGATGCGAGCAATTTCGTCATGCCGGTTGCGCCGGTGCCACCCGGCACGTTCACCACCGGAATGCCCTGCCCGAGCATCGGTTCCATGAGCTTGCTGACGAGACGCGCAAGCTGGTCCGCACCGCCACCGGGCCCCCAGGGGACAATCAATTCAACTGGACGTTCAGGATAGCCTGCCGCCGCAGCGCCGCCACTCAATGGCATGCTGCAAAGAAAAGCGGCGGACAAAACAGCAAAAGCCTTCGCAGCCCAGCGGGCTGGATAACGTATCGCCTCCATAGTCACCTCCCAGCGACGGTTTTATCGACCTTCTTGGTGGGTTAGGTTACCCACTTCACATGAAGTCACTTTTTCGTATGGTGCACGAGGCAGCACTCGTGACAAAATTGATTAGCTGCATGAGCATCATTCGCGGAATTTATCAGTGAATCAAGACCTCGACATTTCGCTATTGCGAACGTTCGTTGCCATCGTCGATACCGGCGGCCTGACATCCGCAGGAAAGAAGGTTGGCCGCACGCAGCCTGCGATCACGCACCAGATCAAACGCCTCGAAGGTTTGGTCGGCCGGACGCTGTTCGGTGAAAACCGGCGGCAACTCGTGCTGACGCCCGACGGAGAAGTGCTGCTCGAATTTGCACGCTCGATGTTGCGCCTCAATGACGAAGCGCGCGGGCGATTCTCGATGCCGGGAATCGCCGGCCACGTCACGCTCGGTACGCCGGACCTGTATGCGGCCTATCTGCTGCCCGAGGTTCTCGACAATTTTTCGCGCGCGCATCCGAATGTGGAAATCCACCTGCGCTGCACCCGCAGCGTCTATCTCAGCGCCGCGCTGGAACGCGAGGAAATCGACATCGCGCTGATGACCAATCAGCCGGGATTCCGGCGCGGCGAATTGATTCGCCACGAGCCCGTGGTGTGGGCGGCAAGTCCAAGCGGAACACAGGAATTGCGGCGTCCCCTGCCGCTCGCGCTGCTGCCGCAAGGCAGCGTCTATCGGCAGATCGCCATCGACGCGCTCAACACCGCCGACCTGCCGTGGACGCTGCGTTCGATCTGCGACAGCTTCGCCGGGCTGCAAGCTGCCGTGCTCTCGGGGATCGCGGTGTCGGCGTTTCCACGCTGCACCATCACGCCCAACATCCGCATTCTGAGCAAAGGCGATGGCTTGCCGGAACTGCCGTCCATCGAAATGGTCCTGCATCGCAAGGAGCAAGGCATTTCGGAAGCCGCCGAGCAACTGGCGCGCTACATCGCGCGTGAGCTCGGCAATCTTCCCTCATCCGGCGAAGGATAAAGCGCGGGCACGCCCAACAAAAAACCCGGCCGCGAAGGCCGGGTTTTTATTTCAGAGCGAATGACGCTGGAGCTTACGCAACCTGCTGCGGCCGCATGTCCTCGCGCTTGATGCCTGCCACGACGACGGGCTTCTTCATCGCGTCGCGGCGGAACGGCTCTCCGAGTTCCTGATTGAGCAACACCTCGATGAACGTGGTGATGCCCTTCTTCTGGTCCTCGCAGGACTGGCGCAGCGCGTTGGTCAGCTCTTCCTGGGTCTTGACCTGAACGCCCTTCAGCCCGCACGCGGTCGCGACCTTGGCGTAGCTCAGGTGACGATCAAGCTCGGTGCCGACGAAGTTGTTGTCGTACCACAGCGTCGTGTTGCGCTTCTCCGCGCCCCACTGGTAGTTGCGGAAGATCACCATGGTGATGCCCGGCCATTCCTCGCGGCCGACCGAACTCATTTCGTTCATGGAGATGCCGAACGCGCCGTCGCCCGCGAAACCGACGCACGGCGTATCGGGGTTGCCGATTTTGGCGCCGATGATCGCCGGGAAGCCGTAGCCGCACGGACCGAACAGGCCCGGCGCGAGATACTTCCGGCCCTCGTCGAACATCGGATAGGCGTTGCCGATGGCGCAGTTGTTGCCGATATCGCTGGAGATGATGGCGTCACGCGGCAGGCCGGCCTGAATCGCGCGCCATGCCTGACGCGGCGACATCAGATCCTTGTCGCGCACGCGGGCGTCCTTGTTCCACGAGGTGCCCGGATCGTCATCCTCGTGATCCATGCTGGAGAGCGTCTGTAGCCACTTCGACTTGGTGGTGTGGATCAGCGCCTTGCGCTCCTCACGTCCGGCATTTCCGGCGCTCGGCGAAAGCTGAGCGAGGATGCCGCGTGCCACCTGCTTGGCGTCGCCGCAGATGCCGACGCTGACCGGCTTGGTCAGGCCGATGCGATCGGGATTGATATCGACCTGGATGATCTTCGCATCCTTCGGCCAGTAGTCGATGCCGTAACCCGGCAGCGTCGAGAACGGATTAAGGCGGGTGCCGAGCGCGAGCACGACATCGGCCTTCGCGACCAATTCCATCGCGGCCTTCGAGCCGTTATAGCCGAGCGGGCCGACAGCAAGGCGATGGCTGCCGGGGAAGGAGTCGTTGTGCTGGTAGTTGTTGCACACCGGAGCGTCGAGCTTCTCGGCCAGTGCCACGCAATCCGGGATCGCGCCACCGATCACCACGCCCGCGCCGGAGAGAATGACGGGGAATTTGGCGTTCGACAGAAGTTTTGCTGCTTCGGCAATCGCGCCTTCGCCGCCCGCCGGACGCTCGAAATCCACGATCGCAGGCAGGTTGACGTCGATCACCTGCGTCCAGAAGTCGCGCGGGATGTTGAGCTGCGCGGGCGCGGAGAGGCGCTTCGCCTTCATGATGACGCGGTTCAGCGTCTCGGCGACGCGCGAGGCATCGCGCACTTCTTCCTGATAGCAAACCATGTCGCGGAACATCGCCATCTGCTCGACTTCCTGGAAGCCGCCCTGCCCGATGGTCTTGTTCGCCGCCTGCGGCGTCACCAGCAGCATCGGGGTGTGATTCCAGTACGCGGTCTTGATCGGGGTAACGAAGCCGGTGATGCCGGGACCGTTCTGCGCGATCGCCATCGCCATCTTGCCGGTGGAGCGGGTGTAGCCGTCGCAGATCAAGCCGCCATTGGTCTCATGGGCGACGTCCCAGAAGGTGATGCCCGCCTTCGGAAACAGATCGGAGATCGGCATGAAGGCCGAACCGATGATGCCGAACGCATGCTCGATGCCATGCATCTGCAAAACTTTCACAAAGGCTTCTTCCGTCGTCATTTTCATGGGCGAACCCTCTCTTTTCTTCACTGTGTTGGACTGGCGTGGATGACCTGAGACCCAGGATTTCCCGCCGTATGTGCCATGCAGCTTGACGAGGCGCAACGAATATCTCAATTTCAATTTTAAGACGTTTCATTTATCGGAATAATGGTGTAGAAGATGGGTATGAACGAGCTTTTCGGCGCCCTCAAACCGCTGGCCCTGCTGGAAGCCATCGCCGGGCTGCAACATCCGGCAAGCCTCGCCGAACTCGCCGTGAATGTCGGCGTACCGAAACCAACGATGCATCGCTGGCTTGGTTCGCTCGAACATGCGGGTCTCATTCAGCGCACGCCGGACGGGCGGCGCTATGAACTCGCGATGCGCGCGACCCAGCTTGCGTTTTCGATCCTGTCGAACCGCCCCGGCGGCGCTCTGCGGCACGAGATCCTGCGCCGCGTGGTGCAGGAGGTCGGCGAATCCTGCAATCTCACCGTGCTCGACGGCACGCAGGTCACCTATCTCGACCGCGTTGAATCCAAATGGCCGTTGCGCATCACGTTCCAGCAGGGCTCGAAGGTCCCCGCTTATTGCTCCGCGAGCGGCAAACTGTTTCTCGCGCTGATGCAGCCGGCGAAACGCGACCTCGTTATTTCCGAGATGAATTTCGAGCGCATGACGGAGCATACCGTCGTTGAAAAACCCGCTTTGCTCAATGAACTGTCAGACATTCGTCGTGACGGCTACGCACTCGACCGCGAAGAATTCCTCGCGGGCCTCGTCTGTCTCGCCGTGCCTATCATCCATCAGAAGGGCCGCAATCGTGTCTGCGCCGCGGCGCTGGCGATCCAGGCCCCGGTGACACGCATGTCGCAAGCCGAAATGATCAAGAAAATCCCAATTCTGCAAAATGCCGCCAAGGCCATGAGCGCAACGATCAGCGCCGACGTCGGAGCCGCCTGATGCCGTCCACTTCCTCGCACCCGAAACTCGATGCTCTTGAGCAAGCCGCGCGCGGCAAGGGCCGCCTGAGCGTCGCCGTCGCCTACCCCTGCTCGACCGACGCACTCGCCGCCGCGTTGGCGGCCTACCAGGAAGGCATCATCGAGCCGATCCTTGTCGGTCCGCGCCGTCGCATCGAAGCCTGCGCGGCGGAGTTGAAAGCGAGCCTCGACGGCCTGCGTCTTGTCGATGCCGATGACGATCCTGTGCTGTCCTCGCGGGCGGCCGTGGCGCTGGTCAGCGCGGGCGAAGCCAAATCCCTGATGAAAGGCTCGCAGCACACCGACGAACTCCTCGGAGCCGTGGTTTCACGCGAAGCCAACCTGCGCACCTCGCGCCGCATGAGTCATGTGTTCTGGTTCGACTGTCCCGCCTATCACAAACCGCTGATGATCACCGACGCGGTGGTCAACATCCAGCCGGGGCTGAAAGAGAAGGTCGATATCCTCGCCAATGCGGTCGATTTCGCGCACCGCATCGGCTTTGAGGCGCCGAAGGTCGCGATCCTGTCGTCGGTCGAAACCGTCAATCCCGACCTGCAATCCAGCATGGATGCAGCAGCACTGACCAAGATGGCCGACCGCGGCCAGATCGCCGGCGCGATCGTTGACGGCCCGCTCGCTTTCGACAATGCGATTTCGGCGCAGTCCGCCAGGACCAAGAAGATCGCCTCCGCAGTCGCGGGCGATCCCGACCTTCTGGTGGTGCCGAACCTCGATGTCGGCAACATTCTCTACAAGTCGTTCATCTATATGGGCGGCGGCGAATGCGCGGGCGTCGTGCTCGGCGCGAAGGTGCCGGTGATTCTCACAAGCCGGGCGGACTCGCGACGCGCGCGCATCGCATCCTGCGCGCTGGCGCGATTGAGTCTGTCCTAAGGCTCCTGATTCAAAACGATCTTCAAAACAAAAACGGCCCGGTATGAACCGGGCCGTTTCAGTTTGTAACATTGTCTCGTTTACGCGACGAGTGCCGCTGGTGCCGTGCCGCCCGCCTCGATGCGCTTGCGCGCCAGACGGGAAATCCACACCGCCGATAGCGCGCTGACCACACCGGCAAAGACGCAGTACCAGGCAATCGCCCAGCCGGCGTTTCCGGCGTAGCGTTGCACCAGATAGGTCGCGATGATCGGCGTAAGGCCGCTCGCGAAGATTCCGGAGAACTGGTAGACGAACGAGATGCCGGTGTAGCGTACCTGCGGCCCGAACAGATCGCAGAACAGCGCGGCTTCAGGACCGTAGATTGAGGCGTAGAGAATTCCGAACGGAATAATCAGCGCCGCCCACACGAAGACGACCTGATCCGGGTGCGTCATCCAGATGTAGAACGCGGGCAGTGCCGACAGGCCGGTAATCAGCGAGCCCCAGGCGTAGGTCTTGGTGCGGCCGACGCGATCGGATACTCCGCCGAAATACGGAATGAACAGGCACATGATGAGGGCCGCGGCGCAGACGCCCAGCAGGGCTTCGGTGCGCGGAATCTTCAGTTGCGAGGTCAGGAAGGCGATCGAATACACGCCGAAGATGTTGAAGAACACGCCATCAATATAGCGCGCACCCATGCCCGCGACGATTTCCTTCGGATACTCCTTGATCATGGTGGCGAAAGGAATCTGCACTTCCTTGCGGCTTTCCTTGAGCTTGGCGAACTCCGGCGTCTCCATGATGTTGAGACGGATGTAGAGGCCCACCATGACCAGCACGAAGCTCAGAATGAAGGCGACGCGCCAGCCCCAGGCCAGGAACTGCTCGTTGGTGAGCGTGTAGGACAACAATGCCACCACGCCGGAAGCGAGACACAGGCCGATCGACAGACCGATCTGCGGGAAACTCGCATAGAGACCGCGCTTTTCAGGCGAAGCGTATTCGTACGTCATCAGCACTGCGCCGCCCCACTCGCCGCCGAGGCCGATGCCTTGAAGCACGCGAAGCACCAGCAGCAGGATCGGCGCCCAGATGCCGATCTGGGCATAAGTCGGCACCAGACCGATCAGGAATGTCGCGACGCCCATAATCATCAGCGTGAGAATGAGCATGCTCTTGCGGCCGATGCGGTCGCCGAAATGCCCGAAGATCACGCCGCCGAGCGGACGGGTCACGAAGCCCACCGCGAACGTCGTGTAGGCGAGCATCGTCGAGATCACCGGATCGCCCGACGGGAAATAAAGTTGATTGAACACGATGCCGGCGACGACACCGTAAAGAAAGAAGTCATACCACTCCACGGTCGCTCCGATCAGAGATGCGAAGACGACACGTTTTAAAAGCGCCTTGTCTGCCATGTTGGCTCTCCCCAGTTTAAACAGGACCATTCCTAAGCCGCGATCGAACTTTCTTTTGAGTCCGCTAAAATCATATCGGATGCCTTTTCCGCGATCATCACGGCCGGCGCATGCGTATTGCCGGAAACGAGGGTCGGCATGATCGAGCAGTCAACCACGCGCAAGCCGCCGATGCCATGCACGCGAAGCCGGGCATCCGTCACCGCCATCGGATCGGAGCCCATCTTGCAGGTGCCGGTCGGATGGAAAATCGTCGCGCCGTATTCGCGGGCAAAATCAAGGATCTCGCCATCGGTGCGCACATCCGCGCCGGGCTTGTATTCCTCGACAAGATAAGGCTTCAGCGCGCTCGTCGAGGCAAGACGGCGGGCATATTTGATCGATTCCACCGCGCAGATGCGATCGGTTTCCGCATCGAGATAGTTCGGCCGCATCGACGGCGGCTCCATCGGGTCGGCCGACTTGATCTCGACGCTGCCGCGCGATTCCGGCCGCAACTGGCAGACCGAGAACGTGCAGCCCGACCATGGATGCGGCTTGCCGCCCGCCATGTCCGCCGACAGCGTGCCGAAATGAAACTGGATGTCCGGCGTTTCCGAGCCCGGCAGGATTTTCGTGAACAGGCCGCCCTGGTTGATGCCGATGCCGAGAGGACCCGTGCGCGTCAGCAGCCACTGCAATCCGATCTTCGCCTGACTGAACAGCGTGCGCAGATCGTCGTTGGTGGTGATCGGCTTCGAGACCTTATACATCAGCCGCAATTGCAGGTGATCCTGCAAATTCTGGCCGACGCCCGGCAGATCGTGCACCACGCCGATGCCGTGCCGCTGCAACAGCGATGCAGGGCCGATACCCGAGAGTTGCAAAATCTGCGGCGATTGCAGCGAACCCGCCGACAGGATGACCTCGCGCGCCGCGCGCGCTTCCCGCACGACGCCGTTCTGAACGTAACGCACGCCGACCGCGCGGCGGCCTTCGAGAATGACGCCGGTCGTATGCGCATCCGTCTCGATGCGCAGATTGGCGCGATCCCGCGCGGGCTTCAGATAGGCGACCGCCGAAGAAATCCGCCAGCCATTATGCGTGAACAACTGATAGTAGCCGACGCCTTCCTGATCACCGCTGTTGAAGTCGTCGTTGCGCGGCACGCCCATTTCATTGGCGCCGCGAATAATCGCTTCCATCAACTCGTGCTTGCCGCCGATGTCGGACGACCACAACGGTCCCTTGTCGCTATGCGTCGCGCTCGCGCCGCGGCTGTTGTGCTCGGACTTCATGAAATAAGGAAGAACGCTCTTCCAGTCCCAGCCCGCATTCCCGAGCTGCGCCCAGTGATCGTAATCCTGCCGCTGGCCGCGAACGAAGATCAGTCCGTTGATCGAACTCGAACCGCCGAGGCCGCGACCGCGCGGCCAGTAGATGCGGCGGCCTTTCATGTTGGGTTCGGGATCGGTGTAGAAGCCCCAATTGTAGGCCTTGTGGAACATCGTTTTCCCGTAACCGATGGGAATGTGAATCCACAGGTAGTTGTCCTTTGGCCCCGCCTCCAACAGCAAAACCTTATGGCGCCCATCGGCACTCAGCCGGTTTGCCAGCACGCACCCCGCCGAGCCTGCTCCCACAACGATGTAGTCGAATTGATCGGACGCTCCCGCCATTTTCTTATTATTCCATCTATTGAGACGATTTATCTTGAAGATTGAACTTTGCGTGAAATGTTGTCAACGTAGTTGAGTGCTTTGTGGCTCACTGAATGGAATGAGGTTGAAAAATGTCCACACAGACGACGACCTCGGTTTCAGAACGCGCGCTGCTCCTTCTCGAAACCATCGCCAAAGCGGAAGAGCCGCCGACGCTCAACGAACTGATGGCTTCGATCGGATTGCCGAAAGCGACGACGCATCGCTTCGTGGCTTTGCTCGAGCGATTGGGATTCGTTCAGCGCGCCGCAGACGGACGCCACTATGAAATCGGCCAGCGCCTTCTTGCCCTGTCGCTCGAAGGCATGCGGCGCTCGTTCGATCTCGCGCCCCGCCGCGTGATCCTGGCCGCGCTCGTGAAGGAGATCGGCGAGACCTGCAACATCACCATGCTCGATGGTGAGCGGCTGGTTTATCTCGACCGCGTCGAATCCGATTGGCCGCTTCAATTCCGCCTCAGCGTTGGCTCGCATGTGCCCTTGCATTGCACCGCCAGCGGCAAGCTGTTCCTCAGCCTTTCTCCGCCCCCCTTGCGCAAGGCGCTGTTCCGCACGCAGCCTTTCCAGCGCTACACCGCGCGCACCCTGACCAGCACGGAGCAGCTAGAGGCGGAGCTGACGCGCATCCGCCAGACCGGCGTCGGCACCGACAATGAGGAATTCATGGAAGGCATGGCCGCGACCGCCGTTCCGATCCGCGATTCACGCGGGCGGATTTGCGCGACCGTCGCGGTGCATGGGCCCGTTACGCGACTGCCGCTCGCGCGGGCGCTCGCATTGGTGCCCGCCTTGAAGAGAGCCGCCAAGGCGCTCGAACAGACGCTCCTGTTCGACACGTCCTCTCCTGCTTCGGCCGTTGCCGTCGGCGGAAGTGCAGAGACCATGCCTGCTGCCGCGCTCAATCCCATGCGCCCGGCGGAATAACGGCACGTCGAATCGGGATTGCACCGGCGAAATTCGCGGTTGCGAAAGACTATGCTTTTCGCACCGCCGAAGAAGTAGGTTTGTTCCTTTGCGCCATTGAAAAATGCCGGTTTTGTTTTCTTGAAAGCAGCAACGTCGCGAGAGAAGATCGCCCCTGCACAGGGGCCTTCTCAATGGCGCATCATCCGTCTGCCGATCCAGCCAAACAATATGCGTGGGGCGACCATGGCGCGGTCGCGACTCGCCGCTATTCGCCGGTGGTGCGCCTTGGCACCCTCGCCTTCTGGACGCTGATTGCCGGATTGCTGGTGGCGCGGCTTCTCATTCCCGATCCCAACAAATCCGAAGCAGCCGATTCCGCGCCGCAGGCCCGGACCTCCGCTTCGCTGCACTGACATTAAAAACGAAAACCGGCGCCATCGATGATGACGCCGGTCTTGTTGTTACTCTCTGTTTCACATCAAGCGTGCGCGCGCAGCTCCCGCGCGGCTGCAACCATATTCACCAGCGCGGGTTTCACTTCATCCCACTTGCGGGTCTTCAGGCCGCAGTCCGGATTGATCCAGAGCTGCTCATCCGCAAGACGATTGCGCGCGAGCTTGAGAAGCTCGGTCATCTCGTTGATCTCGGGCACGCGCGGTGAGTGGATATCGTAGACCCCCGGCCCGATCTCGTTGGGATATTTGTAGCTCTTGAAGGCGTCGAGCAGTTCCATCTTCGAGCGCGACGTCTCGATCGAAATCACATCGGCGTCCATCGCGCCGATGGCATCGATGATGTCGTTGAACTCCGAGTAGCACATGTGGGTGTGGATCTGCGTCTCGTCGGCCACGCCCGAGGCGCAGAGGCGGAAGCTGCCCACCGCCCAGTCGAGATAGGTTTTCCACTCCGAACGGCGCAATGGCAGACCCTCGCGCAGCGCGGCCTCATCGATCTGGATCATCTTCGCGCCGGCCTTCTCAAGGTCCACCACCTCGTCGCGGATCGCCAGCGCGATCTGGCGGCAGGATTCGCTGCGCGGAATGTCGTCACGCACGAACGACCAGTTCAGGATGGTGACCGGCCCGGTCAGCATGCCCTTCATCGGCCGTTTGGTCAGCGACTGCGCGTAGGACCACCACTCCACCGTCATCGGCCTGGGGCGCGAAACATCGCCGAACAGGATCGGCGGGCGCACGCAGCGCGAACCGTAGCTCTGCACCCAGCCGTTCTTCGTAAACACGAAGCCCGAAAGCTGCTCGCCGAAATACTGCACCATGTCGTTGCGCTCGAACTCGCCGTGCACCAGCACGTCGAGGCCGACTTCTTCCTGCCAGCGGACGGTGCGCTCCGTCTCCTCGCGCAGGAACTTGTTGTAGTCGGCATCCGACAGCGCGCCCTTGGCGTGGGCCGCGCGCGCCTTGCGCACTTCGCTGGTTTGCGGGAACGAGCCGATCGTCGTGGTCGGGAAAGCCGGCAGGCCGAATTTCGCACGCTGTGCTTTCGCGCGCGCCGCGAACGCGCTCTTGCGCTTTGCCATCTCCGGCGTCACCGCCTTGAGGCGTTCGGCGACAGCCTTGTTGTTGACCTTCGGCGAGGTCTTGCGCGCGGCGGCCGCGGCGGCGGATGCATCGAGTTCGGCGGCGACGCTGGCGCGGCCGGAGGCCAGCGCCCTGCCCAACTCGGACAGCTCGCTCATCTTTTGCAGCGAGAACGCAAGCCAGCTCCGCACGTCGGCATCGAGCGCGGTCTCGGCATCGAGATCGATCGGCACATGCAACAGCGAGCACGACGGCGAAATCTCGATCTTGTCGCTGACTCGTTTGGCAACGACCGGTTCGATCCGGTCGAGAATGGCCGGCAGATTGGCGCGCCAGACGTTGCGGCCATCGATCACGCCGAGCGAAAGCACGAGATCCGGCTTCGCTTTCGCGAGCACTGCCTCAAGCTGTTCCGGCGCGCGGATCAGGTCGAGATGAAGGCCCGCCACCGGCAGCGCCAGCGCGGCATCGAAATTGTCGCCGAGCGCGCCGAAATAAGTGTTGAGCATCACCTTGATGCCGGGCACCTCGCGGGCGATCGTCGCATAGGCTTTCGCCAGCGCGTCGCGCGCCGTCTTGTCGAGATCGAGCACGAGGCACGGCTCGTCGAGCTGCACCCATGTCGCGCCTTCGGCCGCGAGCTTCTTCAGCACATCGACATACACCGGCAGCAGGGCATCGATCAGCGACAGCGGATTGAGGGATGCATCCTTGCTCTTGCCGAGCTTGAGGAAAGTGACGGGACCGACCAGCACCGGGCGCGTCTGATAACCGAGCGCCTTCGCCTCCTTGTATTCATCGACCGGCTTGGTCAAGGACAGTGAGAATGTCTGTCCCTTTTCGAATTCCGGCACCATGTAGTGGTAGTTGGTATCGAACCACTTGGTCATCTCCTGCGCGGGAACGCCGTGGCCGGTATGGTGGGCATGGCCGTGCGCACAGGTTTCGGAGCCGCCTTCCGCGCCGCGCGCCATCGCAAAGTAGGTTGCAAGCGGCACGTTGCCGCCCTTCCAGCCGTAGATCGCGGGAATGGCGCCGACCATCACGCTGGTGTCGAGCACCTGATCGTAGAACGAGAAGTCGTTCGACGGAATCACGGTGACGCCGCGCGCCTTCTGGCGTGCCCAGTTCGCGGCACGCAGTTCGGCGGCGGTTGCGAGCAGGCTTTTCTCATCGATCTTGCCCGCCCAGAAATTTTCCAGTGCGGTTTTCAGTTCGCGGCGCGGACCGATGCGCGGCGTACCGAGCGTGGCGACGGCAAGAGTGGCAGAGGTTGACGAATTCGACATGGCTTCGACCCCGTAGGTGCGAGAAACAGCGGGGATGAAATGCGCGCACACCAGCCAAGGCGCACAAGGCACCCCAAGGACTGCGCCCACCGGACACCCCGCCCGTGGAAACATCTCGTCGCGGCAGGTCTCCTGGCTTGCGGGTCGCGGCCCACACCCGTCTTCCCAAAGCGAATGCTTCAGTGACACGAATGGATGCAGGCTCGCCGCTGACAGTTGCGGGGGCAGCGCCGGACTAGGCGTTGCAACGCCGCACCGGCTTCCCTCTTAGCTTCGCCTCACGGAGAAGGCGAAGACCACGACGGTCGGGAATATGGCGCAACGCAAAAATCAGTCAACGCGCGGAGGGTGGGATTGTCACCCGCCCCCGGTGGAATCCTGCCCATAGAACATGACCCCAAGCTCGATCGGCTCTCGCCCGCAGGCCTGGCGGTGGGCATTGATACCGCGCAGCCAGCGGCCCGCCGCGACACGCCGGCCGGCGGTCACAACGGCCGTTACATTGGCTCTACCGGCAGCGCGAACGCCGGTCACGCGCCACGTTCATTATCCAGCGCGGTCTCGCGCGGCCTGATCTTCCGGTGACAATGCGTAGACGCCGGCCCAACTGCGAAGAAGAATCAGATGATCGCGCACCGCCGTGACGCCGGGCGTGGTTTCGGCGGCGACAATGACCGCCTGACGTGCCCGATCGTCGGTGATGATGCCATGCAGATGTGCGACACCGTCGCGCACCGCGACCTGCAAACCATCCGGCCGCCAATCCGCTTCCATCAACTTGACAATCAGCCGTGCCCGGACGTCTTCGTCGCTCGCCGCAGGGCCGGTGACATCACGCGCCACCGTCGAGATGGCCCGCAGCAGGTTGGCTCGCGCGACGATGCCGACCAGCTTCCCGTCCCGCATCACCGGAAGACGTTTGACGCGGTGGGCTTCCATTGTCGTCACGAGGTCCTGTAACGGAGTGCTTTCGCTCACCGTCCAGGGATCGCGCGTCATCACGTCCCTCACCTTGCGCCCATGCGCCTGAACGTAATCCGCCGCTGCGCGGCCGCTGCCGAGAAGGAATTGCAGCCAGCTCGGACGCTTGCCATGCCCGGTGCCAATCTCGGCGCGGCGCAGGAAATCGCCTTCGGTGACGATGCCTATCAGCTTGCCATTTTCAATGACAGGCAGGCCGCTGATGTGATGATCAAGCATGGTCTCGGCGGCGGCAGCCACTGTCGTTTCAGGCGAAACGGTGATGACGTTCTGTGTCATGATCTGGCCAGTCAGCATGGGATGCTCCTTATGGTCGATCCCGTATGCCTACCAGACACTGCGCGCCGCTCTTTGAGCCGCCTCAAATGTGCGCCTTGTGTCGCACCCGGAGCGCTTCAAGAAAATATATCGTATTAAAACAATAACCTAATCCTTCTCCGCCGGCGCACGTCCGTAATACTGCACGCCCAGCTCGATCGGTTCCCGCCCGCAGGCCCGGCGGTGGGCATTGGTATCGCGCAGCGAATAGACGCAGCCGCAATATTCCTGCTGGTAGAATTCCTCGCGCTTGCTGATCTCGATCATGCGCGCCGAGCCGCCGCCCTTGCGCCAGTTGTAATCCCAATACTCGATGCCGTCGTACTTGGCGGCCGCGCGCTTTCCGCAATCGTTGATCTGCGCCATGTTCTTCCAGCGCGAGATGCCGAGCGAACTGGTGATGACCGGAAAACCGTGTTCGTGGGCATACAGCGCGGTGCGCTCGAACCGCATGTCGAAGCACATGGTGCAACGCGCACCACGCTCCGGCTCCCACTCCATACCCTTGGCGCGCGCAAACCAGTTATCCTTGTCATAATCGGCATCGATGAAACCGACGCCATGCTTCTCGGCGAAGCGTACGTTCTCATCCTTGCGCAACAGATATTCACGCTCGGGATGAATGTTCGGGTTGTAGAAAAAGATCGTGTAATCGACGCCGGAGGCGAGCATCGCCTCCATGATCTCGCCCGAGCACGGCGCGCAGCACGAATGCAGGAGAACCTTCTTCTGCCCACCCGGCGGATTGAGAATCGGTCGAACGAAATCGGTCATTGCGTGGCTCGCCTGTCGAAGGCTCTGTCTGTGAAGCCTCTATCTAATGAGAGCCTCCGTATCCGTAAAGCGCGCCCGATTCGGACGATCCGGATGGAACCAGGCACCCTCACCGAATGTCCTTGGCCACAGCCCCAGAATCGCAGCACTCTCATCGGCGCTGAAAGGCTTGAGGTTTTCACCCGGCCGCAGTCTGGCTCCGGGGATAGCGGGGACCATTTTAATCCTTTCTTGACTCTTTCAGCTAAAGATCACCACATATAGGTGTCACGGTTCCACTAGGTCTCAAAATCTAGTGGCTAAGAGGGAAGCCGGTGAACCGCGTTCCGATGCGGAAATCCGGCGCTGCCCCCGCAACTGTCAGCAGCGAGCTGCTTCGCCATTACGTCACTGGCCTTGGCCGGGAAGACAAAGAAGCCGCACCGACCTGCAAGCCAGGAGACCTGCCGCGACACCGAAACAAACGTCCACGGACGGGGTGTCCGAAGGCCGCCAGCAATCGGCATCTCGCCGAGCGCTCAAGCGCCTCGACTCCCCGCCTTCTGAAATCCGCATCACGGGGCCTGTCGATGTCGCTGAACCTGCAAACCGCCAAAACTGAAAAAGCACCGCTCATCCAGCTGAGTCTCGATTCACTGGCGCCCTCGCCGAGCGAACCGGCGATGCAGATCATCCGGCGCAACGGCACCGTCTCGCGCTTCGACCCGTCGAAGATTTCCATCGCGATGACCAAGGCGTTCCTCGCGGTCGAGGGGCACACGGCGGCCGCATCGCGACGCGTGCATGAGGCGGTCGAGCAACTCACCCGCGAGGTCGTCGCCACTCTCACCCGCCGTCTCGGCGAAGGCCGCACCTTCCACATCGAGGATGTGCAGGATCAGGTCGAACTCGCATTGATGCGCAGCGAGCACCACAAGGTGGCGCGCGCCTACGTGCTCTACCGCGAGGAACGCGCCCGCGAACGCGCGGCCGAGAAGACCGCCGCGCCCGCTTCGAGCGAACCTGCTCTGCATATGACGCTGGCGAACGGCACCCGCGTGCCACTCGACCTCAAGCGGTTCGAACTCATCATCCGCGAAGCCTGCGAAGGTCTGGACGCCGTCGATCCCGCGCCGGTGCTGACGGAAGCCCGCCGCAACCTTTATGACGGCATCAGCCAGGACGAACTCGCGCTCGCCTCGATCATGGCCGCGCGCACGCTGGTCGAACAGGAGCCGAACTACGCCTATGTCAGCGCGCGGCTGCTGCTCGACAAGCTGCGCAGCGAGGTTCTGAGCTTCGTGCACGGCACGCCCACCAGCGCCGCGCAATCCGACATGGCGACGCGCTATGCCGAATATTTCCCGGCCTACGTCAAGACCGGCATCGAATCCGAACTGCTCGATCCTGAATTGGGCCGCTTCGATCTCACCCGGCTTGCTCGCGCGCTGAAGCCGGAACGCGACATGCTGTTCCAGTTCCTCGGCTTGCAGACGCTCTATGACCGCTATTTCCTGCATGTTCACGGCGCGCGCATCGAACTGCCGCAAGCGTTCTTCATGCGCGTGGCGATGGGCCTCGCCGTGCGCGAGATCGACCGCGAGGCGCGCGCGATCG
The DNA here is from genome assembly GCF_029030725.1 of [Pseudomonas] carboxydohydrogena. NCBI lineage: Bacteria > Pseudomonadati > Pseudomonadota > Alphaproteobacteria > Hyphomicrobiales > Nitrobacteraceae > Afipia > Afipia carboxydohydrogena. The sequence goes on from NZ_CP113162.1 coordinate 2,313,243, forward strand.
AATTCTACAATCTGCTGTCGTCATTCGACTTCATGGCCTCGACGCCGACACTGTTCAATTCCGGCACGCTGCGCCCGCAGCTCTCCTCGTGCTTCCTCACCACCGTCGCCGACGACCTCGATGGCATCTTCAAGGCGGTGAAGGACAACGCGCTCTTGGCGAAATATTCCGGCGGGCTCGGCAACGACTGGACCCCGGTGCGCGGCTTGGGGGCACACATCAAGGGCACCAACGGCGAAAGCCAGGGCGTGGTACCGTTCCTGAAAGTCGCCAACGATACCGCCATCGCCGTCAATCAGGGCGGCAAGCGCAAGGGCGCGGTGTGCGCCTATCTCGAGACCTGGCACATCGACATCGAGGAATTCCTCGACCTGCGCAAGAACACCGGCGACGACCGCCGCCGCACCCACGACATGAACACCGCCAACTGGGTGCCCGACCTGTTCATGCAGCGCGTCGAGGCCGACGGCGAATGGACGCTGTTCTCGCCCGACGAAACGCCGGACCTGCACGATCTCTACGGCCCGGCCTTTAAAGCCGCCTATGAAGCCTATGAAGCGAAAGCCGCGCGCGGCGAGATGCGCGTGTTTAAGCAGGTGCGCGCCACCGATCTGTGGCGGCGGATGCTGACCATGCTGTTCGAGACCGGACATCCGTGGATCACGTTCAAGGACCCCTGCAACCTGCGCTCGCCGCAGCAGCATGCCGGCGTGGTGCATTCCTCGAACCTGTGCACCGAGATCACGCTCAATACCTCGGCGGACGAAGTCGCGGTGTGCAATCTCGGCTCGATCAACCTGCTGAACCACGCAACGCCCAAGGGGCTCGATCAGGACAAGTTGAAGCGCACGATCACGACCGCTGTGCGGATGCTCGATAACGTCATCGACATCAATTTCTACACCATTCCGGAGGCGCGGCGTTCCAATCTGAAGCACCGCCCGGTCGGTCTCGGCCTGATGGGCTTTCAGGATGCGCTGCATGTGCAACGAATTCCGATTGTCTCGGAAGCCGCCGTCGCCTTTGCCGACGAGAGCATGGAGATCATCAGCTATCATGCGATCTCGGCTTCGGTCGATCTCGCCTGCGAGCGTGGCCGCTATCCCTCTTTCGACGGCTCGCTGTGGTCGCAAGGCATTCTGCCGATCGACTCCATCGCCATTCTCTCAAAGGCGCGCGACGGCGCACCGCTCAACGACTCCACGACGCTGGACTGGGGAAGTCTGCGCGAGCGTGTCCGCAAGGACGGCATGCGCAACTCCAATGTAATGGCGATCGCGCCGACCGCCACGATCTCCAACATCTGCGGCGTCACACAGTCGATCGAGCCCGCCTACCAGAACCTTTACGTCAAATCGAATATGTCTGGCGACTTCACCGTCGTGAACGAATTCCTGGTCCGCGACCTGAAGTCGCGCGGACTGTGGGATGAGGTGATGGTGTCCGACCTGAAATATTTCGATGGCAGCGTCGGCCAGATCGATCGCGTGCCGGACGATCTCAAGGCACTTTACGCGACCGTGTTCGAGATCGACACCACCTGGCTCGTCCAGGCCGCCGCGCGGCGGCAAAAATGGATCGACCAGGCGCAGTCGCTCAACCTCTACATTGCCAATCCGTCGGGCAAGAAGCTCGATCAACTCTATCGCCTTGCGTGGCAGCTTGGTCTCAAGACCACCTACTACCTGCGTTCGCGTAGCGCCACGCATGTCGAGAAATCGACGCTGAAGGGCACAGACGGCAAGCTCAACGCAGTCTCCGCATCGGGAATGCTGGCCCATGCGCCCATTGTCGTTCCGAACGGCACCGCGCCCGATCTCGATGGCGTCAAGGCCTGCTCGATCGACAATCCCGACTGCGAAGCCTGCCAATAAGAACAAGAAAGGAAACCACCATGCTCGACTGGTCCGATTCAAACACATCCAAGCCATCACCCGCCGTCGTGTTCAACACCGAACAACCAACGGAGCAGACCGGCCTCGGCGAGATCGACCGCGCCGGCGGCCGCGTCTCGGTTGACGAGAAGCGGATGATCAATTGCCGCGCCGACGTCAATCAATTGCTGCCGCTCAAATACAAGTGGGCTTGGGAGAAGTATCTCTCAGGCTGCAACAATCACTGGATGCCGACCGAAGTCTCGATGCAGGCGGACATCGCGTTGTGGAAGTCGCGTGACGGACTGACCGACGACGAGCGCCGCGCCATCAAGCGCAATCTCGGATTCTTCGCGGCCTCCGAGAGCCTTGTCGCCAACAACATCGTGCTGGCGATCTACCGCCATCTCACCAATCCCGAATGCCGGCAATATCTGTTGCGTCAGGCGTTCGAGGAAGCCGTGCACACCCACACCTTCCAGTACATCGTGGAAAGCCTCGGCCTCGATGAGGGTGAGCTGTTCAACATGTACCGCGAGGTGCCATCGATCACCGACAAGGCGGCGTGGGCGCTCAAGCATACCCAGAACCTCGACAACCCCGATTTCAAAACGGGTACGGTGGAAGCCGATCAATCGTTCCTGCGCGATCTCGTCGCCTTCTATGTCGTGTTCGAGGGCATGTGGTTCTACACGGGCTTCGCGCAGATCCTCTCGCTCGGCCGCCGCAACAAGATGGTCGGCATCGCCGAGCAGTATCAGTACATCCTGCGCGACGAGTCGATTCATCTGAATTTCGGCATCGACGTGATCAACCAGATCAAGCTGGAAAACCCGCACCTCTGGACCAAGGCGTTTCAGGAAGAAGTGCGCGGCATGATCCGCGAGGCCGCCGAACTCGAGGCCGCCTATGGACGCGATACGATGCCGCGCGGCTTCCTCGGGCTGAACGCGGCGCTGTGCGAACAGTACATGCACTTCATCGCCAACCGCCGTTGCGCGCAGATCGGCCTCACGCCCGTGTTCCCGGAAACGGAGAACCCGTTCCCGTGGATGTCGGAAGCGATGGACCTGAAGAAGGAGAAGAACTTCTTCGAGACCCGCGTGATCGAATATCAGAACGGCGGTGCGCTAAGCTGGGAGTGAAGTCCCGCGCCGATGTGAGTTTTGATCCCGGAAAAGAAAAAGCTGCCGTCATGGCAGCTTTTTTTATGATGCTGGCTGGGGCGGGAGGACTGATCGAACCGTTCTCCGGTGTGAGAGCTTGCGAAAAATTTAAAGCTCATGGCTTTGCGGCATTATCGTGCAGATTCGCGCAGGCCATCTCCGGTCCCTGCCGGAAGATAAAATATGACCCCAACCAAGAGGGCCGCCGCCAAAACTAATCCCGCGGGGTCACTGGCAAAATTTGCCGCAAAATTTCCATCTGTACCTCTTCACCGTATATGAATAGATACACTGAAGCTTTAGGAAGTTCCCGATGACCGATGGCCTGGATGCACCGTCCATAACCTCCCACAGCACTCAGAGGCTGATAGCTACGCCCCGAAGTTCCCGCAGCTTCAAGATCGGCCTGTCAGGCTGTGGCGGTGGGCTGGAATCTATTTCCTCTTCCCAAATTCTCGACCTTGCCCAGAAGGTCGAGGCACTGGGGTTCACCGGGATATGGCTAAACGAGGAGCATTTCCAGGGGAGCATCGTCGAAGTCGAGGGACGACGATGTCATTCCCCACTGATTCTGGCCTCAGCTATCCTCGCGCGGACAAAACGTCTTCGGGTCGGTTTTTCGGTACTTCTGGCAGCGCTGCATAATCCCGTTCGCCTCGCCGAGGAAATCGCTACACTCGATGTCCTGTCGGATGGCCGAGTTGATCTTGGCATCTCCCGCGGCAACAACCCTCGTTATCTCAACGCCTACGGTGTCAGTCCCGAAGGCACTTCCGATTATTTCAAGGAAATGCTGACATTCCTGCCTCGCGCCTGGGCGGCCGGTAATCTTCCATTCGGCAACGAAAGCTACTCCATCGAACCCAAGCCGGTCCAGAAACCGCACCCGCCGATTTATATCGGCACCAACACCAACGAGACCGCTGCCTGGTCAACGCAAGCTGGCCACAGGATCATCTGTCACGGCATCATCAGCATGCCGAACCAGCGCCGTCTGATGCAGGCTTACGTCGATGCGGGTGGCGATCCCGCTCACGTACCCTTTGGCCGCTTTGTCTATGTCAGTGAAACCGATGCCTCGGCACGCAAGGAATTGTGGCCGACTATCGAGAAGCTGACGACGCGGCTGAAGGGCTTCGGTCTATTCAAGCGCGAAGGCGTGATCGACGAAGCGCGCCTCGAACCCGAAAATTTCTACCGCGACATGGTCATCGTGGGCTCGCCGGAAACCTGCGCGGAGAAATTCATGGCGCTGCACAACGAACTTGGCGTGACCTATCTTAACGCGCTGTCGGCCTTCTTCGGCTTTCTTCCACTGCCCCTGCTCGAGCGCTCGCTCGATCTGATGGGGAATGTACTGCGGCCGCGCCTCGAAAAAGCACTGGCAACAGCCTAAATCTGAAGAAGCTGAACCGGCGCACCGCAAGGAACGCCGGTTCTTTTAATCAGAACTTCATCGTCAGAGAGCCCACTACCGTGCGCGGGGCGCCGGCATAATAGTTGGCGCCGGCGCTGAGGTCCGTATCGTTCGGCGTGATCTGCGAAATATAGCGGCGATTGAAGACATTGAGCACCGAGATGCTCGCCTTGAACGAATCGATGCCGACGTGCCGGCCAATATCGTAGGACGCGGTGAAGTCCGCCACCGTATATCCCGGCACTCGCTCGGTATCCGCCGCATTGCCAAAGCGTGGACCAATATAGCGGACAACAGGCGTAACCGAGAGGCCAGCCCATTGATACATGGCGCCGCCCTTGACCATGACCTGCGGGGTGTTGGGAAGTTGTTTTCCCTTGGTCGCAAGCATCGCACCATTACTCAAGGTAGGCGTGTCCTGATCGAATGTCTCGGAGGCCCAGGTGCCGGTGCCGAACACCGCGAGACGCTCGGTCAAGGCGTAGGAAACCTCGAGCTCAGCGCCATATTCGGTGCTGGAACCGGTGCCTTGATAGTAAGCGATGTTGGACCCGATCGATGGATCGATAATCTTGACCTGTCTGTTCTGGTGCTTGGCATAAAATACGGTCGGCACGATGGTCAGGCCGTTGTTGTTGTAACGTAGCGAAGCGTCAACCTGATCGGCGATTTCAGGCCGCACCCTGTCCACCAGCATCTGTAGCGTGTAACCCTTGCTGGTAAATGCCGATTGGTTGTTGATGAAGTTGTTCGCCTGCGGGCCCCAGTCCGGGCGACCAAACCGGCGGCCATAAGACAGGTTGGCGCTGAGCGCCGCGTTGATGTCGTGTCGGACTGCGATATTCGGCAGCCACTCGTTATAATCACGAGCCTGAACCGTTGCGTTTGGATTAAGTGCCGGATTGGTCGCCAGCGCCTGATCATAAGTGCCGTCGGGAATGCCTGCCGTGTTGTAATATTGCATCCGCGGCGCTCCGAGATTCATATAGCGCACGCCGGCAGTCAGGAAGGTCGCGCCGAATTTCTGGGAGATCTGAACATACGGGCTGTTGACCATGAAATCGTCGATGCGCGCAAGGCTCGACCATTTCGAGAATGTAAGACCACCACTGCTATTGACGGTAAAAAGACGCTGATCGGTGGGTGGCGGCGGCGGCTGCATCGCCTGCCACCAGTAACCGGCGACCACATCGGTACCGGTCGCGAACTTACCCTGATATTCGGCAACGTTGCCGACGTTCTGGTTCTGCTGACGCCATATCTGGACCGATGTACCAGATGCCGAATAGTTGACGCCATTATTGTTCCAGAAATATGGCTTGATCACCAGATGCTGGCCCGGCGCAAAATTGTAATCGACCTTGCCGAAGACTGCGACATCCTCAGCCATGACGCGGTTGTATTTATAGTAGTTTACGTCGGTCGCCGCATTGCCGGTCAGAGCAGTGTTATAGTCTATCATGTAATTGCGGCGGATATCCTGCGCCTGGGCATAGGTTAGCGCGCGATAGGTGTTGCCGTCATACTTGTTGTAAACGGCATTGAGATCGACGGTGATCTGTTCGCCAACCGCTTGATTGACACCCAGGGTGACATTCTGACGCTGGATGCCGCCTGCGCCCTTCCACTTGTCGGTATCGATGTTCGATCCGGAGATGAACGCTTTCGTTCCTGTCTCCTGCAACAGACCGGTATCGACGCGCACGAAAGTCTTGTAGAAGCTATCCGATCCAAATGCTTGGCGCCCTAGCACGCCGGCCTTGTCCTGCGGACCAAGTATCAGTTGGTTGACCACGCCCGATGCGTTGGACAGACCAAGCCCCTGATCGGATGGTACTGCGCCGCGATAGACATCAATCCTTCTGATATTTTCCAGATCGTAGAGATCAGTACCACCGACGATACCCATGATCGGCAATCCCTCGATGTTCTTCGAGAGATGGAAGTCGCCCTTGCCGCGAATGCTGATATTGCGCGTCGGGCTAAGGCCATACGGATCTGGGCTTTCGACCAGCACCGAAGGCATCATGGTTAGAGCCTGATAGAAGCTGGTTTGTCCCGGGCCGCCGAGGATGGCAATGCCCTGCCCTGTTACGCTGCCGACACCGGCGGGTTGCGGTGAGGTAGAGAGAATCTGATTTTGCGGCGCCAAGACGCCAACAATGGGCTGCGGCTGTTGTGGCGGAGCCGGCGGCTGATTTTGCCGCGCAACCTGACGTTTGCGACGCGCGGTACGCCGCGCGTTTTGCGTTGCACGTTGCTGCGCATTTTTCGGTTGCCCCTCGGCGGTGATGGTCACCTGCGGAAGTTTTTGCGCATCCTGCGCCTGTGCCAATGTCAGCGTGTAACATGACACGCCGCCAAGCAAGGCAGCCGCGAACAGAGTTCCCTTCACGATATTAGCCCCCAATTATCCCCGCGACGACGCGCGTGAGCGCACCGCCTCGTTCGCAATGTTTGTGAAAATCGCTGTACCCCCCGGTACAGTCATCTGCCGCCAGTACGATCCATGTGGCCCCATCCCACAGAGATCGCCTTCGATCATTCCCTGCGCCTCAGCGCATGACCCCGATCGATAAAGCGGAACGGCTTGAGCCCGTGACGCGGATACTGCAAGCCGTTATGTGTCGTAATGACATAACGCTCATAATAGAAAGGATTTCGTGACGTCAAGCATCGCGTGCAATATCACGCCGTTAATTCGTGAAAAAAGCTCACCGTTCGTGATTGAGAGGACCGATTTGATCCAGCGCAAACGATTCCGCCTGTCCGTATCCGTTACACGTTTAACGTGTGCCGCGGCAGCCATGATGTGGACGACATATTCGTTCGCTGAACGCATCATCACCGATATGTCTGGACGCGATGTGACCATCGCCGATCATGTATCGCGCGTTGCCACCATCGGTCCTGTTCCGGTGATCAACAGTTTCGTCTTTGCACTTGGCGAGGCTAAGTCGCTGGTCAACGGCCTGCCGCCGAACCTGTCCGGTCCACGCTGGCGCATGCAATATCTTGTCGATCCGGATTTGGCGCAACGCCCCGTACTTCAGGGTGGCGGCGGCGCGCCCTTGCTGGAGGAACTGGTCGAGACAAAGCCCGATGTTGTTTTCACCATGGATCGTCAGACCGCAGAGCGCGTCGCACTCGCTCATGTGCCGGGGATATTCCTGGCATGGCGACAGCCGGAGGATGTGAAGGCCGTAATGCGACTGCTTGGCCAGATTTATGGAAAGCCTGACGCCGCCGAGGCCTATTGCAACTACTTCGATACAACGCTTGATAAAATCGCAACCCGGCTGGCGCAACAACCGGCACAGAGGCCACGCGTACTTTACGTCAGCCTCAAGAACATGACCCAACCGCATCTGATCGCCGAATGGTGGATCACCAAGGCGGGTGGCCGCAGTGTAACCGAGGGCGAACGCCCTTCCGAAGCGCTGACTTTTTCCCGCGAGCAAGTTCTTGCCTGGGATCCTCAGGTGATGATTGTGAGTAGTGCGGCTGAAGTCGTCGAGGCCTATGCCGATCCACGTCTCGCCACCGTCTCCGCGATCCGCAACCATCGCGTCGCAGCAATACCCACCGGCGTACATCTATGGGGCAACCGCACGGTAGAACAGCCGCTGACGGTGCTGTGGGCGGCACAGCTTATTCATCCTGACCTGTTCAGGGATTGGGACATCCGCGACGAAGTCGCCGCGTTCTACACCACCTTTTTCAAGACCTCTCTCACAAAACCACAGATTGAGGAGATGTTAGGCAACCGACCTTGAAAAAGAACATGGACATACTCTCCGGCGCGCTCATCGTCTGCGACAACCTTACTCAGCCGTACGCTGGTGGTAGCCGCCCCATCGCCGGTACGATCGCCATCTGGCCTTCCGCATTAGTCAGGGTAGATACTGCAACACCGTAAAGCGTACGGATCAACTGTGGGGTGATGATCTCTTTTGGCGTACCGTCCGCCATGATAACGCCATCCCGCAGCACCGCAATTCGGCTTGCTGCTTGCACAGCGTGTTCAGGATTATGCGTGCTGAAAAAAATCGTGTGGCCTCTTTCCGCCAGATCGATAAGGTGCTGCAACAGGCGAACCTGATAGCCATAGTCGAGTCCGGTCATCGGCTCATCCATAACGAGAATACTTGCACCCTGCGCAAGCGCACGCGCGATCAGCGTCAGTTGCCGTTCGCCGCCGGAGATCTCGGTATAGGGGCGTTCGGCAAGCGACATAATCGCAAGACGGTCGAGAACCTCATTCACCACATGACGGTCGGACACCTTGGGCGCACGGAAGATTCCGGTTTCGGCGAGACGCCCGAGCATCACCACGTCGCGTACGCTGTAGGGAAACGGAGCGACATGGGCCTGCGGAACATAGGCGATACGCTGCGCCAGTGCCCGGCGTGAAAATTCACCGAGCGGCCTGTTATCGAGTCTTACCTCGCCTTGCGCTGGCGCCAGAAAGCCAAGCAGGATACGAAACAGCGTGCTCTTGCCCGCGCCGTTGGCACCAAGTAACGCAACGATCTCGCCCGAGCGCAAGCTGATGGTAATGTCGTCGAGAATGATGCGGGTTCCGCGCAGGAAATGCACGGCGTGCGCCTCAAGGCATTCAGCGAATTGCACGGTGGTCATCATGTCCAGCTTTGCCGCGCCCGGCGCAACACGATAATGAAGACCGGAATGCCGAGCAATTCAGTGAGGATACCGATCGGAACTTCCGAACGCGTGATGCTGCGCGACAGACAATCGGCGGCGATCAGGAAGATCGCTCCGGCAAATGCGCTGGCGGGCAACAGCCGGGCATTACCGGGACCGAGTGCAAGCCGCATCACATGCGGGACCACGAGTCCGATCCATCCAATCATCCCGGCAAGCGACACCGATAATGCGGATACCAGCGTCGCGGCGCCGATCACGCCATAGCGTACCTGCTGCGCGGGAACGCCAAGCGCCCGCGCCTCGTCGTCGCCCATCGACAACGCATCAAGCGCCCGGCCGAACAGCACCAGCACGACGAGGCCGCCGAGAATCGGAATCATCGCCCACCGAATCTGCGTCATGTCGATGCCGCCAAGGCTACCCATCAGCCAGTACACAATCGCCGGCAACTGCTCGTAGGGATCGGCCGTATATTTGACGATTGACAGCGCCGAGGTGAACAACGCGGCGGAAATCATTCCGCCCAACACCAGCATGATCATGGAGGCCTGACCAAACAGATTGGCGATCAGCAGGCCAACACCAACTGCCGCAAGTCCCATGCCGAAAGCGGAAAGCTGGATCAGCGCCCAATTGCCGAACAGGAGAATCCCGAGCGCTGCGCCGAAGCCCGCGCCACCGAGAACACCGAGAATGCCCGGAGAGACGAGCGGATTGCGA